>NZ_JBSOPZ010000039.1:0-64311 GCF_053763515.1 Streptomyces mabaensis
CCGGTCAACGAACCAGCACCCCGGCAGTCACCGTGCCCGGGAGAGGAACTACTTGCACCTCTCAAGCAACGGCATTGCCCGTTGTCCACGAGATACCGGATTGCGTCGATCATCTGCCGGTGGCAGTAGCCCTCCGGCTGGCCGCCCTTGCCGTTCATCCATGCCGGCACCGGTAGCAGGCTGCGGACCACCGCCCACTCCGCGTCGGTCATGTCCGACGGGTAGCGTCGCACACGCTCGGCGCGATCGGTCGCGTTGCCGTACACGTGCGCGAGGCAATCACACGGCCGGGCGGGCGAGTTGGACGCAGCAGGCAACGACACGGAAGACTGCGGCACCAGGGCCTCCTGTTGCTCATGGACTTCGACACCCACGAGCTGTGCAGGAGGCCCTGCCTCCATGCCCGGCAAGCCGGAAATCACCCGCCCGAGTCGCCGCACTCGAACCCACGCTCACCATGATCGGTACGACAACGGCTTCTGAGACCGAGCTAAGAGACTGAAACGGACAGTGAGAGCACCTGAAGCCACCTCGTGGACTCGATATCCCTGTCACAGAGACAACGACGGGCTCGCCGGACACGACAGGCTCCGTACCGCATCGGGGTCCGCGGGGTGTGCTGGACGATCCTGCTGGCGAACGCCCAGTTAAGGAACTGGGTCAGGGAGGCTGGCACTGCCTTCCAGCTGCGGCTCTCGAACTTCACCAGTCCCTCCGCGACCGTGAGGTGCTTCTCGCCGTCCGGCCGCTCCAGGGGTACGGAGGGGACGGTGCCGAGCCAGGGCGGGCGGGGCCGGTCGCTGAACCAGATCGAGGTGACGCCGTCTGCGTGCATCCGCTCGGCGCGGACAGTGATGTCGGCGCCGGTGATCGGGGCGAGCTGGGCGGCCGGTCTTCCAGACCGCTTCCCAGATGCGTCCGCACCCGAGGTCGGGCAGGTATGCGAAGACGGGTCCCCACTCGGCGTGTACGGCCCTGAACGCCACACTGGCCCCCTGCTTGTTGGCGAGGAGGCCAGTGTGGCGCGGGGAGCTGACATTGCATCAGGCCGTGGCGGGCTCCGGCTCGGGGCCCGGTTCCTGAGGCACGGGTGGCGAGCTTCAGGCGGCGGCCACCGTGTTTCACCATGTCGAAGTCCACCGCGCACCGACGGTTCCTGGTCTGGTCCCGGGCCGGAGCGGGAGCAGAGCGCGCGCGGGCTGCGCAGGCACGGCCCCGGGAGCGCAACCGGATCACCCGCGAGATGCACGACGTCCTCGCCCATCGCATCTCACTGGTCGCCATCCAGGCCGGGGGCCCGACCACGGCGATGACCTCTCGGCAGACGAGAACCGCGTCCTGGTCCGCGGTATCACTGAGGGCTCCCACCAGGCATTGGAAGAGCTGCGGGAGGTCCTCGGCGTCCTCCCGCGCTGACCCCGGCCGCCCGGAACGGCCGCAGCCCTCCCTCGACCGGGTCCCCAACTTGGTGGCCGATGCCCACGCTTCGGGTCTCGACGTCCGGCTCACCGACGCCGTGACCGGAACCCCGCCCGACGGCGTCGGACGGACCTGCTACCGGATCGTCCAGGAGGCGCTGCCCAACGCCGCCAAACACGCCCCTGGGCGCGGTCGTTCGGGTCACCGCCAACGGCGCCGCGGGCGGCACCCTCGACATCGGCGTCCGCAACGGACCGGCTCCCCCGCACACCGTACGGCCGAGGGTGGTGTGGCGTGGCAGCGGGTGTGCGGGTACCGGCCTCCGTCGGCGCGCCGGAGCGGGCGGGGGGACGGGGCCGTCAGTCCCAGAGGCGCTGTTCCTCGTCCCGGGGGGCGTAGACGATCCGGGTGTCGTCGGCGTCGAAGGTCATCACGGGCCGGGCGTCGCTCCAGGGTTCCCAGCCGGGGTCCCCGTGCGTGGCGAAGGCCCTCCAGGCGGTGTGCATCGCCCGGGCGAGCTCGCGCGGCGCGGCGTCGCCGGCCAGTATCCGGCTGTCGGCGGTGTCGAGCGTGTCGAAGACGAACCCGAGTTCCAGGGCGTGGCAGGCTCCGAGCCGCCGCACCGGTGAGGGCCACGCGAACTCGTAGACATACGTCCTGCCCGGCCGGCCGGTCCGGGCGTCGGCGAGGCGGTGGAGTGGGGCCCGCAGCAGTCTGTCGGTGGCCATGGCACCGAGGATCTCGCCGGGTGAGGCGCCTGGACGGGAAGCCCGGTAGACGCGTGGGGCCCGCCAGGGGGCACGGTTCTTGAGGACGGCCGCCCGCAGGGTAACGGGGCCGATCCGGTCGACGAGGCCGCTGGGCACGAACCACAGCCGGTACTCGTCGGTGTTGCTGCCCAGCAGTACGTCGATGCCGTCCGTGGCGCCCGCCGCCATCGCGGCGGCGGGCGCCACGGGCAGGACGTCGCCGTCGATCACCGGGTGGAAGCCGTGGCTGCCGGTCAGGGGGGTGCCGCCGGAGGTGACGGTGCCCTGGGCGGCGAGCAGTCGCGCGGGGTCGACACGGGCGAAGGCCGCGGCGGTGGCGTCGACGCCGAGGTGCTTCGCCACGGCGGTGGTGGTGCGCGCGGCGCGGGTGAGCGGCAGGGCCTCGGGGGCTCCGCTCTGCAGGACGGCCCGGTGGAACAGCCCGGCGGCGAGGGGGCTCGTCATCAGGGCGGCGATGCTGATGGCGCCTGCCGACTCGCCGAAGGCGGTGACGTTGCCCGGGTCGCCGCCGAAGGCGTGGATGTTGTCGCGCACCCAGGCCAGAGCGGCGAGCTGGTCGCGCAGTCCGATATTGGCGGGAGCGTCGGGGAAGACTCCGAAGCCCTCGATGCCGAGACGGTAGTTGAGCGAGACCAGTACCACCCCCTCGCGGGCGAAGGCCCGCCCGTCGTAGACAGGAACGGCGGAGGAGCCGTTGCGCAGCGATCCGCCATGTATCCACACCATGACCGCCCTGCGCTGCCCGTCGGGGGCGGGAGTCCAGACGTTGAGGTTGAGGCAGGCGTCACCGGGGAGGTCGGGGTCGGGCAGGAGCACGTCCAGCGGGGCGGCGTACGGGTTCTTGGGAGCGGTGGGCCCGAAGGTGGTCGCATTCCGTGCGCCCTCCCAGGAGGGGGCGGGCGCCGGGGGCCCGGACCGTGCCGGACAGGGTGTCGAAGAGGGTCATGCGCACGTCTCCCGGAGTTCCCGCTTGAGGACTTTGCCACTGGGGCCGAGCGGCAGAGAGCCGACGACGCGCACGATCCGGGGGGACTTGTGCCGGCCGAGCCGTTCCCGGGCCCAGGCGACGAGGTCGTCCGGCCGGAGCTGTGCCCCGGGGTGCGGCACCACGGCGGCACAGATCTCCTCGCCCATGGCCTCGTCGGGCAAGCCGACCACGCTGACCTGCGCGATGCCGGGATGGCGGGCCAGCGTCTCCTCGACGTCGCGCGGGTAGACGTTGAAACCGCCGCGAATGATCAAGTCCTTCTTGCGGTCGACGATGGTCAGGAATCCGTCCGGGTCCTTGACACCGAGGTCGCCGGTACGGAACCAGCCGTCGACGAGGACGGCTGCGGTGGCCGCCGGGTCGTCGAGATAGCCGGCGAAGACGTTGTGGCCGCGCAGGACGACCTCGCCGATCTCGCCGTCAGCCAGGGCGACGACGCGGTCCTCGATCCGCGCGTCGGCGACGGCGGCCTCGACGCCCCGGATCGGGCGGCCCACCGTCCCTGGCTTCCGCCCGGCGGGCCGGTTGAACGTCGCCGCGGGGGAGGTCTCGGTGAGCCCGTAGCCCTCCAGGATCACGGCGTCGAAGGCGGCCTCGAAGCGTTCGAGGAGCGCGACCGGGAGGGCGGCGCCGCCGGAGACCGCCAGGCGCAGGCCGACCGGTCGAGGCCCGCCCGGCACGGACGCCTCGGCGAGTGCGTGGTACATCGTCGGCACCCCCATGAACACCGTCACGGCTTCGCGCGCCATCAGTGCGAGGGCGCCGGGTCCGGTGAAGCGGGCGGCCAGGACCAGGGTCGCGCCCGCGCGCAGGGCGGCGTTCATCGCGCAGGACTGGCCGAAACTGTGGAACAGCGGCAGACAGCCGAGGACGATGTCGTCAGGTGTGAGGGCGAACAGGTCCTGGGCGCACACGGTGGCGTTGAGCACCAGGTTCGCGTGGGTGAGCAGCGCTCCCTTGGGGCTGCCGGTGGTACCGCTGGTGTAGAGGATGACCGCGGTGTCGTCCGGGTCGCGCGGTTCTGCGGCGTCCAGAGCCTGGCCGTCGCAGTCGACGGACAGGACGCGCACCCCGGCGTGGTCGGCGGCGGCCTCCGCGACCGAGGTGAGCGGGTCGGCGGTGACCACGGCGCGGCAGCCGCTGTGCCGCAGCACGTACGCGACCTCTGCGGCGACCAGCAGAGCGTGTACGGGCACCACCGTGGCCCCGGCGGCGAGTACGGCGTAGTACGCGCGCGGGAAGTCGGCGGAGTTGGGCAGCAGGAGAGCGACCCGGTCCCCGGTCCTCACACCCTCGGCCCTCAGCCGGGCGGCGAGCCGCAGGGCGTCCTGCCACAGGTCGCGGTAGGTGATGCGGACGTCCCCGTCGACGACCGCGATCCGGTCGGGATGGCGGACGGCGGATTCCTGCAGGATGGTGGCGACGCTCAACTGCACAGTGGCTCCCTTGCGCGTACGAACGGTCTGCCCGATCGCCTCAGCTTCGGCCAGGGCGCCGGACGGCGACCATGTGCAGACGCCCAACACCGTGGTCGGCGCGGTGGGCAACGGCACGGGCCGCCGTGCGGGAGCCGTGCGGGAGCCTTGCGGGAGGTCAGCGGCCGTCCCGGCGGACGGCCGATCCCACGGCACGGGCCAGCGCACGGGCTGCTGCGGCTCCGCCCGCGAGCGGCCCCTCGGGTCAGCGGTCCAGTTCGAGGGCGCGCAGCGCGAGGGCCCATCCGAGTCGTGCCTCACCCGAGTCGGCGGGCCAGCCGCTCAGTTCGGCGACGCGGCCGATGCGGTTGAGGATCGTGTTGCGGTGACAGAACATGCGGGTCGCGGTGCCGGACGCCGAGCAGCCCGAGTCGAGCCAGACCCGCAGCGTCCCGAGCAGCACGTCGCGCTCGGCACTGCTCTCCAGGACGCCGTCGAGATAGCGCACCGTGAGACGGTCGGCGATCTCCGGCTCGGCACCGAGCGCCGCGTGCACCAGTCGGTCGTCCAGCGAGGCGACCGCCCCGCTACGGGGCGGCAGCGTCTCCAGCGCACGCTGCGCGAGGCGCAGTCCCTGGGCCGCCGCGGCGAGTTCCCCGAAGGGCGGTGAGATGCCGGCCCTGCCGACGCGCTGGCCGCGCAGTGCGTCTGCCAGTTCCGCCGGTTCGGCCGCCCTGAGCCGTACGAGTCCCGCGACGGTGTCCGCGCGCGGCCGCCAGTACGACCACATGCCCCAGGTCTCCAGAGCCGGCGCCGGGTCGGGGGGCGACGCCGCGTCGTGGGTGTCCTGGGCGATGACGACCACCGCGTAGCGGTCCTGCCGGGGCACACCCAGGGCCGTGGCGGCCGCACCGGCCACCGCGGCATCGCCCGCGCGGCCGTCCAGGAGCGCCTCGAAGAGGGCGCTGCGGCGGGAGGCCTCGCGGTGCTGGAGTTCCAGCGTGCGCAGGCGGTAGGCGTCCGCCATCGCGGACGAGAACCGGTCGATGGTCTCCCAGACGGCACCGGCCATGTCTCCGACGAGGCGCTGCTGGGCGGGCGACCGGTCACGCATCCAGTCGGCCATCGCCTGCCACAGCACCCGCCCCCCGCGGCGGTAGGCCTGCAGCACGGTGGCGAGCGGCATGTCCTGCTCCGCGCGGAGCCTCCCGTTCGCGGCGGCCACCGTCTCGAAGCGGCGCCTGCCGTCAGGTATCTGGCCGAACTCGCGCAGGGCGATCTCCATGTTGCCGCGCAGGGTCCGCTGGAGGTCCTCGTGGGAGACCGGGGTTCCGCTGGCGTAACGGGAGCTGTGCGCGCAGATGTCGGCAGCGAGGCGCTCTATGAGCCCGTCGACGTCGCCGAGCAGCGTCAAGGCCAGATCCCGGCGCAGGGCCGGCTCGTCGTTCATGAGCGCAGGATAGGCACGCGTGCGGCCCGCGGGGAACGTGGTTGTCGACCACGATTCCCGCGGGCCCGCGAGGTGCGGCTGGAGGCAGGTCACTTCCCGACCGGGACGACCGTCCTCGGACGCGTGCGGTCCTCTTGGCGCACCAGCCGCTTGAGGGCCATGGCGAGGGCGGCTCCCACGATTCCGGCCATCACGACGAAGACGAAGGGGGCCCGGTAGCCGTCGGTGCGGTCCTCGATCATGCCGAAGGCGAAGGGGCCGAAGAAGCCTCCCAGGAGTCCGATCGTGTTGATGAACGCCAGCCCGACGGCAGCCATCAGACCCGACATCCGCGACATGGCCACCGACCAGAACATGGGGAGCGTGCCCATGAGGAAGAAGTTGGCGACGAACAGCAGCGTGAACTGTGCCGCGACCGCGTCCGTGGTCAGGAATCCGGCCATCGCGGCGGTGCTGGCGACGGCGCACAGGACGATCAGCCCGGTGTCGTTGCCGATCCGTCCGTGCAGCCAGGGGAAGAAGAGCACGCCAGCGAGGACGGCCAGGCCGATACTGCCGGTGACCAGGCCGATGTTCGTCGCCCCCTCGACTCCGAGCCCTTCCACGATCGACGGCAGGTTGAATCCGACGGCGGACGCCACGAGCTGGTTCACGAAGTACACCGCCGCGAGCATCAGCACGACCGGGCGGCCGAAGGCCAGTTTCAGATTGCCCCGCAGGCGGTGCGGAGACGGTGCGCCGGCCGCACGCTCGGACAGCAGGGCGGCCTCGTCCGGGGACAGCCAACGGGCGTCCTGCGGGCGGCTGGGCAGCGCGAACCAGACGACGACACCGACCGCGACCGTCACCAGACCCTCGACGAGGAACATCCACTGCCAGCCGTGCAGCCCGGCGGCGCCGTCCAGGCTCATCAGCGCGCCGCCCGCCGGGGCGCCCAGAATGATGGCCAGGGCAGGCGCGGTGTAGATGAGGCCGACCACCTTCACACGGTGCCGCTGTGAGAACCAGAGCGTGACGGTGTACATCAGGGCCGGGTACAGCCCGGCCTCCGCTGCCCCGAGAGCGAAGCGAAGGAGGTAGAACGACAGCTCACCCTGGACGAACATCATCGCTGCGGAGACGAGTCCCCAGGTCACAGCGATACGCGCGATCCAGGCCCGGGCTCCGATGCGGTACAGCATGAGGTTGCTGGGAACCTCGAGAAGCGCGTAGCTGATGAAGAACACTCCGGCCCCGAGCCCGTACGCGGCCGCGGAGATGCCGATGTCGGCCTCCAGCTGGGTCTTCGCCAGCGCCACGTTCGTGCGGTCCACGTACGACATGAAATAGGCCAGGCCGAGTACCGGCAGCAGTCGTCGGATCGCTCTGCGGGTCACAGCCGCGTGGAGCGCTTCGGAGTCAAGGTGCATGACAGTCCTTCCCGCGGGCACGGGTGCGCGCAGTGAATGCGGAGTCGGGGGAGCTCACCGCGTCCCCTGCCGGCGACGGCGCCGGGTCGCTCGTGGTGGTCAGCTTCGCGGACACCGCCGCGATCCGGCCATGTGCAGTTGCCCAGCATGAGCGCCGGCCCGATGGGCACCGGCACCCGGCGCGGAGGTTCGCGAGCCCTGGGCGCAGGCGGGTTCCGCGGAAGGCGATGCCGACGCCCGTCGACTACCGTGCCGAAAGCCCCCGAGGGCCTCTCGCCGATGTGCTGTCCGGTCCGCGACGTCCGGCCCAGCCTGTCCGCCCTTGATCGGCGGGAGGCCCCCTGAGCTTGGCGTTTATCGTCTGTGGTCGAACATGGCCTCGAACTTGCTGACGTTTTCGGCTGAGTGCCTGACGTGAGAGCGGCCTTCGCCTGATCCTGTGCTCCGTCACAGAGGCACTTGACCAGTACGAAGGCCGTAGCAATGAGTCTGCTGCAGCGGGAAAGTTCGCGGGATGCGTTTGCCGAACTGTCATGCGTCCGGACGGAGTTCTATGCCTGCCTGACCCAGCGGCCCGACGCGTTGTTCGAGCTGAGTGACGCCTTGCTGTGTGCGGACGGTCCGGTGAAGACGTTGGTCGAGCTGTCCCTGGCGCCTGAGCACCGCCGCGGGCATGGCGCGTTGTACGGCGGACTGAACCGCGGGCATCTGGATCTGTCTCGGCTGCGCAGGGCGCTGGCAGGACTGCCGCTTCCCCGGACGGCAGAGGGGCGGCTGGTCCTGGCGGTCGTTGTCAGCAACTGGCTGCGGCCGGATGCGAATACCAGCCCGGACCGACTGTTCTGCCACATATACGGTCGGGGCAGGGGCTCGGCCCAGATGATCTCCGGGTGGCCCTGTTCCTTCGTCGCTGCCCTGGAGCCGGGGCGAACGTCGTGGACTGCCATGCTGGACGTGGTCCGGCTGTGTCCGTGGGACGACGCGATCACCGTCACCGCCGCCCAGGTCCGGGAAGTGTTCCAGCGGCTGTATGTGGCAGGCCAGTGGCAGATCGGCGACCCGCCCGTCCGGGTCGTCGTTGATGCCGGCTATGACGTGACCCGCCTGGCTTTCCTGCTCACGGACCTGCCCGTCGAGCTGCTGGGCCGGATGCGGTCGGACCGCGTCCTGTACTTCCCGCCCCCGCCCCGGCCGGCGGGCAAACGCGGGCGCAAGCCCAAGCGCGGGGCGGAGTTCAGGTTCGAGGATCCGGCCACCCAGCCTGTCCCGTCCGTCACCACGGTGACCGACACCACCCACTACGGGAAGGCCGTCGCCACTGCCTGGGACAGTCTGCACCCGCTGCTGGTCCGGCGCTCGGCGTGGGCCACTACCCCGAAGGACAGCTGCCGGTCATCGAAGGCACGGTCATCCGTCTTCAGGTCGACCACCTGCGTGGTGACCGCAGTCCCAGGCCAGTGTGGCTGTGGTGGTCAGTCACCGGCGCCACCGCCGTGGATGTGGACCGGCTCTGGCAGGCATTCCTGCGCAAATTCGATCTTGAACACGTGCGCCACGAGGCGCTACACAACCGAGTGGAGGTGAAAGACCGTGCGCCACGAGGCGCTGATGATCCGCGTGCGGGTGTGAGACCCGCACCGTCGTCCCGTCGCAGCGGGACGACAGAAGCAGGGGGTAGCTGGGCCCGGCGAGTCGGCCGAGTCTGCCATGGTCGGTGACCTCGGCTTCGGACTCCTGAGCCCGGCCGCCCGCGTCGACGTCCAGGTGCGCCCGGTGCCCGCCCCCGAACGAGCCTCGCGTACTCCTTCCAGGAATTGCGGACAGGTCTCCACGCGGTGGAGGCAGTCCCAGGTCACATCCATCGGAACACCGATGTCGATCTGTTCTTCGAGAGTGCTCATCGGCCACCTCACAGCTTGGTTCACGGCTTACGGGGCCCTGTCTCCAGTGTGCCCCCGGAGGATCGCTGGCGGCCGGCGTCAGTGCCCGCGGGCCGGCGGGCATTGATGACCAACGGTCATCACTGCGGATGCGTGGGGCGCCCAGCGCGGGACGGGAGGAGGGTGCGGAGCCTGCTGCGTCCGTCTCGTTGTCGGGCTGGGCCTGTACGTCGGCGAACGTGGCGTCGCTGTCTCGCACAGGACGTCTCATCTCGCGGAATGTACTACTCCAACTGGCCTGGTCCTACCGGGCAGTGAGGCACGCAGTCGGGGCAGGCGTACACCGCCCTGGCGGTATTGGGGCGGGGCTCGATGACGCGCACGAGGACCGGTGCCTCGGTGCTGCGCTCGCAGCGACAGCAGACGCGTGCCAGGTGACGCGGTCCGGAGGCGTCGGCCAGCGCCGCCCGGAGCGCGAAGTGCAGTGGCTCCGGGCCTGTCCGATACCGCTGGCGGGTCAGCGGGACGCGCCAATAGAGCCCCGGCCCATATGTACGGTGCTGGGCCGGAACCGCCACGTGACAACCAGGCCCGAGCACCTGGACCTGCGGCAACCGCCAGTGGTCGGCGGCAGTCGGCCGGATCAGCCAGTAGAGGACGCTGCCGTACCCGTCCTTGATCACAGCCCCCGTATCGTGTCCGAGGTGCTCGAGGGCGCGGACTCCGAGGCTGACCGGCACGCGTACGGCGTCCCACCATCGCCCGGCGGGCAGGGTCCGTACCTCCACGCCGTACGGCTGCACCCACTGCTGGGCTCTGCTGATTGTCATGGCGCTCTCACCGGCTCTCCCATCAGATGCAGTGACCGTAGGACGCGATGGGGGCCGCCACTTATGCGTACGCGTAGGGAAGTTCCCCCCGCACGCAGCGTGTGCGGTGTGGTCTCACTCCGAAGCCCTACGACGGCTTAGCGTGATGTGTCGTATTGGAGTTCGAGCATCATGGAGGCCTCTGATGGGGGACCAGTCCCGCTTAGTGATAGACCCCACCGGCAGCGACATCCACGGAGAAGCCGACCGCATACGCGAGAAGGGACCGGTGACGCGCGTCGAGCTCCCCGACGGCGTCGAAGCATGGGCGGTCAGCAGCACCGAGCTCCTCAAGAGGCTGCTCACCGACCCTCGCGTGTCCAAGGACCCGCGGCGTCACTGGCCCGTGTGGATCAACGGGGAGATCTCCCCGGAGTGGCCGCTGTTCACCTGGGTCGCGGTGCAGAACATGTTCACGGCGTACGGCGGTGAGCACAAACGGCTGCGTACTCTCGTTTCCAAGGCGTTCACCGCGCGTCGGAGCGCCGCGCTGCAGCCTCGTATCGAGGAGATCACCAAGGGGCTGCTCGACCGGATCGCCGAGGCCTTACCGAAGGGTGAACCCGTCGATCTGCGCGAGGAGTTCTGCTATCCGCTGCCGATCCAGGTGATCAGTGAGCTGTTCGGGCTGCCCGAGGAGAAGGGCTCCGAGCTGCGCGCCGCCGTGGACGGCGTCTTCCACACCTCCGCCACGCCGGAAGAGGTCACCGACAACTACGCCAGGCTCTACGCGGCCATGGGAGAACTCGTCATCCTCAAGCGGGAGTTGCCCGCTGACGACCTGACCTCCGGACTCATCGCGGCGCGCGACGACGAGGGCGACACCCGACTGAGCGCTCAGGAACTGCTCGACACGCTCGTGCTGATGATCAGCGCCGGCCACGAGACCACGGTCAACCTCATCGACAACGCCATCCACGCCCTGCTCACCCACCCGGAACAGCTCGCGCACGTCCGCGAGGGCCGTGCCAAGTGGGACGACGTTATCGAGGAGACCCTGCGGGTGCAGGCCCCGGTCGCCAGCCTGCCGCTGCGGTACGCCGTGGAGGACCTGGAGTTGAGTGAACTGGGCGGTCCCGACGGGGTGGTGATCGGCAAGGGTGAGGCGATCCTGGCCGCGTACGCCGCCGCCGGGCGCGATCCCGGGAAGTACGGGGAGGACGCCGGCCGTTTCGACGTCACCCGGCTCGACAAGGAGCACCTGGCCTTCGGCTACGGCGTGCACCACTGCCTCGGCGCTCCGCTGGGCCGCATGGAGGCCCGTATCGCGCTGCCGGCGCTCTTCGAGCGGTTCCCCGGCCTCGCCCTTGCCGTGCCGCAGGAGGAGTTGCGGCCTGTGGACTCCTTCATTTCCAACGGACATCGCGCCCTGCCCGTACGCCTCTCCTGAGTCAGTCGCCTCCGATCATTCCCGTTCGATCACTCCCCCCGCCACCAGGCCCGCAGCGAGGACCACACGCGCTGCGGGCCTTTGGGCGCCGGAGTCGCCGAAGTTGCGGGAGCTGCCGATGGAGTTGGAGTCCGCTCCGGGCTCCCGGCAGGCACGGCAGGCCCCTCGGGGCCGGAGCCGCCGGCGGGCGGAAAACGTACCGGGAGGGCGGCTAGCGCGCGGTGGAAGGGGCCGGGGCGCCAGGTCAGTTCCTCGACGGGCACGGCCAGCTCCACATCGGGGAGGCGGTCGAGGAGCTTCTCGACGGCCACCGCCGCGATCAGCCGGGCCGGGCCCTGCGCCGGGCAGGCGTGCGGACCGGCGCTCCAGGCCAGATGGGCCCGGTTGCCCGTACGTTGATCGGCCGTCAGGGCAGGGTCGGTGTTCGCGGCGGCAAGGCTGATGACGAGGGGCTCGCCCTTGCGCAGCAGCGTCCCTTGGTACGTGACGTCGTGGACGGGGAAGTGCACGGCGTAGTTGGCCATGGGCGGGTCGGTCCAGAGCACCTCGTCGAGGGCGTCCTCCACAGGCAGGCTGCCGCCCGACAGACTGCCCGCGAACCGGTCGTCGGAGAGCAGAAGCCGCAGGCTGTTCGCGATCAGATTCTGCCCGGGCTCGGTACCGCCGCCCAAGAGCAGGACGAGGGTGTGGACGAGTTCCTCGTTCGTGAGCTCCGCGTGGTGGGCCATGAGCCAGGACGTCACATCGTGCCCCGGCTTCTCGCGCTTCAGGGTTGCCAGGTCGATCAGGGTCCGGGTGAGGAGATCGTTCGCCTTCTCGGCGTCCACGCCGTCGAAGATCCCGGACATGCCCTCGACCAGTCGGTCGCCGTAGTCGGGCGGGCAGCCGAACAGCTGGTTGAGCACCAGCAGCGGCAGGACCTGGGCATATGCGCCGAGCAGATCCGCCTTCCCGTCCGATGCAAACCGGTCGATGAGCGTGTCGGCGCTCTGCTCGACGTAACCGCGCAGTGCGTTCGGCTCCACGCGGCCGAGGCTGTCCGTGACCGCCTCGCGCAGCCGGCGGTGCTCCTCCCCGTCGGTGAACAGGGCGTTCGGCCGGTACGCCATCATAGGCGCGACCGGGGTGTCCGGGGGGATGGTGCCGTCCGCCAGATCGCGCCAGCGGCGGGGATCCTTGGAGAACGTCTCCGTACTGCGCAGCACGTACAGGGCGGCGTCGTAGCCGGTGACGAGCGTGGCCCGGACGCCGGGAGCCAGTTCGACCGGCGCGGTCGGTCCGGCCGCGCGCAGCCGCCCGTAGACGGCGGCCGGGTCGGCGGCGAAGCCCGGGCCGTACAGCGGCTCGCGTGAGGGGCCGCAGTCGCCGGTGTGATCGGGGCGATCGCTGCTGTGAGCCGGGCAGCCCGGCGGTGGCACGGAGTCGTGTGTGGAGTGCTCGGGAGTGGGTTGGGAGAAGGTCACGCTTGCTCCAGGGGGCGTGGTGCGCTGTTGCGGGACTGGAGGTATTCGACGAGGGTGATCAGCGCCCGGGCGGACGAGGACCGGTCGCGGGCGTCGCACCGTACGAGGGGTGTTTCGGGGAGCAGATCGAGGGCTTCGCGGATCTCGGCGATGCCGTATGCGGGAGCGTCGTCGAACTGGTTGACGGCCACCGCGTACGGCAGGTCGAGCTCCTCCAGAACCCCCATGACGTCGAAGGACTGGCTGAGGCGGCGGGTGTCGGCGAGGACGAGCGCGCCGAGCGCTCCCTGCGTCATGTCCTGCCACAACCGGGTGAAGCGCTGCTGTCCGGGGGTGCCGAAGAGATACAGCACGAGGCGGTCGCTGAGGGTGAGTCGGCCGAAATCCATGGCGACCGTGGTGGTCGTCTTGTCCTTGGTCCCCGCCAGGTCGTCGACGAGGGCCCCGGCCTGCGTCATGACCTCTTCGGTGTGAAGCGGCCGGATCTCGGACAGCCTGCCGACAAAGGTGGTCTTGCCGACCGCGAAGTGCCCCACGATCAGGAGTTTGACTGCTGTCTGAACACTGCGCCGCAGATAGACGTCTTCAGAGGAGGGAGCGGAGGCCATCGAGCACCTCCTGGAGGATGCGGGCCTCGGAAGGCCGGGCTGACGGGATGGGCGCGCGGGTGACGATGTGGCCGCTGTCCATGAGGTCGGCGATCAGCACTTTGACGACACTGACCGGCAGTGACAGATGTCCGGCCACCTCGGCGACCGAAAGGGCTCCGGGCCGGCACAGCTCCATCAGCCGACCGTTCTCAGGACTCATACCGGTCAGCGGCAGGTCCTCGGTGCCGATCAGCAGAGTGACCAGATCCAGAGTGTTGCGGGTCGGGTAGGCGCGTCCGTCGGTGACCACGTACGGCCGCACCAGCCCTCCTTCGGGGCGGCGCCTGCGGGGAGTCATGCCGGGCTGCCGGTGTCCTGCCGGGCCGGGCTGGTCAGTTCCCTGCCGAGCCGGTCGACCAGTTTGTGCATGCGGTACGTGACCGCCTCCATGTCCACGTTCTCGGTGGTGGAGACCGCGAGATAGGCGCCCTTACCGGCGGCGACGAGGAAGACGTACCCGTGCGCGAACTCGATCAGAGTCTGCCGCCACGGAGTGTCCTGATCGCCGCAGAACTCCGCCGTGCTGCGGCTGATCGACTGGACACCTGAGAGCCCGGCGGCCAGCCGCTCGGCGTCGTCCCTGGCGATGTCCGCGGAGTGGGCCCGGAGCATGCCGTCGGCCGAGAGCAGGATCGCGTGCCGCGCCTCCGGCACTTTGAGGACCTCATCGAGCGTCCAGCTCAGCTCGTTGGTCATGGGCTCGATCATCCTTGTGTCTTCCCTTCATCGTTTTGGGCGGCGCGGCCGGAGCGGGTGCCGCGCGCGAACGCGCCCATACGGTGGGCGGTTTCCTCGGCCGACCGGTCGGCGCCGTCCGCGGACTGCACAGCCTCGGACCGCACGGCCTTGGGCCGCTCCGGCGTCGGCTGCTTCGGGGACCGGCGGCGCCGCCTCGGCAGCCCACCGGCCGTGGTTGCCTCCGCGGGCAGCGGTGCGGGCACAGGCGTAGGCGCGGACGTACGGTGCGGTGCGGGTGAGGGCTCCGGTACGGACGAGGGCTCAGGCGCGGCGGCGGCGTCAACGTGAGTGAGGAGCGAAGCCGGGAGGAACACCACGGCACGTACACCTCCGTAGGGCGAGTGCGTGTCGACGGACACGCTGAACCCGTACCGGGCGGCGAGCACTCCGATGACGGCGAAACCGAACTGCGGAGGGTCGTCGAGCCGGGTGACATCCACGGCTTGCCGGCTGGAAAGCAGCACGGAGGCACGCTCCTCCACCTGTCCGTCCATGCCGACGCCCGCATCATCGACCACGATGCACGCGCCGTTGTGCACAGACTTGATGCTGACCTCGACCGTCGTGTTGGGCTGCGAGTGGCGCGCGGCATTGTCCAGCAGCTCGGCGACCGTGAGGACCACCGGCTCAACCACCCGGCTCTCGATGCCGATGTCGACCTGTCCGTGCAGGTGCACTCTCCGGTAGTCGCGGATGCGTGACTTCGCGCCACGTACCACCTCGGTCAGCGCGGAGGCGGCCCGCTGCCGTCCGGGCCAGGACCCGCACAGCACGGCGATGGCCTGTGCGCGGCGGCCGAACTGGGCGTTCGCGTGGTCGATCTCCAGCAGGTCCCGCAGCACGTCGGGGTGGTCGTGCCGCGCCTGCATCTGGGAAATCGACACCTGCTGCTCGTTCGCCAGGGCCTGGATCGAGCGCATCGACGTCTTCAGGGCGGCCTTCGCCGAACGGTCGGCCCGGGTCTGCGCGTGCTCGACCGCGCTGGAGAACCGTTCTACGACGTCTTCGAGACTCTTCGCGAAGTCGGTGCCGGTCAGCCTCGCGTCGAGCAGCAGCCCGGTCTCCGGGGTCGACGGCTGCGGGGTCGACGGGTGCGGTGAATCCTCCAGCGCGGGCAGCCGGACACAGACCAGCTGCCGTACCTCCTCGTCACGGGCCCGTAGGCCGTCCGCCAACTCGACGTTCCGCTCGCGCACGATCGTGGTGATCCCTCGCTGGCGCACCAGCAGCACGGTGACGGCGAGCAGGCCGACGGCCAGGCACCAGAAGACCGCCTCCGGTATGTGTTGTGTCATGGAGTCCTCGAGGCAGGCGTGAGATGGCGGGGCGGCCGACGGTAGACCAGCGCGCACACCCACACTTGCTCACGCACGCAAGGAAGTTGTCAGCAGACGAAGCGCCCGCGTGGCCCGGAATGTGTGTGGGTTTCACGGAATCCACCGGAGACCGGGAGGCTGTAATATACTGCGCGCCCGTAACTGCCGTTATTGCAAGGCTAGTTGAGTATTCACACAGTACTGAGGGGGTTTCGGTGCCCGCGGGAATGTACAGCGTGGAGTCGTTGTCGACCGGGGACGTGGCACCGTGTGAGCGCGCCGAACTCTGGCGCGAGCACATCGCGTCGTATCAGTCCCGGATGGGCTGCAGATATTCGCGCGCAGACAACTTCCGCGGGGAGACGATCCGCCAGCACACTGACGCCTATCAACTCGTCAGGTTCTGGTCGGACGAGATCGAGTACACCCGGACCACACGTCAGGTGCGGCAGGACCCGGACGAGAACTACCGCCTCCTGCTTCCGCTCAGCGGAGACATCGTGCTGCGGCAGGACGACCAGGAGGCACGGCTGACGCCGGGGACCGGCGCCCTCGTCAGCTTCGGCGCACCCTTCGAGTGCCTCCAGAGCGCGTCCACGGACGCGTTCATCTTCACGATCCCGGCGCACGAGGTGGACGGCCCAATGAACCGGAAATCGCCGCTGGCGGCCGGGCTGGATCTGAGGAGGGGCCTGGGCCGCGTGGTGGGCTCCATGCTGAACGGCCTGTACGAGGAGCGCGACGACCTCACCGACCCCCAGTTCAACGCGGTGTCCGACCGTATCGTCGAGCTGCTGTGCATGCTCGCGGTCGGTGACGACCGCCCGGACGCGCCGGGGCATCTGGCCCAGGTGGAAGCGATGGTGCGTCGCTACGTACGCGGGCACGCGGCCGATCCGGAGCTGACCGGCGCGGAGATGGCGCAGGCGCTGGGGTGGTCGCTGCGGCAGGTGCAGCTCGCGCTGCAGCGCGTGGGGACCACCCCCCGGGAACTGATCCGGGAGGAGCGGCTACGGCTGGTGCGGGACCGGCTGCGGTGCGCGGAGTTCGAGCACATGACGATCAACGATCTGGCGTACGCGTCGGGCTTCTCCTCCGCGAGCGCGCTCAGCACCGCGTTCCGGCAGCGCTTCGGGCTGAGTCCCCGCGAGATGCGGTACGGAAGCCGCTGACCCGGCCGGGCCGCGCGGCAATGCCGCAGCTGCCCGTGCTTGGAGAGCGGTCTTTGCCAGGTGCCGGACGAACCCTGAATGTCCCCCTCCTGCCCGGCATTACCGGGTCCGCTCCGACGAGGCATCGGCCACGCCACCTCCTGCGAGCGGCGGTCACCTTGACGACGCACCCGCGGGAACGACCGCGGGGTCAGCTGCCGCAGGTACAGCCAGCGGCGGCCTTCGCGTCGGCCGGTGTCTGGGTCGGATCGACGGCCTCCTCCTCGGGGGTGCAGCAGGCGGCCGTGCCGCATCACTCCTCGGGGGCGCTGTCGGTGCTCTTGCCGAGGGTGTCGGCGTCGGCCTTGACGACGTAGACCTCCCAAGGCTCCTCGCCGGGGCCGGTGACCCACACCTTGTCCTGCAGGGCGTAGCAGCAGGAGGTGTCGTTCTCCTCGAACGTGGCCAGACCTGCCTCCTTCAGTCGCTCGGTGGCGGCAGTGACTTCCTCGGTGCCGGCGACCTCGACGCCGAGGTGGTCGAGGCGGGTCTTCTCGTCGGTCTCGCCCTCGATGAGGACGAGCTTGAGCGGGGGCTCGGCGATGGCGAAGTTGGCGTAGCCCTCCCGCCGCTTGGCGGGCTCGGCCCCGAACAGCTTGGAGTAGAAGGCGACAGAGCCCTCAAGGTCGGCGACACGCAGGGCGAGCTGGACTCGGGACATGGCGGTCTCCCATTCAAGCAAGAGCTTGCTTCGACGTCTGTCGATGCGATCGAGGTTCACGCCCTGGCCCTCCTTGCGGGAATCGCCGCCGCTGAGGTCGACAGGGATTGGAATCGTGCCCGAGTCGCCCATCGCGAACGGGCTCCGCCCGGCGAGCCTCGCTCGTCACACCCTTTTCGCTAGTGCCGCATCAGGCAACGTTCGCCCTGTCGGGTGGTCTGCGACGATGGGCTGCATGAACGAGGAAGTCATTCCCATTCTTCGCGTCGAGGACGCTGTGGCGGCGGTCGCGTGGTACGAGAGACTGGGCTTTGCCAAGCAGTGGGAACACCGCTTCGAACCGGGATTTCCCGTATTCGTCGAGGTCGCCCGGGGCGGGGTGCGGTTGTTCTTGTCGGAGCACAAGGGCGACGCCCGCCCCGACACGTTGGTCTACCTCCGAATTCGTGATGTCGAGGCCATCGCTTCCGAGTTCGGTGTGCAGGCGCACGACGCTCCGTGGGCGCGTGAGATTGAGCTGCGCGACCCTGACGGCAACCGGCTCCG
The DNA here is from genome assembly GCF_053763515.1 of Streptomyces mabaensis. Classification (NCBI taxonomy): domain Bacteria; kingdom Bacillati; phylum Actinomycetota; class Actinomycetes; order Kitasatosporales; family Streptomycetaceae; genus Streptomyces; species Streptomyces mabaensis. The sequence continues at coordinate 18,176 of NZ_JBSOPZ010000039.1, forward strand.
GATCGGCACGCCGACGGAATGACACTCGCTGGCAGCGCGCGGCAGGGAAGCTGTGCTGGTGGCTGAGCGAGTACGCGTCCGGGGGATCGATGACGACGAGGGGCGGCGCCTGCTGCGGATCATCCGTAGAGGCAGCGGGTCGGTGGTGACCTGGCGGCGGGCCCAGATGGTGCTGTTGTCCGCGCAGGGCATGCCTGCGGCGAAGATCGCCGAGGTGACGTTCACCAGCGTGGACCGGGTCCGAGACGTCATCCACAACTTCAACGCTGACGGCTTCGACTCCCTCTACCCCAAGTACAAGGGCGGGAGGCCGAGATCGTTCACGCTGCCCGAGCGGCGCGAGATCAAGAAGATCGCCAAGTCCAAGCCGGCCGAGCACGGTCTGCCGTTCTCGACCTGGAGCCTGGCCAAGCTGGCTGACTTCCTGGTCGCCGAGGGGGTGGTCGACGACATCAGCCACGAGGGCCTTCGGGTCCTGCTCCGCCAGGAGGGCATCTCCGCGCCTACCTGCGAAGACGCCAGATCCGAGCGGTGATTCCGGAGAAGGTGGACCAGGCCGCCAACCGCGAGAAGCGGGGCTCGAAGGGAGGCCGTCCGGTCTCATACGACGCCGAGCTCTACAAGGAACGGAACACCGTCGAGCGCGGGATAAACAAAGGAGTGGCGAGGGCTGGCAACCCGCTACGACAAGACCCCGGCCAGCTACCTCGCCGGACTCCACCTGCGGGGAGCGGTCATCTGGCTCCGCAGCCTCCGCCCCACCACATGATCCGAACTTGGAACAGTCCCTAGTGGGCGAAGAGGACCTCCCCGGCCTCGGCCTTCGCCTGGCCCGGATCGCCGGCCAGGTCTCCTCCCGCCAGACGCGGACCGCTTCCGCGTCCTGCTCGACGGCCCGCTTGTCCGGGCGCCGGAAGGACAGCCCCCAGCGGCGCAGATACTTGCCCACACCCTGGTCGGTCAGCCGCACCCGGTACAGCTTCGCGATCAGATCCCCCACCCCGGCCCGCGTCCACAGCTGCCCCGCCAGCCCCAGGTCACAGGGACGGTGATCCAGAACGCCTGCCGGATCGCCTGCTGCTCGACCGCATCGAGAACCTGATGCTCGCCGACCCTGCGCCCACGCGGCCGGGCTACGAGCGCCTCGCGCCCGCCGGCCAGCCACTTCGCCCACCAGTTGTCCACCGCCTTGAGCGAGACCTGGAACACCGCCGCGACATCCTCACGAGTCCGGCCCGCCACCAACGCGGCCACCGCCCGCAGTCGAAGGGCCTCCTGCGCCGACGGCGACAACTGCCGTGCATCCCCCACCAGTTCACTCACGCAGGGATCAACGACCCAGAACACCTACCGTTTCGGATCAATAACCCCAAAATGTCCCCACCCGGCCCCGGGGCTGCAGGACCTGCCCTGATGTCACCTCTGTACGAGGTCTCCTGGCGATCGCACGAGCCTTGACCCTTGCCCGCCGCGCATGTAGAACGTTAAACCTCGGAGGATCAGGGCGTTCCCGTATCCGATGGAGCCACGCTCATCTGAGCCGGGCCTGTCGTCGCGAAAGGCTGATCCCCGGCCCCGGCGCCGGAGTCCCGGCGGAAGGAGTTTGATGATGAGATACGACAGAAGGCTGCGTTACGGCCTTTCCATCGCCATGGTGGTGGGGTTGGCCGCCTGTGGCACCAGCGAACCGGAAGGTGGGGGGGCGGACGGACGGGCGGCACTGGAGGGCCGTGGGCCGATCACTTTCGCCACCGCCAAGGACACCTCGGGCCAGCTTCCGGGCCTGGTGAGCAAGTGGAACGACGCGCATCCCGACCAGAAGGTCAGGATTGTCGAACTCCCTGAGTCCGCAGACGGTGCACGGGAGCGGCTGATACAGAACGCTCGGACCAAGTCGGACGCGTTCACCGTGCTCTACCTTGACGTGGTCCAGACGGCGGAGTTCGCCGCGAATCGGTGGGTGGCCGAGCTGCCGCGCGAGGAGTTCGGCCTGTCCGGCTTCCTGTCGCCGACGGTTGCGGCGTCCGAGTACCAGGGCCGGCTCTACGGTGTCCCGTGGACCAGCGGGGCGGGCCTGCTCTACTACCGCGAGGACCTCCTGGACCGGGCCGGCGTCGACGGACCGCCCCGGACGTGGGCCGAGATGAAGGACGCCTGCGGCAAGGTGCTCGACCTGCCCGAGGCGAAAGAGATGAGCTGCTACGCAGGACAGTTCGAGAAGTACGAGGGCCTGACCGTGAACTTCGCCGATGCGGTCCACTCCGCCGGTGGTCACATCATCGGGCCCGATGGACTGCCCGACGTCGATACGCCCGAGGCCCGGGCCGGCCTCGACTTCCTCGTCGAAGGGTTCAAAGACGGCACTATCCCCAAAAAGGCAGTGACTTTCACCGAGGAGGAGAGCCGGCGGGCCTTCCAGGCCGGTGAGCTGGTCTTCCAGCGTCAGTGGTCCTACCAGTACGCCCTGGCCAACAAGAAGGACGGTTCCTCAAAGGTTGCCGGCCGGTTCGCGGTGGCACCACTGCCCGGCCAGGAGGGCCCCGGCGCCGCGAGCCTCGGCGGATCTGCACTGGCCATCTCCGCCTTCGCTAAGAACAAGGCGACTGCTGCCGATTTCATCTCCTTCGTCACGAACGAGGAGAATGCGTTGGACTACGCACGCGCGACGTCGCAGGACCCGACGCGCGCGTCGGTCTACGACGATCCCGAGCTGGTGGAAAGCCGCCCGTACTACCCGGCGCTGCGCGAGGCCATTCTCCAAGCCGTGCCGCGGCCACAGGTCGCCAACTACAACGACATCACGCAGGCCATCCAGCAGCAGGTCTACGCCGCGATCACCGGCAAGAAGAGCTCCTCCAGAGCGCTTGAAGACCTGCAGGCAAAGCTGGCTGTACTCATCACATGATGACCGAGCCGTCCCGGGTGCGCCGTGCCGGACCGGCAACCGCACCCGGGGCGGTCCCGTGACGGCACCAGGAGGCCGCCTTGTCTGATCCATCCCTCCGCAGTCCTGCCGTTTCCCGCAGGCGCGGTGAAAAACGGTCCTTTCACGGGAGCGGACGGCTCGCCGCGGCGCTGCTCTCGCCCACCTTCCTCGTCCTGGGCCTGGTCGTCGCTTTCCCTCTGATCTCGGCCCTGCGGCAGTCCTTGTACGCCAGCGCCGAGGGCCTCGACGAGGACGGCTTCGTCGTAGAGGGTGAACGCTTCGTCGGAGTGCAGAACTATCTCGACATCTTCGGTGGTGAGGCTGGCGAACGGTTCTGGAACGCCTTCTACAACACCACGTTCTTCACCATCTCCACCGTGCTGCTGGAGACCGTCATCGGCGTAGCCATGGCGCTGATCATGCACCGGGCGTTCCGCGGCAGGGCGCTGGTGCGGGCCAGCATCCTCGTGCCGTGGGCGATCCCGACCGCGGTATCCGCCCTTCTGTGGCGGTGGATCTTCCAGTCCGACGGGGTCGCGAACGCGTTGCTGGACAGCCAGGTCCTGTGGTCTGCCGAAGGGTGGCAGGCCCAACTGTCCGTAATCATCGCCGATACCTGGAAGGCCGCACCATTCATCGGCCTGCTCGTGCTCGCCGGCCTCCAGGTCATCCCGCAGGAGGTCTACGACGCGGCGAAGGTCGACGGCGCTGGGGCCTGGCAGCGATTGGTGAGGATCACGCTGCCGCTGGTGAAGCCGGCACTGCTGGTGGCTGTGCTCTTCCGGCTGCTGGATGCCCTGCGCATGTTCGACTTGCCCTTCATCCTGGTCGGACAGCAGAAGCAGTCGGTGGAGACGCTGTCGATGCTGGCCTTCGATGAGGCGGCGGCCGTGCGCTACGGCCCCGCGGCAGCGTACGCCACGATCCTCTTTTTTTACGTTGTTCTCGTCTCTTACGCCTTCGTCAAGCTACTCGGCGCGGACCTCTTCGGTGAGATGGGCCCGGGTAGGCGGGCCGACGGCGGGCGGGGGAGGACCCGTGGCACACCTCCTAAGGGTGGCCCGACGAACGGGGCCGCACGTACGCACGAGAAAGTGACAGTTCTATGAGCACGCCCATACCCACAGCCACGCCCTATTCCCGGACACGTCGGTGGCTTCCCGTGGCGGGCATCGCCGTGATCGTGCTGTACTGCCTGGCCCCCTTCTACTGGATGCTGGTGTCCAGTCTGCGCCGCACCTCGGACATCTTCGACAAGAGTCCCCTCCCCACGCCGCTGTCGCTCGACGGCTATCAGGCGGTCTTTGACCCGACTAACGCGTTCGGCCGCGCGCTGCTCAACAGCCTCGTGGTCGCGGGTACGACGACCGTTCTCACCCTGTTCGTTGGCGCCTGTGCCGCCTACGCGCTGGCGCGCCTGGACTTCCGGCTGAAGAACCTGGCTCTCAGCGTGATCATCGCGACATCGATGTTTCCCGGCATCTCGCTGGTGGTTCCGCTTCTGAAGCTGTTCACCGACATCGGATGGGTCAACACCTACCAGGCAATGATCGGGCCGAGTATGTCGTTCGCGCTGCCCTTGGCGGTGTGGAACCTGACGGTGTTTTTCCGGCAGATGCCGCTGGAACTGGAGGAGGCGGCCCGCGTGGACGGGTGTACCCGGCTGCAGGCATTCCGCAGGGTCATCCTCCCGCTGGCGGCGCCGGGCATGTTCACCACCGGGATCATCGTCTTCATCGCGGCCTGGAACGAGTTCATCATCGCGCTGAGTATGGTGAATGAACAGGAACGTCAGACCGCGACGGTCGCCATCTCCCGTTTCGTTGGCTCCAGTGGCTTCGACTCGCCTTTCGGCACCCAGATGGCGGCGGGAGTTGTCATCACCGTTCCGCTGGTGATCATGGTGCTACTTTTCCAGCGCCGTATCATCGCCGGTCTCACCTCGGGCGGCGTCAAGTAGGGGTGCCGTTATCGAGCGGCGAACCAGGTGACAAGTAACCTGCCAGTAGCTTTCGGATCGAAGGCGCTCCGTATGCGCGCATGTCAGAGGACCCCGGCCGTGGCCAGGGTCCTCTGAGGTTCTGGGGTCGGGCTACGCGGCGGCCGGCTCGGGGTCTGGCTCCTGCGAGACGGGATGGGCGAGCTGAAGACGGCGGCCCATATTCAGCCGTACCTCACCGTAAGGCTGGATGTGCATCCAGAACCGCGGGGTCAGGGCGCGTTTGTCCTCGTTGGTCAGGAGGTCTGACCACTCCGGATCGGCGAGCATGTCTTGGATCATCAAGGTGTTTACCTGTTGACTGAACTACCGGGAGAATTTGCCCAGTTCAGCGGACAGCCCGCGAAGCGCGTGACTATGGTCCCGCCCCGTGATCGAGAGAGATGGGCAGGACCGAGATCTGCGCTCGTTGGTCGTACCGCGGGTCGGGTCGCTCCTGGAGACGCGCGACGTCTGGGAGCCGTACCGGCTGCTTGATCCCGCTGGGACGGTCGTCGAGCCGGTCACGGTGTACCTGAAGGACTTGCAGGGCATCGGACGCTGCTCCCCGCACCCGCGGGGATGGTCCCTGTTCGAGGTGCGGCGCCGGTGCGGGGCAGACCTGCTCCCCGAAGTATCCGTACCAGCTGAACAATTCGCAGAGCGACTGGCACGAGCTTGACACCGTCGTCGAGTTCATCAGGGACCGCCACGACGTTCAGAAGGTCACGCTCGCCGGCTGGTCGGCGGCCTCGTTCCAGATCAGATCGGGCCGTATGCCCTGCAGCACCCCGAGAAGGTAGATAGCCTGCTCTTTCTCGCCGCGATGTTCCCGCCCAAGGGCAGGGCAGCAAGCCAGGTACGCGCTTCGATGCGCCGGTTCCGCTGCCGGTGTCCACCCCGGGCGCCGTATTCGGCTTCCCGGTGAACCTCACCGGTAGGGCCGGCTTCGAGAGAGCATGGCGCGGCCGTCCTGAAGGCCGGCGACCAGATCCCTGTCCTTGGCGGCGCCGCTGTCCTCACCGTGCTGGAGGCTGTCCACGAGACCGTCAGTGGGTCCACGCTCCTGCGTCTGGCCCCGGCGGGCGGAACGGACACGATCCAGCTCCCCTCGATCGCCTGGTCAACGTCAGCCGGTTACAGCCCGAGGCGGATCAGGACGCCGACCAGGACGACGAGGACGTCACGGTGTCGGTCGCGCCATGGCCAGCCATGAGAACGCTCGCGCCCGATACGCCTTCGCGCTGACCGCTTCTGCCGATCGGGGAAGGCACCTGGGATGAGCGGATGTTCCAGCAGACCAACGAGCGCATCCTGAAGGAGCATGCTCCTATCGATGGGGCGACGCAGGCGGATTGTGATGGATGCGTGGGCAAGCCGTGGCCGTGCGAGACCGTGCGCTCGGCGATCGGCCAACCAGAGCCGAACCACGGGGAGTGGCGGCCCCCGCGACGCGTGGTGAATCACTTCGCCATCTCACCTGGCCCAAGGGGTACTCGAACACCTTGGGCTTGGGTGTGACATCCCTCTTATGACCGTGGGACAACGGAGTCCTGTGCATCGGGGCGTCCGTCGAGGGCCTGCACGAGAAGGGGCGCCCTGATGTCCGACTACTGGGGGCGAGCCCCTCGACGAGCTGCTCAGCGCTTCGCCCAGTCGTCCGGCAAGGCGCGGGACTTCGCGGGTGAACTCAGCAGCAACCTGCGCAAGGCCCACTCCGCGGTCGGACATATCGCGTACAACGATGCGCCCGACCGACAGAAGGAGCAGGAGGCGGCAGCGCAGAACTGAGCCGGTTTGTTCGTCGCCCGGCCCGCTCGTCGGCATCGTGGGAGAGCTGTGCTCCATGTCCGTCAACCCACACCGAAGAACCTCGCAAATGAGTGAGTTACACGGAAAGTGTGGTGACTTTAGCGAGATAATGAGTGGATTCCGATACCATGATGGGGAGTTGAGTGTTCTGGGAGGGTGAGTGAGTCAGTCGCCACGGGCAGAGGCCGCGATGAACGCGACCCAAGCTCGGAACGCCTTGTACGCCTTGGTGAGGAGCGCTGAGGAGGGCGGGGTTACGACGCGGATCCACAAGCGGCAGGATTACGCTCTGCTGGCACCTTTGGACCGCCTCCCTGCGGCCCGGAAGCCGGAAGGTCTGCCGTCCCACTCGCTCAGCGCCGCGCAGAGGGATTTCGGCGAACTTGTCACGCTGGCGGCGCAGGGGCACCCGCAGGTTCTTTTGCGGAACACCACACCGGTTGCGGTGCTGCTGCCCGTCGACGCCGTCTCCGGTGCTCTCTCATCCGATCCGGCCGCGCACACCGGCGCGGCGCCCGCAGGAGGTGCGGTGAACAGCCAAGGCAATCCGGAACGCGACGGTGCGCCGCGCAGGCTCGCGACGCTGGGCGACGTCATCGGCGCGGTGCTCACCTCCGGCCCGGCGGCCGGTGGTCCCACGTTCGGGCTGCCCGGCCTGGACGCTGCGACGGGCGGTCTGCAGCCGGGCCGGCTGATGCTCGTGGCGGCTGCACCGAACGTCGGCGGAAGCCTGCTGGGGCTGGCCGCCGCACGTCAGAGTGCGCTCGTCAACAACCACCGGGTCCTGTACGCGGCGTCGGGACCGAACCGGGCCGACATCACCCGCCGGATCATCTCCGCGGAGACCGGGGGAGACTACCCGCGCCTGAAGCAGGGCCGCCTCACCGAGCACGAGCAGCAGGTCGCCCAGCAGCTGGTCCATGCGCCGCTGATGATCGATGACGGCAGCGACCTGACCGCTGAGGCCATCGCCGATACAGCCCCGCACGTCCCAGACCTGGCGCTCGTGGTCGTGGACCGGCTCCAGGCCGCCCACAACGCCCGCCTGCCGCTGTCAGGGAACCGCCTCCCGGACGCCTCCCAGGTCCTGGCCGGCCTCGCCCGCACCCTGCACGTCCCGGTGCTCGCCGTCGTGGACAGCGACGATCCCACGCTCCTGGGCCTCCTGGACGCCGACGTCCTGGTGACGCTCGCCCCCGCCGCTGACCCTGCCAAGGTCCAGGTGACGGTCGCGGAACGCGACTTCGGCGCGATCGGCTCGGCGTACCTGCGGCCCGACCTACTGCACGCCCGCTTCCTCGACGCCGAAGCCGCCCCCGTCGGTCGTACGGGCGGCGAAGGATCCGCGCGGAGCCTGGGCAGTGCGGTGGAGCAGGAGCTGGCTGAAGCGGCGCTTCCCTACACGTCCGGTGCCCAGCAGGGGCTGACCGCCTCCGTCACCCATGTGCTGGCTGCCCTGCGCACCGCACTGACCAACGGCGACCCCGAAGCCCTTGCGGAACTCGGGCCGTCCCTGGCCCAGGCAGCTTCGGCGCCGCCCAAGTTGCCGGACACCGCCGAGGGACGCCGCCTCGCTGCCGCGTTGCAGGCGTACAGCACCGCCGTGTCCGCCGGCACCACGCGGCAGTCTGCTGCTGACAGTGGGCAAGTCCCCGACGAGGTCGACGAAGAAGACAACGGGGACGGTCTGGAGCCGGGGGATGAGGAGGATGAGCCCGAGGGAGCGGTCTTCCCCGCCCTGAGGATCCTCAAGGACGCGGTCGACCGCTCGAAGATGCACCCGATCAAGGTCATCCGCACCGAGGAACGGGACAGCGGTCCGTGGCCGCTGATCAGCGAGGACATGGACGGCGAGCCCCGCTGGGTCCACCCCGACGTCACCAGCACACGCGTCGCCCACACCAAGGCGAATGGAAAGCGCGTCAGGCGAGACCAACTCCTCGTGCCCGACTCCTTCGGTGAGGGCGTGATGTGCCTGATCGACCGCAACGGCAGCTACCCGTCCGCCTGTTCGGCCGTCCCCCTCGCCCCGAACAAGCTCCTGCACACAGGCGCCCTCGAAGCGTTCGACAAGACCCAGGCCGGCATCTACCTCATCGACATCCCGCAGTGGAACCAACCGAACATGCCGCACCCTCTGGGACGGCTCACCGAGCGGCCCGACGACCAAGGCCGCGTGTGGGTCACCACCCCCCACATCAAGCAGCTCGAGAAACTCGTCCGCGAAGGCCACCTCGGCGCCGCGCCGGCCATCCACGACTCCTGGACCGGGAAGGCCAACGAGTCCCTCTTCAAACCCTTCTACGCTGCCGCCCGGCAAGCACGTACCGAGCTCGTCCAGGCCGGCGGCGACCCCTATAAGGCATACAAGACCCGGCTGTCCATCGCCCTGCGCCTGCTGTGGCCCAAGCGCAAGGAACAGCGCTCCCCGTTCTGGCGGCCCGACTGGCGCATGAGCATGGTCGCCGAGGCCTCCGTCCGCCACTGGACCATGGCCTTCAAGGCAGTCCAGGAAGGTCACACGCTCATCGCCCTGCGCAACGTCGACGCCGCCATCTTCTTCACGCCCCCCGGCACGCCGCCCGCCACGTACCGGATCGGGACCGGCTTCGGCGAAGTGAAGGCCAAGTACATTCAGCGCGGCGAGATCATCCCCGAGGGTGACGACTGATGGCCGGGCCCGCAGGCCGCGGCGGCTCCCTGGGCGGCTCCCTGGGCGACCTCCTGCGCTCCCAGGTCACCCCGCGGCACCGGCTGTCCTCGTACAAGGCCCGGCACTGGCACGCCCAGCTCAGCCAGCTCACCGCAACCCACCGAGGACACCAGGCCCTCGAGGACGCCGGTCTCCATGTGACCACCAAGACCCTGATCAACTGGCTGTCCGACCCCGAGTACAACATCCGCCGCAGCTACCGCGACCTCATCCACACCGCCTACGAGAACGCCGCCGTTATCCCCGCCGACCCGATCCCCGACCACGTCAAGGACGGCCAGTTCGAGATCAGCGGCATCGTCAAGACAGGCGATGACGAACGCGAGCGCGGCACACCACGGGCAGCGCCCCTGCGCATCGACGCAAGCAGGGGCAACTGGGACGAGATCGAGGAACTCTGGGCTGCCGGCGAGCTCACCGACGACGAGTTCGAGGATCACTTCATCGACGACGTCATCGTGGCGGACATCGGCGAAGGCACCGACGGATGGGAGTTCCCCGGAAGCTCGTACTCCGTCGAGCTCAGGTGACACCGCCACACACTGAGCGATTGGCCCGCCTCGGAGCGGAGGCACGGCCGACTCCGCGGGCTTCTACGGCTGGCATCTGCAAGATCCGCACGCACTCCTCGATCCGCCGAGGCTCCGCCCATGCGCGGGGTCCGGGTGACATGAGAAACGCCCGGCTCCCCGCTGCGCACTGGGGAAGCCGGGCCGCTGTGTTGGATGGTCAGCCAGCGAGGTGACCGTCCTGCGCGGTGGTAATGAGGGTGGTGAACTCGCCGGCCGCGACATCACCCACATCCACCTCGGCGGCGGCTCCCGCAACGACCTGCTCTGCCAGCTCAACGCCGACGCCACCAGACTGTCCGTCATCGCCCGGCCCACCGAGGCCACCGCCCTCGGCAACATCCTCGTCCAGGCAAGAGCCGCCGGACTGGTGGCCGACCTGACCGCGCTGCTCTCTTCGCCACCTGCGTCAACGACGCCCTCTACCCGTCCACGGCGATCGCCACCGTCAAGGTGCTGGAGCGCCTCGGAGTCGAGGTGGACCTGCCGCCCAGACCTGCTGCGGCCAGCCGCAGTTCAACACCGATTACCGGCGCGCGACCGAACCGCTGGTGCGCCGCACGGCCCGCGCCTTCCAGGGTTACGACCACTTCGTCGCCCCTCCGGCTCCTGCGTCGCCATGGTCCGCGACAACTCCCCCCGGATCGGAGCCAGTTCCTGGCCGAAGGCCGCGGCCAGGGACTGGCCGGCGCCGCCGTGTCCCTCGTGCCGCGCGTCCACGAGCTGACCGAGTCCTCGTCGACGTGCTGGGGGTGACGGACCTGGGCGCGTACGTCCCCTACACGGTCACCTACCACCCGTCGTGCCACGGGCTGCGCATGCTCGGTCTGGGCGACCGGCCGCGTCGGCTGGTGCAAGCGGTCAAGGGGCTGGAACTGATCGAGCTGCCGGGTGCCGAGGAGTGCTGCGGCTTCGGCGGAACCTTCGCCGTGAAGAACGCCGACGTGTCCGTGGCGATGGGCGTGGACAAGATCTGAGGGTGATCCTTTGGAGTGGACCCCCTGACAATGGATCTTGATGGTCCAGGGAGGGATGTCCAGGTGGGGCACAAGTCTCCGTATCCGGAGGAGTTCAGGAAGGATGCCGTCGCGCTCTATCGTGCCGCGGGAGGCAAGCGCACGTATGCAGCGGTGGCCGCGGATCTCGATAGTCGCTGCGGACGTGGGTCCGCAAGGAAGAGTCCCAGACAGCGCCTGAACACCGCGAGGCCGACGGGAGTACGGCCGAGGAGCTGGCCCAGCTTCGGGCAGCGAACGCCCGGCTGCGACACGGGAGTGGCAGCTGGAGCGCGAGATCCGGGTCTGCCCCATGACTGGGGCAACCAGCTCCGCGGCTTGCGATCAGGGCACCGGGCGCCCTTCCGCGCTCCCGGCCGGCGCACCCGGTGAGGTAGCGGATGAGCATGGTGATGAGTTCGTTCTCGAATCTTGGGACGTCAATGGGGTCAGGCGATGAGCGGGCATGGGCGAGTCCGGCAGCGTCCGGCCCGACCAGCTGCGCGCCCCGGCCGGCCGCCTTGGCCTCCACCACGTCGTCCAGCTGGTCGCCCTCGGCGGCCGCGCCTACGTCGATGCAGTTGCCGCCGTCCGGCCGGTCGTCCCGCATCACCGCGGCCGTTCACCCGCCCGCCCAACTGCGGCCGGTAAGCTGCTGGCAGGGCGAGCCGACCGCCCATCCGCCCCGACCGGCGCCCACGCCGGGGCGGTTCACCGCCGGTCGCTGGGAGAACGCAGCGGCACTATGAGCGGAGGCGACCGCTAACGTCTCGCGCTCATTAGGCACGCTTCCTTTCACCCCCTGGGGCCCCGCCTTTACGTCCAGCGCATGCCGATGGCGGAGAGCTGCTCGATCCGTCGGGCGTCAGTGTCGCGGCCCTGCTCCGCTGGTTGCCGATCCACGCTCCGAGCTTCAGCGGTACGTCCCGCTGCTCCTGGTCCTCGCCGTCGCGGCCGCCGGCCCCACCGCCGGCGACGATCCGCTCGACGTGCTTGCGCGGCACTCGAAGGTGCCCCTCGCGCTCGAAGAACTGGGCCGCGGCGGCGAGGTGCATCGCCCACTTCTCTGCCTGGCTCGTGCGCGGCTTCGGCTTCTCTTCCTCGGTCGCGGGTTCGATCCCGAGGACGTGTTCGCACATCCACTGCTGCACGGACGTGAGCTGGTCCCACCCGATCCTCACGGAATTCACCCATCGCCCCAGATCCTCGCCCGGGCGCACGACCTCGCCTGCCGTGGTGGGGAGCGTCCCGCCCTCGTCCAGGTGCAGCCGTACCAGGTGGGAGCACCGCTGCCAGGTGACCGGCCAGCTTGGGCACCAGGAGGGGTCGATGTCCTCCAGCTGCTCGCGCCGCTCCTGCGACAGCGCCCCGGCCGACGATTCCACCGGCAGGCCCTCGGCACGCCGCTGTTCGATCTCGGCAGCCTTCCGGGCGGCGGCCCGCGCATTCTTCAGCCAGATGCCTACCGCCGCTCCCTGGAAGGTGGCGTCCAGTGGGGCCAGGAGGTGGCCGTGTTCGGCGGCCCAGTCGCGTGCTGCGGTCAGCCCTTCCTCCCAGGCAACGTCGAAGTGGCTCCAGATCATGCCGAGCTTCTCCAGCTGGGCGACGCGGTCCTCGTCCATGTCCCCGCGGGCGTAGAAGCGCCGGGCGTCGGCGGTCCACTGTCCCAGTGGGAACCCGGCGAGCGAGGCCGGCCACACTTCCGCCTCTGCTTCCTTCCCGGCCGGGACGCGGAACGTGAACGGGACGCGGAGGTCGCCGTGTTCGCGGGCGTAGATGACGGCGGCCTCCACGCCGCGCCGCCAGTGCCCGGGTTGAGAACCCGCAGGTTGATGAACGCGGCGAGGGCGGCCGGGTCGCGCGGCGTGGAGAACTTCAGCAGGGCCTTGGCGGGGGTGCTGACGCTCCCGGAGCCCTCGCCGCTCCCGCCCGTGCTCTTCCCGACTTTCGGATGGGCACGCAGCCACGCCTGAAGGCGTGTCGGCCGTGCGGTCGGGCAGCACGTCGATCCGCTCATGGGTCTCGGCGTCGATCACCACGGTGGCATAGCGGTGACGCCGACGCAGGGCGAAGTCCCAGCAAACGTGCGCCCGCCCGGCCTGCTAACTCCTTGACCACGGCCTTGACTTGCCTGGTCAGACGGGCGGTTCGTCGCGGGTAACGGACTCCTGGCACCTGTTCGCGGAAGGTGTGGCGGCAGCCGAGCGTGGGACACACCAGGCGCCGCACCCGCACACGGACCACCACCCGGCGCCCGTCGACCGGCACGTCGGCCACCGTCCGTAGGTGATAGCCGTGCATGCGTCCTGACGACGCCCCGCACACCGGGCAGACCGCGATGTCCTGCGGAGTCCGTGCCCGCACCACGATCCGCTCACCCTCGTCGATCACGTCCTCGATGACCAGCGGGGACAGCCCCGAAAACACCGTCTGCACAAGCTCGTTGACATCCCTCACGCGAATGTCAACGACCCTCACGACTCTCCGTCACCACCGAATGTGAGACAGGGCCGTTTGTTTGACAGTCCCCTGCCTGCCCGGGCCTCATCTTCGTCCGACCTCCGCTCGGCTGAGCAGGTCGCGTGCCTGGGACACCGCCTGCTGGGGATCGCGCAGGCCGGTGTAGACGCAGACGATGTATTGCACGTCCTCCAGTTGCCGCCGGGCGTCCGGTTCCCTGCTGAGCAGCGGTGTGAGCGTGTCGAACTCGTCGAGCAGGTCACGAAGTACGGAATAGTTGATCAGCGGCATCTCGACTTCCTTTCCCGCACCGCACCGGTGCGTGATCCGGTCTTCCTGTCGTTCGGCCTGCGTTGCTCCGGCTGTCGAGGCTCAGGTGGCTGCACCCCCGAGGAGTGGGGGCTCAGCTCTCCGCGAGCAGGTGCAACAGCTCCGTTTCCTGGTCGTAGTGACGGTGCTCGGTGCCGGGCGGCGCCGCTGCGTGGGTCCGCTTCAGGAACGACTCCACGGCGTGTGCCGGGGCCTCGAGCAGGGCCTGTCCTTCGGGGGTGCTGAGGGCGATACACAGCACTCCCCGTCCGCGGTCCCGTGCCGGCCAGACGCGGATGTCGCCGGTACCGGCGGGCGGTGTAGGCCCTCGGCCAGCAGGTCGCGGGCGAAAACCCACTCGAGGTCGTGCTCAGCGGTGTCCGGGTCCCGCGAATGAACGCGATCAGGGAGAGGTGGGTGCGGACCTGTCGGCGCGAGCTGCTGGACCGCACCTTGATCTGGAACCGGCGCCACCTGCTGCACGCCCTGTGGGAGTTCGAACGGTTCTCCACGCGCATCGGCCTCACCAGGGCCTCGCGCACACCCGCCTGCTGCGCCTCTTGCCCGAGCCTATCGCCGATCCAAGGCAGATCGCCCGCCTCGACATACGAAGACGCGAGCGCCTGGGCGGCATCCTCAACGAGTACCAACACGCAGCCTGACCTCGACGGATGACATTTCCGGCAAGCGCCGGGCCGGGAAGAATGGTGAGTAGGACGATCCGGTGGCCGGGAGCGAGGTAGTACGAGATGCGTACCGAGTCGCGGTCGTGGCTGAGACGGAATCGCAGCTCTCTGACGCCGTCGTCGAGGTGAGTTGACGCGGATTCGGTGGAGCCAGGTGGGCGTCGCTCGTGCACACCCCGTACTGGAAGTAGTTGCAGCGGCCCTCGCTCTGGTGGGATGGGCTATTCCGCCGGGCGCCGGTAGGTGGTCGGCCGTCCTCTGCCTCCGAGTTGCTCTACCAGGCCTCGGCTGCGCAGGTCGCGGAGGATCTTGCGGACATTGGGGGCGGACAGATCCAGTGACTTCTGCAGCTCGGCTGCGCTCTGGGGCCCTGCCGCGAGTGCGTCGTAGACGCGCAGTGCGGTTTCGTTCAGCTCGGGTTGCGTCGCGGCTGCCGCTGCGCGCTGCAGTACCACCGTGAAGCGGATGCCCGCGTCCACGTAGTGGGCAGGAGGGATCCCGGCTTCGGCGAGCGAGGCTGTGACGATCGGGATTCCCGTGGCCAGGGCTTCGATGACCCGTGCTCCCGTTTCGGGGGAGCGGACATGCTGGCAGATCGCGACGAGCCTGGCGTTGCGTGCCGAGGTCACGGCGTCCCGGCCGAGACGTTCCACGGTGATCCCGTACAGTCCGCCGGGGTTGGAGACGACCAGTCGGTCGCGGCGGAGCCTGACCTCGATCGCCAGGCCGGCGGACCAGTGGTCGAGGTCGCGGTGTACCAGGGCGTTAGCGATCAGCTCCCGGAAGGCGATGTAGGGGTAGGTGGGCCGGTCGTGGACGGTTCCGTCGGGTTCGGACACGATCGTGGTGTCGAAGGTGCGCCGGGCCCAGGCCAGGGCCTCGTCGAGCATCCGAGGAATTGGCCCTGTGATCGTCGTCTGGTTGCGCGCGCGGGAGCCCACGGGATCCTCCGGCAGCGGCTCCGCTGATGCCTGGATCACGAATCGGGGGAACCACTGCTGAGGGTGGCTGCCGAGGGCCAGCAAGCCGGCGACGGTGGGAGTGTCCTCGACGGTGGTGACACCGGCGCGGCGCAGCAGCTCGGCGTCATCGGTGAAGCGCCCCAGACCGCGGGGGTCGCGCTCCCGGACCGACCGAAGGAACTCGGTGAGGAGCTCCTCGTCGAGATCCGCCCGGGTGGCGTCGGCGACTGGTGCCCGGTCGAAGAGCGGCGGGTGGCGTGCGGCGAGGAAGGCCTGCTCCTCGAGGGCCGACAGTTCGAAGTCGCCGTCGTATCCACGCAGATAGGAAGTGCCCGAGGCGGTGACCCTGCACGGCTTCGCCGAACGGTCGCACTCGTGGACCGCGGCCACCACGACGGGGCAGCCGTCGACGAGCCCGTCGCTGATGGTGAGGCGGACCGGAGGCGTGAACGAGCGGGCCTTGAGCGCGAGGCCCTGCTTCAGCCCCTGCGGGTCGGCCAGGGGAACCGGCCGGAATCCGGTCCGCTCGTCGAGTCCCAGGATGATGGTGCCGCCACCCGGCAGGTTCGCCAGCGCGCTGAGCGTCGAGGTCAGCGACTGGGGCAGCCCCCCAGCGGCCGACTTCACCTCGATGTCGGCACTGTCGCCTCCCGCCGAGCGCAGCTCCGCGATCATTTCACTCAGGTCCGTAGCCATGGGGTAAATGTAACC
Organism: Streptomyces mabaensis; assembly: GCF_053763515.1. Taxonomy (NCBI): domain Bacteria; kingdom Bacillati; phylum Actinomycetota; class Actinomycetes; order Kitasatosporales; family Streptomycetaceae; genus Streptomyces; species Streptomyces mabaensis. Next base: position 34,297 of record NZ_JBSOPZ010000039.1, read on the forward strand.
AGAGGACGGTTACATTTTCCGGGATTCTGGTTACATTTCCTGTGCTCCAGCGGTCGGTGTCGGCGTTGCGGGTGCCGAAATAACGCCGTTACCAACGCTTGCCGCGCTGCGGCTGTTGCCGATGGGCGACCGGGACAAGGACGCGGAGATCCTGGCTCTGCGCCATGAACTCTCGGTGCTGGAGCGCCAACTGGGCAGGAAGAAGGCGTGGTTCAGCCCGAGTGGCCGCGTCTTCCTCGCCGCGCTGCTGTACACCGGCATCCGCCGCAGCCGCTACCGAGGCCAAGCCAAGACCGGCCTGGCCCACGTCTTCAGCGCCACCGCGATCAACCTCCACCGCATGGACGCCCACTGGAGGGGACGTCCCTCGGCGCGACCCGGCACACCCACTTGGCCGACCTCGACCTCGAACCTGCCCTTGCCGAAAACTCATCCGCGCTGGTGGAAGCCGGTGTGCACGGTGCAGGGGATGTCCACGGCGGTCGCTTGAGCCAGTGCCCTCGCGTGGCTGTCGATCACCACGGCATGATGATCGACCATGCTGCTGCGACTGGCTTACCTGGGCAGGGCGAACGCGTTCGCCCTGCTGCGCCTGCTCCCGATGAGCGACCGGGACAAGGACGCGCGGCCGTTCGCCTGGTCGGGCTTCGACGAATCGTCGAGCTTCGGCAGGCGCGTTGGCGAACCGACAAGTAACCCCGTGGGCGTCAGCTGGCCGCATGGGTGAGGTCGCGTGCGAGCAGCGCTAAGTGAAGCGACAGCCGGATGTCCGGGTCATCGAGGTCCACACCGAGGACCTGCTGGGCCCGCTCCAGTCGTGAGTAAAAGGCTGCCCGGGACAGATGCAGGCCGGCGGCGGCGTCGGTCTTGCTGGACGGGTTCCACAGGAGGGCCCGCACCGCGTCGGTGAGGTTCAGCGTCGAGCCGCTGTCGTGCCGCTGCAGCAGTTCGAGTTCGCGCTCGACGAAGAGCCGTAGTCGCTCGTCACCGGCAAGGAGTGTGAGCAGGCCGCGCACGTGCACGTCCTCGAGGCGGTGGACGGTGGAGAGCTCGGCCGATGCTGTCGGACCGCCGAGACGAACGGAACGGCGAGAGGTGGCAACGCCCTCGGACTCGCGGCATGATCACGGTCCCTCAACCCGAACCGCCCAAAAGCGATCGTTGCTCTCTGGTGACGAGCAGTTCCGCCGTGTAGCGTCACTGGCAGATGTCGTGGTTCGCAGTACCTGCCCACGCTGAGGCGTGGGCGCTTTGCTGTGCAGTGCAGGACCAGGACGATCACTTCCGGGTCCGCGTGGTGCGGATCCGACATCGACTGAGAGGCACGAGCATGGCCAGCGGAACCGTCAAGTGGTTCAACTCCGAAAAGGGCTTCGGCTTCATCGAGCAGGACGGTGGAGGCCCGGACGTTTTCGCCCACTACTCCAACATCGCCAGCTCGGGATTCCGTGAGCTCCAGGAGGGCCAGAAGGTGACGTTCGACGTCACCCAGGGACAGAAAGGCCCCCAGGCCGAGAACATCACCCCGGCCTGAACGAGGTCTCTGGTGCCCGTCCCCGTTCGACCGGGGGCGGGCATCTCTGCTCGGCCGCAGTCCGCATGGACCGGTGTTGACCTGGCCAAGGGGCTCGGCTGGACCCTCACGAGAGGTCGAGGTGACGAAGGGCGGGCACCCGGCTCTCGTGCGGCGCCGTGGCCAGTGCCACCGTCACGGGGAGCTGAGAAACGGCTCTCGCGCACCCCTGGCTGCCTGGCCCGCATCTCACGTGCGGCTGATCGGTGGGCAGTGGCCGCAAAAGGGCTCCTCGTTGGATGGCCCGCCCTGCGCACCATGCCATCGGCCGTGAGTGCCGCCCAATGACGACACCCGGTTCGGCGCCACATCGTGGCGCAGGACACCCCAACGTCCGCACCAACCCGCTGCAAAGCCGTCAGGCTTCCACCGGCTCCGGCTCCGGCTCCGGCAATGCCTTGGACCCGTCCTCCTTCTTGACCGCCGTGTAGAACACCGAGTTCTGCTTCTCCTCGCGCTCCACGGCACCCTTCGCGATCAGCGAGTTCAGCCCGTTGCGCACCACCTGGTCGCTCGGATTGCGCCCGGGGTGAGTCTGCTTCACTTCAGCCGCCACTTCCCGCGCCATACGCGGCTCGTAGTGCTGGGTGAGCACCTCCAAGATGAGCTCACGCAGAGTGGGCTCATCCTTCTTCGCACCCGCCTGCGCCTTCTCGACAGGCTTGGTGGTCCTAGCGGTCTTGGCAGTCTTCGCCGCGCCCCGGGGCTTGGTCTGCGCCGTATTCCTCCGGCTACCCCCCGACTCGCTGGTGGCCTTCCCCGCTTGCCGCTGCTGCGGAACGGCCTTGGGCGCGGCGGCCTCTGCTTCACCGGCTGCGCTGTTGCGAGACTCGGCCAGCTGCTCCAGTGCGGTAGATCCCTCGGCCAGCTTGCCCAGCATGCCGGCCAGCCAAGCACGTTCCTCCTCAAGCCGGTCAAGGCGGGACTGCCAGCTCGCCATCTGCGAGCGGATGCTCTCCTGCTCCTTCGCGTTGCTCTCCAGGTCGGCTGCAATGTTCTCCGCATACCGATCCTGGATGTTGGCGATTCCCGGCTCCTTGGACACGACAGCTCACTCTCCTCGTACCTGGTGTTGATGCGGGATGCTACTCACCCAGACGCGACGGTAGTTGCTGTTGCGCAGCTGTCCCCCTCCCGGGGCACCAACAACGCTCGAGCAACACGGGCGCATCGCCGGCCGCCCAGCTCACACGACACAGACGCCAACCGTCATCTGCGCAGTATCTGCGAGCGGAAACTCACGTACAGGCGGGGCGAGCGAACAGCGCCGGGACTTCACCGTCCCCCTCCCGATGCATCGGCGAGCGGATGGAGGCTGAGCCCGCTGGCCACACCTGCTGCGCCACGACAGGCCGTCTCTGCAGGGTGCCGACCGATCTCTGCACGAGGGTTTCTTTCCGGCCAGGGTGGCGCGTACTGTCCAGGCCTCGGCACCCACCTGCCGGGCCTTGCGGTGCGCCTCCCTCTTGCGCACCGCGCGAGACCCCGCCGCCCCCGCACGGCGGGGCCTCGCCACGTTCACCAATCGTTCCGCCGCTCCCGGCCGCATCGAAGATCCGCGACGGGCGGCGCTCGGAGCGTCGCAACCTCTGGCGCATCGTGGGAGTGTGAGAGTTGCTCAGTTGTGAGGCTCAGATGGGGGAGTGGGACGTGGCTGCGGGGAATGGTGCGATACCCCAGCTGACTCGAGCGCATCGGGTCCTGATCGGCCTCATCGTGACCGGCGTTGTGATCATCGCCGCTATCGGCTTCGCGGGGTCGTACGCGGCCGTCCGTAAGCTCGCCCTCCAGAAGGGCTTCGGGAACTTCTCGTACGTCTTCCCGATCGGCATCGATGCGGGCATCTGCGTCCTGCTGGCTCTGGATCTGCTGCTGACCTGGATCCGAATCCCCTTCCCGCTTCTGCGTCAAACAGCTTGGCTGCTGACAGCCGCGACGATCGCCTTCAACGGCGCGGCGGCCTGGCCGGACCCGCTCGGTGTAGGCATGCACGCTGTCATCCCGGTCCTGTTCGTGGTCGCCATCGAGGCGGCCCGCCACGCGATCGGCCGGATCGCCGACATCACCGCCGACCGGCACATGGAGGGCGTCCGCCTCACCCGATGGGTCCTCTCGCCGTTCCCCACCTTCCTCCTCTGGCGCCGGATGAAGCTGTGGGAGCTCCGCTCCTACGAGCAGGTCATCAAGCTCGAACAGGAGCGTCTGGTCTACCAGGCCCGCCTCCGCTCCCGCTTCGGCCGCGCATGGCGGCGCAAAGCGCCCGTTGAGGCGCTGATGCCCCTGCGGCTGGCCCGGTACGGCGTTCCGCTCGCCGAGACCGCGCCCGCCGGTCTTGCCGCCGCCGGCATTGATGAGCCGCCGATCCTCTTCACTGCGGAGCGGGTCTGCGCCCCCGCCCAGCCCGAAGCCTCCGCGCTTGAGGCCACGACAGATCAGGAGCCGGAGACGGCGGAGTCGGAGAGCGCGGAGCCGCGACCGGTGCCAGGCGCGGCGCCCGAGCGGCCCCGTGAGCCGGAAGGATCTGTCGAGGAAGACGCCAGACGGTTCGCTGAGGTCTACCAGGCGTTCATCGCGCAGTACAAGGTCGAACCGACCGGCACGCAGTGGGCCCTCTGGCTCCGCGACGCGTACGGCATTACTACAGGAGCCGGCGACCCGCTCTCCGAGGACCAGGTGCAGCCCCTCCTCCAGGTTCTCCAGGAGCGCTACGCGGTGCGCGCTGAGGAGCCCGTCGCGTCCGACGAACCGCCGTCGACCGACCAATCGGCCGACCAGTGGTACGACTACTTCTACAGCGCCTGGCGCACCTACGAGCAGGAGCGCGGCGCCTATCCCGATGCCGCTGCCCTCGCGGCGTACGTTTACGAGCGGGACACGATCACAGGAGACGGCGGCCGGCCCATCACGGGCGACGACCTGGCGGACTTCGTCACAAGCTTCCACGAGCGCGAGTTCGGCACCACCGAACCGCCCGCCGGGGAAGCCGCCGCCGATCCCGGCGAGCGGGCCGCTGACGAGCCCCTCACTCAGGAGGACGATCCCGCGGCGGCGCTCGCCGGCGCGGGCGCACAGGCCGCCAAGGAAAGGCGCAGCCCTCGGGTGAACGCTGCCATCGACGACTCGCCGCCAGGACCGGAAGGCTCAACGGGGGAGCGCGTTGCCCTCACCACCGTTGACCGCTACCACCTGGCGTGGATGGAGTACCAGAGGGAGCACGGTGACGAACCGACGGCCGAGCAACTCTCCGCCTATCTCGCAGCGAAGGGCATGCACGGCCGCGGCGGGAAACCGGTCAGCCCGGCCAACTTGCGCCGTTACTTTCTGCCGTTCCGCGTCTATAACGTCTGGGCCGAGTATCGGATGCGCAGCGAGGAACCTGCGGCGAACGCCGTTGCGCACGTATGCACAGCCCGCGGAATCACCGCCCAGTACAACAAGCCAGTCACCACCGAGTACATCACCGAGAACGCCGACGACTTCGAGCGACGCTGGCAGGCCCTCACCCGCCACCACGCCGACGCGCAGCAGTAAGCCGGCGAAAGGTCACCCCTTGCGCGTCGGTGCTGACGGCGGGGATTATCCCGGCTTCGGCCCGGGGGTACCCGAGGGTGGTCAGCAGCGAGGTCAGCCCGCCGGCGACGCTGTACACGGTGACGTGGGCGACCGTCCACATGGCCAGCAGGATGAGCGCGCGGCGCAGGTAGGTGCGGTGGCGGAACGGGTGGGTGTTGGCCCCCAGTGCCCGCCGTCTCGCTCGGGGACGGACGGCGGCGGGGTCGCTGCCGGCAGCGTTCAGGGCGGCGGCCGGCCGCCTGATGGCCGGCCCCCGCCCAGGAGGGCAGCTGGCCCGCCCAGATTGCTGTAATAATTCATGTCGTACACTGGGGGGGTGAAGACTTCCAGGCCCGGCAGTACGGAGAACATCTCCGTGTCGATGCCCTCCGACCTCGTCGGTGCGCTGCGCTCCCGGACCGGTAAGCGCGGGGTATCCGCCTACATCACCGAGGCCGTCCGTCATCAGCTGGCCATGGACGGGCTCGCCGAGATCGTCGCCGCCCACGAGGCTGAACACGGCTCCCTCACCGAACAGGAGGTTCAGTCTGCGCACCGTGAGCTGTTCGGTGACGGACAGGAGCCGGGCGCGGCCGGGCAGAGTACCGCGTGAAGGAACCGCCCGCCCGTTCCATCGTCTTGGACTCGCAGGCTCTGTCGCTGCTGCTGGATAACGACCGGCGGATGGTCGTCAAGATCGAGGCCGCACGCCGGGAGGGCGTTCCTGTGCTGGTCTCTGTCCTGACCATCGTGGAAGCCGTCCACGGCAAGACGGACACCGCGCGACTGAACTGGGTGCTCTCCCGACTCAAGGTCGAGGACGTCAGCCAAGCCGACTCCATGACGGCGGTGCGGCTGCTGCAGGACACCGGCGGCCTCCATGGCCACAAGTACGCCATCGACGCCCTCGTCGCCGCGATGGCCCTGCGTTCACCAGCTCCCGTGCTCGTCCTGACCTCCGACCGCGACGACTGGTCAAAGCTGTGCGGCGACCGCGTGGCGATCAGAGACGTCTGACGGGCGGTTGGGCCGGAGCCGGGGTTCCCGCGGCTCGTACCTGAGCCGTTCACATGGAGGTTGGACGGCGGCATCATCGTTCGTCGTGCTGCTGCGCCTGGCTTACCTCGCCGTGACCAATACCTTCACGCTCTTCCGTTTGCTGCCGATGAGCAACCGAGAGAGAAGGACGTTGAGATCCTGGCGCTGCGGCACCAGCTGCTCATCTTGCAGCTCAGGTTGGCACGCCCGCATTCACCGGCACCGACCTCGTTGTTCTCGCCGCCCTCCTCCACCACCTCCCGAGGGAGAAGCTGGGGCACCTTCTGCTGCTGGTACGTCCGGACACGATCTTGCGCTGGCATCGCGACCTGATCGGGAGGCGCTATGCCGCGACCTGCACACCGAAGAGGCGCGGACGCCCGCCCATCGTCCACTCGGTCCGTGCCCTGGTCCTGCGCCTGGCCCGGGAGAATGCCTCTTGGGGAGTATCGCCGGATCCATGGTGAACTCGCTGCCTTGGGCATTAAGGTCGCCGCCTCCACCGTCTGGGAGATCCTTCGTGAGCACGGCATCCCGCCCACGCCGGAACGCGCGAGCACGACCTGGGCCGATTTTCTGCGCAGCCAGGCGGACGCGCTGCTCGCGTGCGACTTCTTCGAGACCCGCGCCCTGACTGGGGCGCGCCTGTACGTCTTCGCCCTCATTGAGCACGCAACCAGGCGCATCCGGATCCTTGGGGGCCGCCGCACATCCCACCGCGGACTGGGCGGTGCAGCTCGCGCGCAACCTCGTCATGGACTTGGAGGACGTGGGCAGCAAGGCCAGGTTCCTCATACGGGACCGCGACTCCAAGTTCACCGATGCCTTCGACGCCGTGCTGGCCGATGCGGGGCTGCAGGTCGTCACCAGCGGTATCAGATGCCGCGGATGAACTCGATCACGGAGCGCTGGATACAGACCTGTCGTCGGGAATTGCTGGACCGCATGCTGGTGTGGAACCACAGCCATCTCCTGCATGCGCTCCGCGAGTTCGAGTCGTTCTACAACGGGCATCGGCCACACCAGGCCCTTCAGCAAGCAGCTCCACTCCGTCCACTGCCCGAACAGATCACCCAGCCAGGGCGGAGCCTGAGCCTGGAGATCCGCCGACGAGATCGAGCCGGCGGAACCCTCCACGAGTACCAACATGCCGCTTGACCAGGGCGGATGATTTGTCGGCACCCGCAGTGCCACACTCGACCGGCGCGGCCACCCTCGCCTGCGGGAATGGCGCCTCGTCGCTGGCCGCGTGAGGAGCCCGGACGGCCGAAGAAGGCGTCATTGGCGTCGGTGATTGGGCAGGTCGAAGGTGATGCCGTCGACCGCGACCAGCCGTCGGCGCCGGTACCAGGCCCCGACGGTCGCCTCGGTGGCCATCGGCCGGCACGCCCGCGCGAACAGCGCCTTGAGAGGTTCCGGTCCCAGCCGCAGACAGGCCCGGCCGATCGCCGCGGTCGACGGCACCGGCCAGGTCCCCTCCCACCGCCGCTCGTCGACGCGTGACCTGCGCGGGCAGGGTCATCGGCAGAGACAGCACGGCGACTGCATTTCGCATTCAATGATGCTAGAATGCAGTCATGACTGCACTCACCATCCGGGATGTCTCCGAAGACGCCGTGCGCACCATGAAAATCCGTGCCGCTCAGGCCGGCCAGTCTCTGCAGGCATACCTCCGCGGTTTGATTGAGAGGGAGGCCGCGAAGCCCACCGTGGCCCAGGCCGTAGAGCGAGCCCGCAGGGGGGCAACCGCCGACATCAGCACCGCCGACATCCTCGCTGCTATCGACGAAGCAAGGGCCGGACGTTGACCGTCATCGACTGCTCGGCCATGGTCGAACTCCTGGTTGCGAAGACACAGACAGGAGAATCCATCGCCCGGCGGGTGGCCGCAGCGCACACCCTGTATGCGCCGTACGTACTCGACGGGGAAATCCTGTCGGCGCTTCTCGGGCTGCTGCGCGGGCAGAAGATCACCGAACGGGAAGCAGACACCGCCCTGGTCAACTACCGGGCGTTCCCCATCGAGCGACACGACGTACTGCCGCTGTGGCCACGCCTGAAAAGCCTCCGCGCCAACCTGTCCGCCTACGACGCCCAGTATGTCGCCCTGGCTGAAGCCCTCGGCGTCCCCCTGGTCACCGCCGACGCACGCATCAAGCGCAGCGGGGCAGCCCGCTGCGAGATCGAAGTCTTCGGCACGCACACCTGACGGAACGGACCCACCCGCCACCTCCATCTACCTTCGCATCGACGCCTGGAACATCATGACCTCCGGCACCGCGGCATCCACTTCCCCGAGGGGAGCGAACGGTGCCCTGCCGCCGCCCAGTTGCCGTTCCAGGACGGTGATCTGGTGGCGCAGTTTGTCCCGACCTGACACCGGCAGCAGCCGCAGGGCCGCGAAGGCGTTCGTAACAGCGAGGCAGACGAGGCGGAGCAGCACGAGTGATCATCATGTCGCAGACCGGAGGGCCTTTGGTGGCCGGGGCAGGTGGCGCAGCTGAAGCATCCGAGCACGACCGCGACCTGACCTCCTCATCAGATTGTCAAGCGGTAGTGGCGGCGGGGAGTCCGTTCTGGTAGCACCGTCCTTCGCGGATCAGGGCCCACAGGACGTTCACTCTGCGCTTGCCGAATACCTCATCCATGCTGCTCAGGCCGCATGTCGGTACTCGTGGAGGGTGCCGCCAAGTCGCGCTCGTCGTCGTATCTGCCAGACGGGCGATCCGGTCCGGGTCCTCGATCGGACCGGGCAGCGAGTGGAGCAGACGGGCGTTCGCAAGGCCCTGGTGCGGCCTATGCTCGTTGTAGAACCGTTCGAACTCGTGCAGGGCGTGCAGGAGATGGCGCTGGTCCCAGATCAAGGTGCGGTCCAGCAGCTCTCGCCTGCAGGTCTGCACCCACCGTTCCATGATCTCGTTCATGCTCGGCATGCGGACACCGCTGAGGACGACCTCGATTTCCGCATCCGTGAGGACGGCATCGAACAGGGCGGGGAACTTCCCGTCCCGGTCGCGGATCAGGAACCTGGCCCGGCAGCCGGCGTCCTCCAGGTCCATGACGAGGTTCTTCGCGGCTTGGGCCACCCAGGACGCGGTCGGGTGCGCGGTGGCGCCCAGGATCCGGATCCGTCTCGTGGCGTGCTCGATCGCCGCGAAGACGTACACCCGCGCCCCGGACAGCGTGACCGTCTCGAAGAAGTCGCCGATGCCGCCTGCTCCGCCGATCCCCCTGCGGCAGGCTGCCCCGCCCGCCCGCCCGTTGGCGAGGCCTGCGGCGCTGGTTCGGCCGATCGAGCTGAATGAAGGCTGTATCGGGCAGTCTGCGCTGACGCAGCCGCGAGCGGCCCGGCGTCAGGCGAGGGCCTGGATGCGGTTTGCGAAGGCGCGTACTCCTGGCAGTGTTCGATCGTGCTGCATGAGGTCAGCGGCAATCGTTCGTAGGGATGCGTGGCGGACTTCTTGGGGTGCGGCGTGCTCTGCGGTCAGGAGTGCCCGGTAGCACCGGTCCGGCTTGCCCCATCGGTCGAAGGCTCGGGCGATGTCGATCCAGTAGCGGGCTTGGCGTTCGGTGGTGGGCAGGGCGGCGGGCTGAATGTGGCGGTTCGTGCTCGATTGCCGTGCCGGCGTCGCCGAGAAGGTGGTTGACGGAGATCTGGTGGAGGCGGACCTGTGTGGGGCCTCGTACTCCCAACCGCGACGCTCGACCAGCACACCCGCCCAGGCCAGCGCCTCCGCGACCTTCGGATCGGCCAGCCGGTCTGCCGGCTTGACGCCACCCGCGCCGTCCCCGACCAGCGTCTGCAGGGTGAGTGCGACGAGGCATCGGTCCGCATCAAAAGCCTGTCCGAACAGGCCAACGAGGTCCAGGACGATCTGGCCAGCGCCCGGCACAGCCTGCGCCGCATGATCCGCGCGGAGAACACTCCCTGAACCGGGAGGCGGGAGCGGCGCTCAAGAGGTGCAATGGCACCCCTGCGACGGCCGGTTCGGAGCGAACGACCTGAAGCCGCGATCGGGTAGCAGGCGAACCCTAACTCATTAACTAGTTGTGAAGTTTGAGGCCCGCTGGTAACTTCGCGACAAGTTCGAAGGTCTCTCAACGGGGGATGAGTGCTTCAGATCAAGATCGGCCGCGAACGTGCCGCAGATCCGGATGACCACCTGGGGCGAACGGCCCTCGGGTGGCGTCCTGGCATGAGCGAGGACGCGGCTTGGGCGGCTGGCCGCGGCGTCTGGAAGTTCAACGCCGATCGCGCCCTGTCCCAGGACGAGGTGCAGATCATTAACCCCGCGGGCACGGTCCTCGCGGTCGCCAGGATCACGGGGATCTCCAAGTGCGGTGATCGCTACGCCCTGGAGGGCGAACTCCTGCGCAGTGACCCGCGTGTCGGCGGCCCCACCCGCAGCCCGCACCTCTCCCGCAATCCCGTCACCTACATCTGAAGAGGCCTACCGATGAGCGCCCACAGGTACAGGCCCGCCATCGTGGCGGTCGACCCGGAGCTGCCGGAGGATGTGCGGCAGGACCTGAAGTACCTCGCCGGCCGTCCTCGGTGGGGCGGGGAGCGCCCGCCGGAACCACCCAAGGGGCTTCTCGGCCGGTTCTTCCGCAGCGAGCGCCTCAGGCACATGGTCTACTGCAGGTACGTAAGCGGCGATGACCTCAACGACAACGCCTGGCTACTGGCGCAACGCGCGGAAGCCGCCAGATTCAGCATCATCAACAACCCCGTGATGTACTCCGGACTTCTGCCGCACGCAGAGCGGATGCGCAGCGAACTAGCCTCTGACTTCTGGACATTCGCGAGCCGCGCCGCCGAGTGGTCGCGGATGGAAGGCATCCGCCGGCAACTGGGCAAGCAGGATCGTCAGGGCCTGCTGCCAACCGCTGCTTTCGAAGATTCCGACCAGGCCCTTGAGCGGGAGCGTGCAGCGCTCGAGCGCCTCGTGGCCGGTTTCGAAGACCAGGCCACCCAGCTGCGTGCTGTCAACGACCGCTACCAAGCATGGCAGGCCCTGCAGGAGCTGGCTGGCCATCAGGACGACTTCCGGAACCTGCTGGCTGCCGACGCCGTAGACGAACACCTTGCCAAGGCATGGGGCGCGCACTACGCCTCGGCACTCGAACTCGCCCAACTCCTTGACGGGGAACTCCAGCGAACCATCGACGAATAAAAGAGCTTTTTGTCCCGGTAGGGGTGTTTGGTTTCTGTCGAGATCTCAGAGCGCGGTTCGTGAGTCTTTGAGGTTTCTGTCGTCGCCTGATGGTGTGGGTGAGGGCGGAATCCGCTGGTCCGCAGCCGGTGGTCTGTTGGGGTGGCGGGGTGAGCGAACGTAAGCCGTACCCAAGCGACTTATCGGATGGACAGTGGTCGTTGATCGAGCCGGTGATCACGGCTTGGAAGGACCGACACCGCTCGGTCAGCGGCCACCAGGGCGCCTATGCGATGCGGGAGATCGTGAACGCGATCCTCTACCAGGGCCGGACCGGCTGCCAGGGGGCCTACCTCCCGCACGACCTGCTGCCGAAGAGCGCGACGTACTACTACTTCGCCGCCTGGCGCGACGACGGGACTGACCAGGTCATTCATGAACTCCTGCGCTGCCAGGTCCGTGAGAAGGCCCGTCGATTAGAGGACCCGACCCTGATGGTGCTGGACACCTAGAGTGTCCACGCGGCAGCCGGGGTCCCCTCCTCCACGACCGGGCGGGACGCGGCGAAACGGGTGCCGGTCCGCAAGCGGGGACTGGCCGTGGACGTGCTGGGCCTGGTCATCGCCGTCACCGTCCTCGCCGCGAGCACGCACGACAACGCCGCGGGCATCACCCTGCTCGACCAGGTCGCCGAGAACGCCGGAGGCGCCGTCCGCAAGGCCCTGGTCGACCAGGGTTTCAAGAACCAGGTCGCCGCTCAAAGCACCCTCCTGGGCATCGACGTGGAGATCGTCGAACGCAACCCGCAGGACAAGGGGTTGGTCCCGCAGCCGAAGCGGTGGAGGGTCGAGATCTGTCAAGCACAGTGCACTCATGGAGTCTGTTGCCGTGCTGTTTCGGCGGTATCGGTCCAGGTGCGGCGGCTGTACCAGCCGGGCGGACGTGTCCGGAGTTCGCGGAGTTCGGCGAGTTCTCGCTGATCGGCGTGGGCGATGAGCCGGTGGGGCCAGCAGCTTTCCCGGCGGGTGGTGATCCAGCCGCGGTTGATCCAGGCGTAGAGGGTGGAGGTGGTCATGTCCAGCTCGGCGGCCAGGTGCTTGAGCCACCACTCGTCCGGGCGGGCTCCTCGCCGGGTGGTGCGGGGCGGTGCCGGTGGACACGGCCTGCGGGGCAGGCGAGGCGGCGCATGAGGTCGCGGACGGTGGCTGCGGAGATCCGTTTGCCGCCCTTCGCGGGCCGGAAGTCCTCGGCTTCCAGGCGGTCGGCGATCCCGCTGGCGCCGATGCCCTGGCCTGCGAGTTCGCGGATCCGATCGGTCAGTTGCGGGCAGTAGTAGCTGAGCTGTTCCAGTCGCTGGACCGGGCGGACCACGTCTCCCGACGTAGTGGTCCCGCCGGCCCAGACGATCGTGACCTTCACCCGCTCGCTGGTGCCGAGCACGGTGACGACGACCTTGTCGATGACGGCGCGGATGATCTCCTTGCGGTCCGCTGTCGTGGTGCTGTGCGCGCCACAAGCCCTCGATGTCGCCGGCCAGGGCCGTGATGGTCTGCCGCTCGGCCGGGGTGAGGATGTGCGGACTGCTGCGGGTGAAGCGGTCGTAGTCCTCGCGGAGCCGCTGCTGGGCGGCGAGTGCGTCCTCCCACTCCTTCTCCAGCTGGCGTACGACCAGGCGGTTCTCCGGTTCGGCGAGGTGGTGGCTGCGGCGGGCCCGGTCGGCTTCCTGCGCGGCGCGTTCCAAGCGTTGCGACCACAGCCGTTCCAGCTCGGCCCGCTCGGCCTGGACCTGGTCGGCCGCGCGCAGGGACACCTCGACGGCGGCGGGCGTCAGTGCCGCGAGGATCTGCTGCTCGACGAAGGCGTCCACGCAGGCGGAGTTGAGCAGCTGGCAGCTCTTGTCCGCGCCGTAGTTGGTCACGTCCCGGGCGCACACGTACTCGGGCAGGGCCTTGCTGTGCTGGGTGTGGTAGCGCACGCTCATGCGCCGGTTGCAGCGTCCGCAGTGCACCAGCCCGGCCGCGAGCGCGGGGCCGCCTCGCACCGCGCCCATGGCTTCGGCGCGGGCGCGGTTGGCCGCCAGTCTCGCCTCGTTCGCCTCGAACTGGGCGACGGTAATGTAGGCGGGCAGGACATTCGGGATCATCACATGCCATCCGTCCCGGGAGCGGACGACCCGGCCGGTGCTCGGCCGGGCCGGGTCCTGGCGGCGCGGGTCGACCCGGCGCCGCCCGTAGGCATAGATGCCGGCATAGGCGGGATTGTGCAGCAGGGTCTGCAGCGTCATCCGGTTCGGCCTTCGCCATTCCAGGGTGCCCTTGTCCGGCCCCTCCCGCAGCCGGATACCCAACTGGATGTCGTTCTCGACGAGATAGCGCAGCACTCCGTGCAGCGTGCCGAGCCGCTCGAACTGCGCGAAGATCAGGCGGATCACGGTCTGCACCTGCTCGTCCGGGTCCAGGACGACTTCCCCGGACGGGCGGCGGACATAGCCGCTGGGCAGGGGGAAGGCCAGCTCGCCGCGGCGGGCCTTGTTCAGGCGTCCGCTCCACATCCGCTGCTTGATCAGGTGAAGTTCGGCCTCGCTCATCGTGCCCTTGAGCCCCAGCAGCAGCCGGTCGTTGTACTCGGCCGGGTCGTAGACCCCGTCGGTGTCCGCCAGCACCGCACCCGACAGAGCGCACAGCTCGATCAGCTGGTACCAGTCCCGGCCGGAACGGGCCAGACGGGACATCTCGATCCCCAGGACGAGACCGACGTGGTCCAGCCCGATCTCGGTGACCAGACGCTGGAAGCCGGTGCGGGCGACCGCACTCGACCCCGACTTGCCCAGGTCCTCGTCGATCACCAGAACCCGGTCCGCCTGCCAGCCGAGCGCGACCGCCCGGTCTACCAGGGCGTACTGCAACCGGGTCGACTCCTGGTGGTCGACGAGCTGCTGGCGAGTGGACTGGCGGACATAGATCACCGCGAGCCGCTGCAGGTGACGGTCGTCGATCTTGCTGGCGGGCCGCTCCCACGGCATCACCGAGGTCATCGCCGGTCCCGCTCACTCGCCGTCGCGGCAACGGACAACGCGCGGCTCGCCAGCCGCACCAGCTGCCCCACTACCGCCTGCCGGCTCACCACCGGCAGCGCCGCCCACACTTGCCCGTCCGGCACCACCGGAACCGTTCTCTGGGGCCGACGTCACTGTCGTCACGCATGACGACCTGTTCCCCTCGTCGCTCAGCCGGCCCCGCAACCGTCGGGCCACAACGACCAACCGCTGCAGGCCCTCACGGCCGATTATCGGTGTCCGCTCACTGCTTTGACTATCCATAAGCGCAGTGTGCTTGGACGATTGAAACGGTCGATCGGCTGGATCATGAACGCCCGCCGCAACTGCCGAGACTACGAGCGTCTGCCTCACGCCGAAGCCCACCTGAACTGGGCATTCATCACCCTCATGACCCGACGGCTGTCCCGGAAAGGCCCCCGCACCGACAGCTGGACGAAGAAGAACCGGCCCGCCGGCAGCTGACCGCCGCAGACCCTACGCTCTCGGTCTTCGCCCCTCCACTCCACCAGTGGCCCGGCCGTGATGGCCTACAGCCCAGGGAACAGACTGCCGATCACGGAATTTGTGCCTGAACCGCATTCGGGCTCAGTCAAGATTTCCGTGAAGCCGATCGTGCCCCTGTGCGCCGGTGACGCTCCGTCACAGGCGGCGTGATACTCGCCGAGTGTGAGGAGCTACTGAAGACCGTGTTTCCGCACCTCGAAGGGGTGCTGGTGGAAGAAGTGAGCCCCGAGGGTGGGGTGTTGCGCATTGTGGCGAGAACAGTGGAGTCGGTTCCGGTGCCGTGCCCGGACTGCGCAACGCCGTCGGTGCGACGGCATAGCGGATACCAGCGTCGTCTCGCCGACGGCGCGGTCGGCGGCCGGCAGGTGTCCATCGAGCTGACCATCCGCCGCCTGTTCTGCGATGACCAGGGATGTGTACGGGTGACTTTTGCAGAGCAGGTCGACGGGCTGACCGTGCGCTACGGGCGTCGGACGCCGCAGGTTCGGTCCTTGTTGAGCGCGATCGCGGTGGCCCTGGCCGGGCGGGCCGGAGAGCGCCTCGCGGCCCGACTGCCGGTGCCTGTCAGCCGCACCACCCTGCTGGCCCTGGCCATGGCCCTGCCCGATCCGTACGCCGAGACGCCCCGGGTGCTCGGGGTCGATGAGTTCGCCACCCGCAAAGGCCACAAGTACGGCACCGTGCTGGTCGACTGCGAGACTCACGCCCCTATCGACCTGCTGCCCGACCGGGAGTCGGCGACGTTCGCGGCGTGGCTGGCCGGCCACCCCGGAGTGGAGATCATCTGCCGTGACCGGAGCGGCGCCTTCGCGGACGGTGCCCGCGCCGGGGCCCCGGACGCCGTCCAGGTCGCAGATCTCTGGCACCTCTGGCACAACCTCGCTGAGGCCGTGAAGTCCCTGGTCAGCAAGCACAGTTCCTGCCTTCGCGAACCGGCCCCGGCCCCGGAGTCACCCCCTGAAGTCCTGAACCCGCCGGTCTCCCACGCAGGCCGGCTGGCCGAGCGGGCCCGGCAGCACCACACCGCCGTGCACGATCTACTCGGCCAGGGCCTGAACATCCGGGCCGTCGCCCGCCGCCTGGAGCTGTCCCGGAACACCGTCCGCCGCTATGCCCGCGCCGTCACCTGGGAGGAACTGGCCACCGGTCGCTGGCAGAACCTCCCCAGCACCCTGGACCCCTACAAGCCCTACCTGCACCAGCGGTGGCACGAGGGCCACACCAGCGGCGCCAAACTCCACGCCGAACTCCGTGAGCGCGGCTTCACTGGCTCCTACTCCGTCGTCCGCGACTACCTCCGGCGCTTCCGCCGCACGCCGGCCGACCGTCCGCCCCCAGCCCGGCCGCCCGGGGTCCGTAAGGTGACCGGCTGGATCACCCGGAACCCCGACCGCATGAACGACGACGACCAGCAGAAACTCAAGGCCATCCTGGCCCGCTGCCCCGAACTCGAAGCAGCCACCGGACACGTCCGGTCCTTCGCCGCGATGATGGCCATCCGCAGCGCGAGCCGACTGCCCGAGTGGATCGCCGCCGCCCGCGCCGACGTGAACCACGGCCTACGCGGCTTCGCCGACGGCCTGCTGGCCGACCTCGACGCCGTCATCCTCGGGCTGAGCACGGAATGGAGCTCGGGCTGCGTCGAGGGCAGAATCACGGACATCAAGTTGCTCAAGCGGCAGATGGCAGGCCGAGCCGGACTCCCCTTGCTCCGCAAGCGCGTCCTACTCGTCGCCGCCGACCGCCGACAACACAGAGTCACGAACCAGACGGCTCACTGATCGGCTTCACGGAAATCTTGACTGAGCCAGCATTCGGCCGTCGTCGAGACAGTGGCCGCGGCGCAGACCTCGGGCAACCTCACCGGGACCATCCCTGCGGGTGCGGGGAGCAGCACCTTCAACACACGGAAAGGCGGTGCCTGATGGGACCATCCCCGCGGGTGCGGGGAGCAGCGCGAGTTCCCCAAGTTCACCGAGCCGGAGCTGGGACCATCCCCGCGGGTGCGGGGAGCAGGTGAGTCCATGCCCACGACCGTAGGACGGGGCGGGACCATCCCCGCGGGTGCGGGGAGCAGACGACGTCCAGGCCTGGCGTGAGGCGTCCGGGGGGACCATCCCCGCGGGTGCGGGGAGCAGGGACGACGCGCCGGCGTCGGTCGACGATGACCGGGACCATCCCCGCGGGTGCGGGGAGCAGACTGCGTGACCTGGGGATTTATCGCCGAGCAGCCGAGGTTTCACACACTTTCAAAGAAGCCGACATTTGGGGCATTTCTCGCTTCCGTCGCATCGTGCTGCCCAGGCGGTTATCGCCCCAAGCGATCAAGCGTATGGGCTGAGTCGAGTAGTTGTACGGCCTATGGTCTGACTGAGAACTCAAGTCTCCTTTTTTTCTTCATACAGTCTTCATGGCGCACATTCTCCCTGTATCCATCGGGCATGACAGTTGAAGGGGGTGCCGGCACGGGTCTGCGGGCTAGGCTCGACGGGCCGGTGCTGACCGTATGGGCCAAGCATGACCGGGACTCTGACGGCTGGTTGCCGCTGTGGCGGCACATGGAGGACAGTGCCGCCGTGGCCGGGCGGCTGTGGGACGAGTGGCTACCTCTGTCCGTGCGGAAGCTGGTGGCCGATGCCTTGCCCGGTGGTGAGGCCGACGCCCGCCGCCTGGCGGTGTGGTTGGCAGGGGTCCATGACATCGGGAAGGCGACACCGGCGTTCGCCTGTCAGGTTGAGCCGTTGGCACAGACTATGCGGGCCCAAGGGCTGGAGATGCGCTCACAGCAGGCGATGGGCCCGGACCGCAGGCTCGCGCCCCACGGGCTGGCCGGCCAGGTGCTGCTGGGGGAGTGGCTGGAAGAGCGGCACGGCTGGACGGCCAAGCAGACAGGGCAGTTCACCGTGGCTGTGGGCGGGCACCATGGCGTGCCGCCCGAGCACGGCCAGATCAACGCATTGGACAATCACCCCCAGTTGCTACGGACGCCGGGCACGAGCCGGAAGCCGTGGCAGCAGATACAGGAGGAGCTGCTCGAGGCGTGCGCGGACGAGTACTGCGTACGGGAGCGGCTCGGTGACTGGCGGACGGTGAAACTGCCGCAGCCCGTGCAAGTGCTGCTTACCGCGCTGGTCATCGTGGCTGACTGGATAGCTAGCAACCCCGACCTGTTCCCCTACTTCCCGCAGGAGGTGCCTCGCACCAGCCAGGAGCGGGTGGCGGCCGCCTGGCGCGGCCTGGACCTGCCCGCGGCGTGGAACCCGCAGGAGCCGGCCGAGGACGCGCAGGAACTGTTTGCGTCCCGCTTCGCGCTGCCACCTGGGGCCAAGATCCGCCCGGTGCAGGAGGCGGCCGTCGAGCTTGCCCGGACGATGGACGAGGCGGGGCTGATGGTGATCGAGGCACCGATGGGGGAGGGGAAGACGGAGGCCGCGCTGGCCGCCACCGAGATCCTCGCCGCGCGGTCCGGGGCCGGTGGCGTGTTCTTCGCGCTGCCGACGATGGCCACCGGCAACGCGATGTTCCCCCGCCTGCTGGACTGGCTCGACCGGTTGCCCGCGCCGGAGGGCACGCGGTACTCGGTACTCCTCGCCCATTCCAAGGCCGCGCTCAATGAGGAGTTCGCCGATCTGATGGGCCGTGGCCGGCGGATTGCCGCGGTCGACCTGGACGGGACACAGGAGCAGCAGGAGTGTCGGCCCTCGAGCAGTACGCGGTCCGCTGCCGCCGAGCTTGTTGCGCACGCCTGGCTGCGCGGGCGGAAGAAGGCCATGCTGTCGTCGTTCGTCGCAGGCACGATCGACCAGCTTCTGTTCGCCGGGCTCAAGAGCCGTCACCTGGCGCTGCGCCACCTTGCAGTCGCTGGGAAGGTCGTCGTCGTCGACGAGGCCCACGCCTACGACATGTACATGAGCGTCTACCTCGACCGGGTGCTGTCCTGGCTGGGCGCCTACCGCGTGCCGGTGGTGGTGCTGTCCGCGACGCTGCCTGCGGGACGGCGGCGAGAGCTGGTCGAGGCCTATGCGGGTCGTACGACCGATGCCGCCACCGCCGCATTCGACGCTGTCGCCCAGGCCGGCGACTATCCGCTCCTGACGGCCGTCACGCCCGGCGGGACGCCGGTCATGCGGCGGCCGGAGGCATCCGCACGCGGCACCGATGTCGAGCTGGAGCGCCTCGAGGACGACCTGGATGTCCTCGCCGATCGTCTGGAGGCCGAATTGGCGGGCGGCGGCTGCGTCCTCGTAGTACGCAACACGGTACGCCGCGTCCTGGAAGCAGCGGGAGCGCTGCGGGAGAGGTTCGGCGACGCGAACGTGACTGTCGCCCATTCCTGTTTCATCGATGTCGACCGTGCTGCCAAGGACGCCGATCTGCTGAAGCGCTTCGGCCCGCCCGGCAAGGCGGACGGCCGGCCAGGCGGAGCACACATCGTCGTCGCCAGTCAGGTGGCCGAGCAGTCCCTCGACGTCGACTTCGACCTGCTGGTCACCGACCTGTGCCCGGTCGACCTGCTGCTGCAGCGCATGGGGCGCCTGCACCGCCATCTGCGCGGGCGAGAGGAACAGGCCGAGCGGCCCGAGCGGCTGCGCACGGCGCGCTGCCTGGTCACCGGCGTCGACTGGACGGGGAGCGTGCCGCAGCCCGTGCGCGGCTCGGTCGCGGTGTACGGGGCGTACGCGCTGCTGCGCTCCGCGGCCGCCCTGCTGCCGCATCTCGACGACGGGGCGCAGCTGCCGGTGCGGTTGCCGGCCGACATCAGCCCGCTCGTGCAGCGCGCGTACACCGACGGATCCGACGGCCCTGAGAGCTGGGCGGAGGCGATGGAGACCGCCCGCGTGCGGCACGAGGAGCACCGTGCTGATCAGGCCGAGAGGGCCGCGACGTTCCGCCTCGATGCTGCCGCCCGCCCCGGTCGGCCGTTGTTCGGCTGGCTGGCGGCGGGCGTCGGCGACGCGGACGACACCCGCGCGGGCCGAGCTCAGGTGCGTGACAGCCGCGAGAGCCTGGAGGTCGTCGTCGTACAGCGGCGGCTTGACGGCACCTTGGCCACGGTGCCATGGCTCGAACCGGACCGCCGGGGCCGCACGCTCGCGGGACTTGAGCTGCCCACGGACCAGGTACCGACCACCCTGGCTGCCCGCACCGCCGCGAGCTGCGGGCTGAGGCTGCCGATCCAGTTCAGCTACGCCGACGTCATGGACCAGGCGATCGCGGAGCTGGAGGGACTGTACGTGTCCGCCTGGCAGGTGAAGGACAGTCACTGGCTCGCCGGCCAGCTGGTTCTCGCGCTCGACGAGGACTGTCAGACCCACCTGGCAGGCTTCGCCCTCCGGTACAGCAAGAGCGACGGCCTTGAGGTGGCCCGTGCAGCAGGATAGAAAGCAGAGCGATGTGGCACGCGATGTATGGGATCCCCGCAGAGGCGAGGAGCAGTTTGATACGCCCCTCAGACTGGGGCCATCCCCGCGGGTGCGGGGAGCACTGACGCATGTTACTCGACGCTCTTTCCCGGAGACGGGATCCAAGTTTCGCCAGCTGTCGCTGCACGACCTTGCTGCAGAGCGGCGCAGATCGGATCACAACTCCTTGGGTGGTCGACGGCCACCTTCTGCCCATCGGATCAGCGGCAGTCCGGCTACGGCAAAGACCGCACTTGCCAGGGCTGTAGCTGCGCCCCATTGGGCGCCTTCGTCTGCAGGGCCGCCCAGTGGCAGCCAGTAGCCCACGCGTAGTCCTAACCAGAAGACGATGACTACCGCTCCTATGACCAGGATCCAGCGAACCCAACCGTTCAAGCCCTAACTCCCCTTAGACTGTTGCTTGGTTGATGAGAGGCACTCTAGAGGATCCGAGGCTTGGTATGGCAATTCCTGGCGGAGTTCAGAGAGTCAGTGCAGGTGACGCGACATTCCGCTTATGGGGCGCCGACGGCCTTGTGCTGTTGGAGACTCCGGCGCAGCAGCTAGGTCCGACGGGTGTTCCCAGAGGACGGGCCCTGCCTGGGACAACTGGTTGCTCTGACCGACTCGATGAGGACTGTCAGACCCACCTGGCAGGCTTCGCCCTCCGGTACAGCAAGAGCGCGGCCTTGAGGTGACCCGTGTCTGAAACCAGTAACAGTGACGGCGAGGTGCTGTCGTTCGACCTGACCGCCCGGCCGTGGATCCCGGTGCTCAGGCGCGACGCCAGCCAGGACGAGCTCTCGCTGCAGGAGGTGTTCGACCAGGCGGCGGACCTGCGGCGGATCGTCGGGGACCTGCCCACACAGGAGTTCGCGCTGATGCGTGTACTTCTTGCCGTCGCCCACGACGCGCTTGACGGTCCGCAGGACATCGAGGCCTGGTCGGACCTGTGGGCCGACGAACAGTGCTTCGCGCCGGTGAGGGCGTACCTCGACGCGCACCGCAGCCGGTTCGACCTGCTCGACGCCGAGGCGCCGTTCTTCCAGACCGCGGGTCTGCGGACGGCGAAGGACGAGGTGTTCTCCCTCAACCGGATCGTGGCCGACGTCCCCAACGGGGAACCGTTCTTCACGACCAGGATGCCCACTGTTGACCGGCTCACGTTCGCCGAGGCGGCCAGGTGGGTGGTCCACGCGCACGCCTACGACACCTCCGGCATCAAGACAGGTGTGGAGGGCGACAAGCGGGCCAAGGGTGGCAAGGTGTACCCGCTCGGCGTCGGCTGGGCCGGCAACCTCGGCGGCGTCTTCGTCGAGGGCCGCACGCTGCGCGAGACGCTGCTGCTCAACCTGGTGGCCGCCGACACCAGCGGTCTGGAGATCGACGAGAAAGACGCCCCGGCCTGGCGGTGCGAGCCGCGCGGCCCTGGAGGCGCCGAACGCGCCCCCACCGGCGTGCGCGACCTGTACACCTGGCAGACACGGCGCCTGCGGCTGCACTTCGACGAGGCCGGTATACATGGCGTCGTTCTCGGCTACGGGGACCCGCTCGGTCCACGGAACCGGCAGCACCGCGAGCCGATGACCGGCTGGCGGCGCAGCACGGCGCAGGAGAAGAAGCTCCGCGAAAGCCCCGTCTACCTGCCCCGCGAGCACGACCCCGAGCGCGCCGCGTGGCGCGGCATCGCCTCGCTGATCGCCGACCGGACCGAGGCCCCACAGGGGTCGGAACCCTCCGCCTATCTGCGGCCGGGAGTTCTGGAATGGGTGGCCCGTCTGGCGACCGAAGGGGAGTTGGAGCGTGGCTTCCTTCTGCGCGCTCGGGTCATCGGTTGCCGATACGGCACGCAGCAGTCCGTGATCGACGAGATCGTCGACGACCACGTCACCATGGCCATCGTCCTGCTCCACCAGCAGGAGCGGCACTACGCCCGGCAGGCCATCGCGGCCGTCAGCGATGCCGACCTCGCAGTCATGGCCATTGGCGACCTCGTCACGAACCTGGCCCGGGCGGCTGGCACCGAGACCGAGGGGCCCCGCTCCACCGCCCGGGACCTTGCCTACGGACTGCTCGAGGCTCCCTACCGCAGCTGGCTCGAGCGCCTGGCCGAAGCCGACGACCCGTACGTGCAGCGAGCCGTATGGCAGCAGCAGGTGCGCGAGATCGTCGGCAGGCTCGGTGACCGGCTCATGGCCGCGGCGGGGGACGCGGCCTGGCAGGGCAGGACCGTCGAATACAAGAAGGGCACCGAGTGGCTCAACTCCGCGCTCGCAGGCAAGTGGTTCCGCAGCGCCCTGAACAAGAGGCTGGGGAGCACTGATTCAGCCGAAACGCCGCCGGACGCGGATGCAGTGCCGGCGCCCGAGACCACTGCGAAGGCACTCACATGACCACCGTCACCGCATCCATTACGCCGCGTGAGCAGGTCGCCCAACTCACCCGCAGCCACATCGGCACCCTGCAGCGCGGCTACCTCGCCGACCAGGCTCAGGCGGTCGCGGCCCTCGCCCGACTCCGGCGCGGTGCGGGCCGTGAGGCCGGGCAGCTCCCCGATCTGTGGAGCCTCGTCGACACCGGGCCCCTGCACGACCCGCCGGACGGATCCCCGCGCATGAGCGAGAGTGAACTGGTCCGTGCAGAGGACGCACTGCACGTCGCCCTCACCCTGTGGGCCCTGCACCAGCAGTCCCGCTCCACCGGCATGCACCAAGCCGACCGGCGGGACAACCGCCGAGGGCTCGGAGCCGCAGTGCGCCGGATGATGAAACCCGGCGAGATCGACGAACCCCTGCGCAAGCGTCTGGTCCGCGCGGGCACCGCCCCAGACCTGGCCACCCTCGCCCAGCGGCTGCGGGACATCGTCGTGCTGCTGCGCCGCGAGGACATCGCGCTCGACTACGCCCTGCTCGCCGGTCAGCTCTACACCTGGCAGCGGCCCGGCGGAGCGGACACGGTCCGCCGGGAGTGGGGCCGCTCCTTCCACGCCTGGCACGACAACGGCGGCGCCGACGGAAAGCAGCCCGCCGCCGACACCGACACCACCACCTCCACGGATACTGACAAGGACGCCTCGTGAACCGCTTCTTCCTCGACGTGCACGCGCTGCAGACCGTCCCGCCCAGCAACCTCAACCGGGACGACACCGGCGCACCCAAGACCGCGGTGTACGGGGGAGTACCACGCGCCAGGGTCTCCAGCCAGGCATGGAAGCGGGCCACCCGGGCCTACTTCTCCGACGAGCACCTGCTGGACGCGAGCGAGCTTGGAGTGCGGACCAAGAAGATCGTGGAGGCCGTCGCCGACCGGATCACGGCCCTCGACCCCTCACTCACCGGCGAGACGGCACTGCGGATCGCCGACGAGACGGTGAAGGCGACCGGTCTGAAGACCGAAGTCCCCAAGCGAAAGGCCACCGCAGCCAAGGACGGGGAGCCGGAGCCGGCACCCGAGGCGAAGTACCTGGTGTTTCTGAGCGCACGGCAACTGGACGGCCTGGCCCGGCTCGCCGTCGACGGTGCCGCCGACATCACGGCCTACTTGAAGAACAAGGGCAGTAAGGCCCGCGCCAAGGAAATCGCCGACACCCTCCACTCCGTCGACATCGCGCTCTTCGGGCGCATGGTCGCCGACGCTGCCGACATCAACGTCGAGGCCGCCGTTCAGGTCGCCCACGCCATCAGCGTTCACCGCGTCGAGAACGAGTCCGACTACTACACCGCCGTCGACGACGAGAACACCGACGAGGAGACCGGTGCCGGAATGATCGGCACCGTCGACTTCAACTCTGCGACCCTCTACCGCTACGCCGCTCTCGGCATCCACCAACTCGCCGCCAACCTGGGCGAGGGCCTGCGAGAGGACGAGCCGCTGACTGTGCCGGTGCGCCGTGCTGTCGAGGCGTTCGTCCACGGGTTCCTCGCCTCCCTGCCCACCGGGAAGATCAACACCTTCGGCCACCACACCCTCCCCGACGCGGTGATCGTCAAGCTCCGCAGCACCCGGCCCGTCAGCTTCGTGGCCGCCTTCGAGGAGCCTGTACGCGGCGACCAGGGCGGACACGTCCGCGAGGCCTCGGAGCGTCTGGCGGAGTACATCCCCGACATCGAACGGGCCTACGGCGACAAGGACTCCACCCTCACCTGGGTGCTGCGCGTCGGCCCGAACACGCAGAAGCTCGCCGGCATCGGCACTGAGTCCGAGAACCTCGGCGAACTCGTTGCCGCGGTCGGCCAGGCCGTCGCCGAGCGCCTGGAGAAGCCCGCATGAGCGTGCTCACCCTGCGGCTCGCCGGCCCCCTGCAGTCCTGGGGGGCCTCCGCCCGCTTCACCCGCCGCACCACGGAGTCTGCCCCCACCAAGAGCGGAGTCATCGGCATGCTCGCCGCCGCCAAAGGTATCGAACGCGGCGACGACGAGGAGCTGAAGCCCCTGGCCGCCCTGCGGTTCGGTGTGCGCATCGACCAACCCGGTACTCGGGTACGGGACTTCCAGACCGCCCATCACGCGGTCACCGGCAGGTCCATGCCGCTGTCGGAGCGGTTCTATCTTGCCGACGCCGTGTTCGTCGCCGCCGTCGAGGGCAACCAGGATCTCCTCGCCGAGCTCCACGCCGCCCTGCGCGCACCGGTGTACGCGCCGTTCCTCGGCCGGCGTTCCTGCCCGCCCTCCCAGCCGGTCGAGCTGTGCCTCCACGAACAGGCGGATCTGAAGCAGGCCCTCGAGGCGGAGCCGTGGCAGGCATCGGACTGGTACCGCAGACAGCGTCGCCGGGAGCCCACCGTGGCCCTGACCGTTCTGCGTGAGGCCGATGTGGACGAGCACCACGACATCCAGCGTGACCAGCCCCTCAGCTTCGCCGCCGAGCACCGCCGCCACGCTCTGCGCACCGTAGTCAGCACCACGGTCGATGTTCCCAACCCGACTGCCGAGCCCGGTCGTCCGGTTCCGCCGCACGATCCGTTCGATGCTCTGGAAGAGAGCGCCTGATGTTCCTGACCCGCTTGCGCGTGAACACCGCACGGCCCGGCGCCCGCCGCCTGCTGTCCTCCCCGCAGGCCATGCACGCGGCCGTCATGTCCTCCTTCCCCGGCCTGCTCCCCACGGACGCGCCAGGGGCGGAAGGGCCGCGTGTGCTGTGGCGCCTTGACCACAACGCACGCGCCGAGGTGCTGCTGTACATCGTCAGCCCAGCAAGGCCGGACCTCACTCACCTCGTCGAGCAGGCCGGCTGGCCCGCCGCCGCCGACCCGGAGACGCCCGGCTGGCAGACCAGGCCCTACGCCCCGTTCCTCAGCCGCCTCTCCCCAGGCGACCGGTGGGCGTTCCGGCTGACGGCCAACCCGGTCCACACCATCCGCCGCAAGGACGACGAGCCGAGGAAACGCACCGCCCATCTCACACCCGTGCACCAGATGGCCTGGCTCCTCGACCGCCAGGAACGAGCCGGCTTCCGCATCGTGGAGAAGCCCGCGGACAGGCGGCTGCTGCCCGGCGGGATGACGCACAAGAAGCACGAACACCACGGCGACCGGTACGAACTGACCGTCCGCGACAAGCGGAACCTGTCGTTCAACAAGTCCGGCGGCACCGGCGCCTCACGCAACCAGTCCAACCCCATCACCCTGGTCACCGCCACCTTCGACGGCCGCCTCGAGGTCACCGACCCCGAGGCTCTGCAGCGCACCCTCACCCACGGGATCGGCCGGGCCAAGGCGTACGGCTGCGGCCTGATGACCCTGGCACCCCTCGCCGGCACCGGATGATGCGATGACAACGGTCTCCCGGCGCACCGCGCTCACCCCGCGCCACCTGACCCGCACCGGCGAACGGCTGTCCTTCATCTACCTGGAGCGCTGCACGGTGCACCGGGACGCCAACGCCATCACCGCCGAGGACGCCGACGGCACCACCCACATCCCGTCGGCGACCATCGGCACCCTCCTCCTCGGCCCCGGCACCCGGATCACCCACCAGGCGATGAGCGTCCTCGGGGAGACCGGAGCGGCGGTCGCGTGGGTGGGGGAGCAGGGCGTGCGCTACTACGCCGGCGGCCGTGGGCCAACCCCCGCAACCGCCTCGCCGTCGCCCGAGCGATGTACCGCCTCCGCTTCCCCGACGAGGATCCGGCCGGCCTCACCCGCCAGGAACTCCTCGGCCGCGAAGGCCGCCGCGTCAAGGACTGCTACAAGACCCACGCGTCCCGCACCGGAATCGGTTGGCGCGGCCGCAGATACACCCCCGGCGACTTCGCCTCCGGCGACCCGGTCAACCAAGCGCTGACCGCGGCCGCCCAGTGCATGTACGGCATCGCCCACGCGGTCGTCGCTTCCCTCGGCTGCAGCCCGGCACTGGGCTTCGTCCACTCCGGCCACGAACTGTCCTTCGTCCTCGACATAGCCGACCTCTACAAGACTGAGATCGGTATCCCCCTCGCCTTCGACATCGCGGCGGAGGACGAGGAGGACGTGGCCTCGCGCACACGCCGCGCCCTGCGAGACCGCATCAACGAAACGTCCCTGCTGGACCGCTGCGTCGAGGACATCAAACGCCTGCTCCTGCTAGACGTTGAGCGTCGCGCGCTGCCCGAGGACCACCGGGACGTCGTCACGCTGCAGAGCGACGGCGGGCACCGGGTGGCCGCCGGCCGCAACTACGGAGGCAGCGCCGAGGAGTACGAAGAAGACGAGGCGATGACCTGGTGACCGTGATCGTGCTCACCAACTGCCCCGGAGGATTGCGAGGCTTCCTCACCCGCTGGCTGCTCGAGATCTCCGCTGGCGTCTTCATCGGCAACCCGTCAGCCCGGATCCGCGACGTCCTGTGGGACGAGGTACAGCAGTACGCCGGCCAGGGCCGCGCCCTGCTGGCGTATACGACGAACAACGAACAGGGCTTCACCTTCCGCACCCACGACCACAACTGGCACCCGATCGACCACGAGGGCCTGACCCTGATCCGGCGCCCGAAGGAGAAACAGGCGCAGAGTGCAGGTAGCGGGGCGAAGCCGGCCGGCTGGAGTAAAGCGTCGAAGAGGCGTCGCTTCGGAAGATGATTGATTGACGTAATTGAGAACTTTGGTGTACTTGCCGGAATCGGTGAAAGTGCTGAATAGCTGCGTGCGCCCATGACGAAGCCGCAGGTCGCGCAGTCTGCTCCCCGCACCCGCGGGGATGGTCCCGCGATCGTGAGCCGCAGCGTCATGCGGTTCTCCTGCTCCCCGCACCCGCGGGGATGGTCCTGCGGGCCGCGATCGCGCGGCCGCCGGAGCCGGCTGCTCCCCGCACCCGCGGGGATGGTCACGCCCGCCACCCTGGCGGTGCTCAAGAACGGCCGCGCCAAGGTGGTGCGCTTCGGAGGCTCGCCGCGCTCGGCGAGGTGCTCGAGTGTCAACCGGGAGACCTGCTGCGCTGGGAGAACGGCTACGACGCTAGAATGACGGCCCGTCAGTACGGGCCCGCAGCGTCCTCGCCCGTGCCGCTGCGGCGGGCCCGGCGGGCGTACAGGCGGCCGATCGGTTCCGCGCTCATGCACCATCGCCGCCTCGCCCGCGACTACGAAACCCACCCGCACCGCTCACAAGCCATATTCCGCCTCGCAATGATCGATCTGATAAGCCGCAGGCTCACCCGCGAATCCACCCCGAACTGGCGTTACAGCTGATCCACGCACCATCCGCAGTCACCTTCGCGGGGTGAATGCCCACTCCTCCAGGTCCTCGGCCTCCACCGCCAGCGCCACCGCACACCGTTCCACTTGGTCGGTCACGTGACCCATGAACCACCGCATGATCTCGTACGGCACGACGTGCTCATCGTGACTGTGAATGTGCACCGTCGGCTCCAGGGCCGGATCGTCATCAGGGATCACCGCCACGAGAAAGGCCCGCCCCGGCAGGTGCGTGAGACTTCCCGGGATGTCTGCCCACGCTGCCGGCGCCGGCACGGCCTCGCTCAACTCCACGCACCAGGCATCGTCGTGCAACGCGTAGTGGAACTGCACGGCATAGTGCCGACCGTCATGTTCTCGCAGCTCAGGCATCCATGAAGAATCCCAAACCTCACCACGATGAGCATATGAGATCTCGACAGAAACCAAACACCCCTGCCGGGACAAAACGCTCTTTCAGCCGCCATCAGTGAACTGCTCGCGTACGTAGCCCGCGACGTCGCCCAGAGCCGGTAGTGACGCGCTTCGTGTCTGCGCACCCGTCGGCTACAGGGGCTTGCGCACCGCCCCGGCCGAGCCGTTGAGCAGTTCGTTGATGAGCTGCTCGGTCTCCGTCTCCAGTGAGCAGTCCAAGGTCCGGTTGACCTGTTGGACGCGGGTGATGACGGTGTGCAGCCCCTGCCGGTTCCCGGCCGCGTACTCGATCCGGAGCCAGTCCCGATACAGCAGCTCCGCTGTGTCGTCGACGTCGAGACCGGTTGCGGTGGCCTGGCGGGCCGCGCTGAGGTCGTGGTGCGGCCCCGGGGGTGTGCGGTAGGTGGCCACGGTGTGCGCGACGTCGATGATGCGAGTGATCATCTCCTGCTGGTAGGGCTCGGCCCAGGGCAGGGGCTTGCCTCCGAACGGCCGGCCCCGCACCAGAGTGAGCGCCCTCTCCAGATCGGTCAGGCCGGAGGGGCCCAGAGGCAGCGCGTGTTCGACGAGCTGCAGGAAGCGGGTCCAGTCGCAGCGCACGTCGGCAGAAAGCCGGTACGGATCCTCGCCGGACTTGCGGCGGGGCACATAGAGGCTGCCGGCAGGATCGCTCCCCAGGGAGCGGCGCAGACCCTGCATCCGCGCGTTGAGGGTACTGGTCGACCAGGGGCTGACGGGATCCATGTCGGAGCACAGGACATCCGCGCTCCGCCCGGGCCGGAAGAACAACAACGCGGCAAGCTGTGCCATCCGCGGGCCGTGACCGGTGCTGTCCACGCCGTCCACCTCGACTGGGCCCAGAACCCGGATCTCCGGCGCGTGCAGGTCACGAGCCTCGCACTCATCCGCCCCCGGCACCGGTCCGGCCTCGACGGCATGCTCGTCGTCAGCGTCCTGGTCCTGCGGACCTTCTGCGGCCAGGGCCACCGGCGCGACGGTGCCCGGATCGTGTTCCTCCTCGGCCTGAGGCGACGGTGCGGTGGTGGGCAGGAGACGCAGTCCGGACGGATCGGTGGTGGCGGCGAGCAGGGCCGGGAAGACCTCGCCGCTCATGTCTGCCGCCGGCGTCAACGAGGGGCTCGTGGCAGCGTCCGTCGCGGGCGCAGCGGCCTCCTCCGGCGCGGTCTGCTCGGGCTGCTGCACCCTGTTGGGTTCGTCCGGGACGTCCTGCCACGGGCCTTCGGCTGGGTGGGCTGGCTGCGCGGACACCTTCAACGCAGCGGTGATCTGGAGGTAGGCGGCGTGCTCCAGGCGCTGCACCGTGATGTCGGTGCCGGCGGAGTCGAGGTGCTGCGGTGTGCTGAGCGAGGCGTTGAGGATCTCCGCCTCGGGGAAGTGCGCGGCTGCCGTGCTCGCCGGCGCGATCAGAGTGACGGGAACTGTCCCTGCTTTGTCGATGATGTCGGCGAGCTCCCAGGCGGTGTCCGCGTCGAGCGAGGACGCGCACAGCAGCAGGTAGGGCTGATGCTGGGTTTCGGGCATCTGGTGTGCTTCCAGCAGCCGTTCGCTCAGATCATGTCGGCGTACACGTGAACGTCCCCACCCGCGTACGGATGAACGTCCCCAGTTCTTGATGCCTTGAAGGGACACC
>NZ_JBSOPZ010000040.1:0-63352 GCF_053763515.1 Streptomyces mabaensis
GGCCGAAGGCCATCGCGCAGCGACGCGACCGAAGGGAGCGCCCTTGACGGTCCGACCCGGCCCGCCATACTCACAAAGCGGGCGGCCCCGGGTTTCCCGTCCACCCCTCGCCCCCGGCGACCGTCACCCCGCCAACGGTCACTCGATCGTCCACCCCACCGCCCCCACCCCGCTGCTGTAGAACGCGCAGATGCCGTTTGACTCCCCGTATCCGCCGGGCGGCAGCGTCACCCAGTCGCCCGACACGTCCGGCGCGCGTCCGCAGACCACCTCCGCCCGGAAGGTGATCGTGCGATCGGTGTTGTTCTTGCAGGCCGCGATGCCGTGATCCGGGTTGTTGTGGTGCACGTATCCGTCGCAGTCGACTCCCAGCGCGCGGGACGGCGCCGCATGCGCGGGGGCCGGCGTCGTGCCCGCCAGTCCCAGCGCTGCGACAGCCGAGGCGGTCAGTACGAGGGTCTTGAAGTTCATCGCATCCTCCTTGAGTGGATTCCGCGCTTTTCTCCCCAAGATCCTTTTCAGGAAACATGCCGCGGCGCCTGCCCGCTTCCGGTCGGGGAAGGGCAGACGCCGCGGTCAGTTCCGTACGACGCTGTACGGGACGTTTCTTCAGGTGGGCCGGTCAGACCAGCAGCGCGCGGTCCGTCGGCTTGATCGGAGCGGGAAGTTCACTCGCACCGGTGAGGAAGCGGTCGACCCCGCGCGCCGCCGAGCGGCCCTCGGCGATCGCCCAGACGATCAGCGACTGGCCGCGGCCCGCGTCGCCCGCGACGTACACGCCGGGGACGTTCGTCGCGAAGTCCGCGTCGCGTGCGACGTTTCCGCGCTCGTCGAGCTCCAGGCCGAACTGCTCGACGAGGCCGTTCGAGCGGTCCGTGCCGGTGAAGCCCATGGCCAGCGTGACCAGCTGAGCGGGGATCTTCCGCTCGGTGCCCGCCTTCTGCTCCAGCTTGCCGTCCTTGAACTCGACCTCGACGAGGTGCAGGAACTGGACGTTGCCGTCCTCGTCGCCCTCGAAGTGGGTGGTGGAGACGGAGTAGACCCGCTCGCCGCCCTCCTCGTGTGCGGAGGTGACCTTGTACAGCATCGGGAAGGTCGGCCACGGCTGGTTGGCGTTCCGCTCCTCGCCCGGCCGCGGCATGATCTCCAGCTGCGTGACGGACGCCGCGCCCTGGCGGTGAGCGGTGCCGACGCAGTCGGCGCCCGTGTCACCGCCGCCGATGACGACGACGTGCTTGCCCTCGGCGGTGAGCGGCGGGGCGACGAAGTCGCCCTCCTGCACCTTGTTGGCGAGCGGCAGGTACTCCATGGCGAAGTGGATGCCGTTCAGCTCGCGCCCCGGGACCGGCAGGTCACGCGAGACGGTGGCGCCGGCGGCGATGACCACCGCGTCGTACCGCTTGCGCAGCTTCGCGGCGTCGATGTCGCGGCCGATCTCGACCTCCGTACGGAACTTGGTGCCCTCCGCGCGCATCTGCTCGATGCGGCGGTTGATGTGCACCTTCTCCATCTTGAACTCGGGGATGCCGTACCGGAGGAGTCCTCCGATGCGGTCCGCGCGCTCGTAGACGGCGACCGTGTGACCGGCCCGGGTCAGCTGCTGCGCGGCGGCCAGGCCCGCCGGGCCCGAGCCGATGACCGCGACCGTCTTGCCCGACAGCCGCTCCGGCGGCTGCGGGGTGACGTCGCCGCTGTCCCACGCCTTGTCGATGATCGAGACTTCGACGTTCTTGATGGTGACGGCCGGCTGGTTGATGCCGAGGACACACGCCGACTCGCAGGGAGCCGGGCACAGGCGGCCGGTGAACTCCGGGAAGTTGTTGGTCGCGTGCAGACGCTCGCTGGCGGCGGCCCAGTCCTCGCGGTACGCGTAGTCGTTCCACTCGGGGATGAGGTTCCCCAGCGGGCAGCCGTTGTGGCAGAAGGGGATGCCGCAGTCCATGCATCGCCCGGCCTGCTTGCTGATGATCGGCAGCAGCGAACCAGGAACGTAGACCTCGTTCCAGTCCTTCAGCCGTTCCCCGACGGGGCGGGTCTTGGCGACCTCGCGCCCGGTGGTGAGAAAGCCCTTAGGGTCAGCCATTGGTCGCCGCCTCCATCATCTTCTCGGTGGTCTCGGACTCGGAGAGTCCGGCCAGCTCAGCGGCGTCCTTGGCGGCGAGCACTGCCTTGTACGTGGTCGGGATGATCTTGCTGAAGCGGGTCACCGCGGTGTCCCACTCGGCGAGGAGCTTCTCGGCGACCGTCGAACCGGTCTCCTCCTGGTGGCGGCGCACCACATCGTGCAGCCACTGCTGGTCGGCGTCCGACAGGACCTCGACGGCCCCCAGGTTGCCGGAGTTGACGTTGTCCCGGTCGAGGTCGATGACGTACGCGACACCGCCGGACATGCCGGCCGCGAAGTTACGTCCGGTCTCGCCCAGCACCACCGCGTGTCCGCCGGTCATGTACTCGCAGCCGTGGTCGCCCACGCCCTCCGAGACGACCGTCGCACCGGAGTTACGGACACAGAAGCGCTCGCCCGTCCGGCCGCGGAGGAAGATCTCGCCGCCGGTCGCACCGTAGGCGATGGTGTTGCCCGCGATGGTCGAGTACTCGGCCAGGTGGTCGGCGCCACGGTCCGGGCGGACGATGACGCGGCCGCCGGAGAGGCCCTTGCCGACGTAGTCGTTGGCGTCGCCCTCCAGGCGCAGCGTCACGCCGCGCGGCACGAAGGCGCCGAAGGACTGGCCGGCCGAGCCGGTGAAGGTGATGTCGATGGTGTCGTCGGGCAGGCCCGCACCGCCGAACTTCTTGGTCACCTCGTGGCCGAGCATGGTGCCGACGGTCCGGTTGATGTTGCGGATCGCGACCTGCGCGCGGACCGGCTGGGCGTCCTCGGCGCTCGCGGCGCGCAGCGCGTCCGCGGCCAGCTCGATCAGCTCGTTGTCCAGGGCCTTCTCCAGGCCGTGGTCCTGCTCGATCAGCTGGTGGCGCACCGCGCCCTCCGGCAGCTCGGGGACGTAGAAGAGCGGGGCCAGGTCGAGACCCTGCGCCTTCCAGTGGCCCACGGCCCGCTCGGTGTCGAGCAGCTCTGCGTGGCCGACGGCCTCCTCGATCGTCCGGAAGCCGAGCTCGGCGAGGAGCTCGCGCACCTCCTGGGCGATGAACTCGAAGAAGTTGACGACGAACTCGGGCTTGCCGGAGAACCGGTCGCGCAGCACCGGGTTCTGCGTGGCGATGCCGACCGGGCAGGTGTCCAGGTGGCAGACGCGCATCATGACGCAGCCCGAGACGACGAGCGGCGCGGTCGCGAAACCGAACTCCTCGGCGCCCAGCAGCGCGGCGATGATCACGTCGCGGCCGGTCTTGAGCTGGCCGTCGGTCTGGACGACGATCCGGTCGCGCAGGCCGTTGAGCAGCAGCGTCTGCTGGGTCTCGGCGAGGCCGAGCTCCCAGGGACCGCCCGCGTGCTTGAGCGAGGTGAGCGGCGAGGCGCCCGTACCGCCGTCGTGGCCGGAGATGAGGACGACGTCCGCGTGCGCCTTGGAGACACCGGCGGCGACCGTGCCGACACCGACCTCCGACACCAGCTTCACGTGGATACGCGCGGCCGGGTTGGCGTTCTTGAGGTCGTGGATCAGCTGAGCCAGGTCCTCGATGGAGTAGATGTCGTGGTGCGGCGGCGGGGAGATCAGGCCGACACCCGGGGTGGAGTGCCGGGTCTTCGCGACCCACGGGTAGACCTTGTGGCCGGGCAGCTGGCCGCCCTCGCCGGGCTTCGCGCCCTGCGCCATCTTGATCTGGATGTCGTCCGCGTTGACCAGGTACTCGCTCGTCACACCGAAGCGGCCGGAGGCGACCTGCTTGATCGACGAACGCCGCGCCGGGTCGTACAGGCGGTCCGGGTCCTCGCCGCCCTCACCGGTGTTGGACTTGCCGCCCAGCTGGTTCATGGCGATGGCGAGGGTCTCGTGCGCCTCGCGGGAGATCGATCCGTACGACATGGCGCCGGTGGAGAAGCGCTTGACGATCTCGGAGACCGGCTCGACCTCGTCGATGGAGATCGACGGACGGTCGGACTTGAAGCCGAACAGGCCGCGGAGCGTCATCAGGCGCTCGGACTGCTCGTTCACGCGGTCCGTGTACTGCCGGAAGATGTCGTACCGGCGGTTGCGCGTGGCGTGCTGGAGGCGGAAGACCGTCTCGGGGTCGAACAGGTGCGGCTCGCCCTCGCGGCGCCACTGGTACTCGCCGCCGATCTCCAGCGCGCGGTGCGCGGAGGGGACGCCCGAGGCCGGGTACGCCTTGGCGTGCCGGGCGGCGACCTCCTTGGCGATGACGTCGAGGCCGGCGCCGCCGATCTTGGTGGCGGTGCCGTTGAAGTACGTCTCGACGAAGGACTCGTCCAGGCCGACGGCCTCGAAGACCTGCGCGCCGCGGTAGGAGGCGACGGTCGAGATGCCCATCTTGGACATGACCTTCAGGACGCCCTTGCCGAGGGCGTAGATCAGGTTGCGGATGGCCTTCTCGGGCTCCAGGCCGGGCAGGAAGGTGCCGGCGCGGACCAGGTCCTCGACCGACTCCATCGCCAGGTACGGGTTGACGGCGGCGGCGCCGTACCCGATGAGCAGCGCGACGTGGTGCACCTCGCGTACGTCGCCGGCCTCGACCAGCAGGCCCACCTGGGTGCGCTGCTTGGTGCGGATGAGGTGGTGGTGCACGGCGGCGGTGAGCAGCAGCGACGGGATCGGCGCGTGCTCGGCGTCCGAGTGGCGGTCCGAGAGGACGATCAGCCGGGCGCCGTCCTCGATGGCGGCGTCGGCCTCGGCGCAGATCTCGGTGATCCGGGCGGCCAGGGCGTCGCCGCCGCCGCTGACCCGGTAGAGACCGGACAGCGTGGCGGCGGTCATGCCCGGCATGTCGCCGTCGGCGTTGATGTGGATGAGCTTGGCCAGCTCGTCGTTGTCGATCACCGGGAAGGGCAGCGTGACGCTGCGGCAGGACGCCGCGGTCGGCTCCAGCAGGTTGCCCTGCGGGCCGAGCGAGGAGTGCAGCGAGGTGACGAGCTCCTCGCGGATGGCGTCCAGCGGCGGGTTGGTGACCTGCGCGAACAGCTGGGTGAAGTAGTCGAAGAGCAGCCGGGGGCGCTCGGAGAGGGCCGCGATCGGGGAGTCGGTACCCATGGAGCCGAGCGGCTCGCCGCCGGTCTTGGCCATCGGCGCGAGGATGATCTTCAGCTCTTCCTCGGTGTAGCCGAAGGTCTGCTGGCGGCGGGTGACCGAGGCGTGCGTGTGGACGATGTGCTCGCGCTCGGGGAGGTCCTCGAGCTCGATCTCGCCGGCCTCGAGCCACTCCTTGTACGGGTGCTCGGCGGCCAGGGCGGCCTTGATCTCGTCGTCCTCGATGATCCGCTTCTCGGCGGTGTCGACGAGGAACATCCTGCCGGGCTGCAGCCGGCCCTTGCGGACGACCTTGGCGGGGTCGATGTCCAGGACGCCGACCTCGGAGGAGAGCACGACGAGACCCTCGTCGGTGACCCAGTAGCGGCCGGGGCGCAGACCGTTGCGGTCGAGGACCGCGCCGACCTGGGTGCCGTCGGTGAAGGTGACACAGGCCGGGCCGTCCCAGGGCTCCATCATCGTGGAGTGGTACTGGTAGAAAGCGCGGCGGTCCGGGTCCATGGAGGTGTGGTTCTC
Source organism: Streptomyces mabaensis (assembly GCF_053763515.1). Taxonomy (NCBI): domain Bacteria; kingdom Bacillati; phylum Actinomycetota; class Actinomycetes; order Kitasatosporales; family Streptomycetaceae; genus Streptomyces; species Streptomyces mabaensis. The sequence goes on from NZ_JBSOPZ010000040.1 coordinate 5,679, forward strand.
CCACGCCTCCGGGATCATCATCAGCACGCTGTGCGGGAGGGACCGGCCGCCGAGGTGCAGCAGCTCCAGGACCTCGTCGAAGGACGCCGAGTCGGAGGCGTCGGGCGTGCAGACGGGGAAGATCCGCTCGAGCTTCTCCGCGCCGCTGTGTCCATTGTCGGCAGAGCCGAACGCGTCGGAGGCGAGCTGCGACTCGCGGGCGCGCATCCAGTTGCGGTTGCCCTTGACCGTGTTGATCTCGCCGTTGTGCGCGACAAAGCGGTACGGGTGGGCGAGCGGCCAGCTCGGGAAGGTGTTGGTCGAGAACCGCGAGTGCACGAGCGCGATGGCCGTGGCGAAGCGGCGGTCCGACAGGTCGGGGAAGAAGGGCTCCAGCTGGCCGGTGGTCAGCATGCCCTTGTAGACGATCGTGCGGGCGGAGAGCGAGGGGAAGTACACCCCGGCCTCACGCTCTGCGCGCTTGCGCAGCACGAACGCCTTGCGGTCCAGGTCCAGGCCGCTCGTGCCTCCCCCAGACTCTGTCCGGGAGGTGCCCCCACTGACGAAGAGCTGGGAGAAGGCCGGCATGGTGGCGCGGGCGCCGTTGCCGAGCAGGTCCGGGGTGACGGGCACCTCGCGCCAGCCGAGGACCGTCAGGCCCTCCTCGACGGCGATCGCCTCGATCTGCGCGACGGCCTGTGCGGAGCCGTCGGCGGGAAGGAAGGCGATACCGACGGCGTACGCCCCGGCCTCGGGCAGCTCGAACTCGGTGACCTCGCGCAGGAAGGCGTCCGGTACCTGGAGCAGGATTCCGGCGCCGTCGCCGGAGTCCGGCTCGGAGCCGGTGGCGCCACGGTGCTCGAGGTTCCGCAGTACGGTCAGCGCCTGCTCGACCAGTGCGTGACTGGCGACACCAGTCAGTGTGGCCACGAACCCGACGCCACAGGCGTCGTGCTCGTTACGGGGGTCGTACATCCCCTGCTTGGCAGGGCGACCATCCATGGGCGACCAGGCGTCGGAACGCATCGGCACTCCCGTCGTCGTCGTGGCATATGCATTGCCGAGGGACGACGTTGGCCCTCTGCGAAATTTCGTGCAGGTTACATGATGGATGGCTTCTCGCGAAGCGGATAGCTCATTCCAGCATGCGGACAGCTGGAGGATGTGGTGGAGGAGACCAAAGCGGACAGATCGACGATGATCAGTGATCCGTGGCCCGGAGCGGAGCAGGCTTCATTGCCGCAGCGCCTCCGACTCATGCCCAGTGGTTAACGACTCGAAACCGCCAAGTAACGGGCTCTTATGTATAGCTCCGGATGAGCTCTCAGCCTAGGGCCGTACCGAACAGACTGCCCAGGACGTACGTCACACCGGCGGCGGCCCCGCCGAGCGCCAGCTGCCGCAGCCCGCTGAACCACCAGGACCGCGCCGTCACCCGCGCCACGACCGCGCCGCAGGCGAACAGGCCGAGCAGCGCCAGCAGCACCGCGGGCCACAGCGCGCTCGCCCCGAGCAGGTACGGCAGTACGGGCAGCAGGGCACCCAGCGCGAAGGAACCGAAGGACGACGCCGCGGCCACCGTCGGCGACGGCAGATCGCCCGGATCGATGCCCAGCTCCTCGCGCGCGTGGATCTCCAGGGCCTGCTCCGGGTCCTTCGACAGCTGCCGGGCCACCTCGCGGGCGAGGTCCGGCTCGACGCCGCGCGACTCGTACAGCGCGGCCAGTTCCCGCATCTCGTCCTTGGGGTGCTTGCGCAGCTCGCGCCGTTCGACATCCAGTTCCGCCTGGACCAGCTCGCGCTGGGAGGCCACGGAGGTGTACTCGCCCGCAGCCATGGAGAACGCGCCCGCGGCCAGTCCGGCGAGCCCGGTGATCACGATCGTCTGCTGGGAGACCGCGCCGCCGGCCACGCCGGTCATCAGCGCCAGGTTGGACACCAGGCCGTCCATCGCACCGAACACCGCGGGCCGCAGCCAGCCGCCGCTGACATCGCGGTGCGTGTGGTTGTCGCGGTGAGCGTCGTGCAGTGCCGCTTCGGTGTCGATGATGGCCATTGCGCCTGGTGCTCCCTTCCCCGGCGGCGGGGCCGATTCGCCCCCGCCGCTCCCCCTCAACACCCTCGAAAGTACGCACGAATCAAGGCCTCTGCCAGCAAGGAAGGCCGTACTTACCAGGGCGGAGCGGGGGCGGCGCGGGAGCCCGGCGGAAGGTTCGCGGGCGCGTGGCGGGTGCGTCGCGGGCGCCCGGCGAGGCGGGGCGACCGGGTGACACGGGTGTTTCGCGGCGCGCGGCGGGGCCTCGGCGTGGCACGTATGCACAAAGGTGTCCGCAGACTGCGAGAGGCACACCATGGCGTTGATTGCATGCAATCCCCACGTCCTCCTCGAACGCGCCAGGGGCTCCTTGCTCGGCCTCGCCGTCGGTGACGCGCTCGGGGCCCCCGCGGAGAACATGACACCGTCGGAGATCCGGCGCCGCTGGGGCCGTATCGAAGGCTTCGTCACGGACGACCCGGCGGGCACGGACGACACGGAGTACGCGATCTTCTCCGGCCTGCTGCTCGCGCGGCACGGCTCGGCGCTCACCGTCGCCCATGTCGAGACCGCCTGGCACCACTGGATCGCGGACCTCGACGAGGGCCCGTTCCGCGGCGCGGGCTTCAGCGAGCGCGGCACCCTGGAGAACCTCCGCCGGGGGCTCGCCGCGCCCATCTCCGCCCAGCACCGGCATGCCTGGAGCGACGGCCTCGCGATGCGCGCCGCGCCCTTCGGGGTCTTCGCGGCGGGGCGGCCGGCCGAGGCGGCGCGGCTGGTCGCCGTCGACGGCTGTGTCAGCCACGACGGCGAGGGCATCTACGGCGGCCAGGCCGTGGCGGCGGGCGTCGCGGCGGCCATGGCGGGCGGCAGTACGTCGTCCGTGATCGCCGCCGCGCTGTCCGTCGTGCCCGAGGACTCCTGGACGGCCCGCTCGCTGCGCCGCGCGGTGGCGGCCGCGCAGCGGGACGGCCTCCGGCCCGGAACCGACCCCCTGGACGTCGAACGCGCGGTCCGCTCGGCGGTGGTCATCGGCGGCTACCCCTGGACGGACCTGGCCCCCGAGGCGGTGGGCCTGGCCTTCGGAGCGTTCGCCGCGGCGCGCGGCGACTTCACCGCGTCGGTCCTGACCGCGGTCAACATGGGCCGCGACGCGGACACGACGGCCGCGGTGGCGGGGGCGCTGGCAGGCGCCATGTCGGGCCAGGCCGCGATCCCGGCGGAGTGGGGCGGGGCGATCGGCCCGGTCCGGGGCAGCTGTCTGCCCTCGATGCAGGGCTACCACGTACTGGACATCGCGGAGCTGCTCACCCCGGACGACGACATCGAGGTGATGCCATGACCCCGAACCCCGCCCCGGCCGACGGCGCGCCCGGGGGCCCGGGAGCGGACCCCCCACTTCCGCACACCAGCGCCGCCACGACGGAGCCCGGCCGGCACACCAGCGCCCTCACGGCGGGACTCGCACCCGGGCACCCACCCGCCGCCACGGTCGAGCCCGGGGGCCTGCCCCCGGTAACAGCCGCCGCCACCGTCGGGCCCGGGGGCTGGCCGCCGCTGGCAGCCGCCGCCGCAGCAGAGCTGGGGGCAGGCCCGCACAGCAGCGCCACTCCCCCCCTCGCCGCGGCGCCGGGCGGCCTGACCCCGGCCGAACCGCGAGCCGACGCCCCGCCCACCACAACGGCTACGCGAAGCGCAGCCCGGGGGCCCGGGGGCTGGCCGCCGCTGGCAGCCGCCGCCGCAGCAGAGCTGGGGGCAGGCCCGCACAGCAACGCCACTCCCCCCATCGCCGCGGGACCGGGCGTCCTGACCCCGCCCGAGCAGCACGCCGACGCCTCGCCCCCCACAACGGCTGCGCGAAGCGCGCCCCGGGGGCCCGGGGGCCTGCCCCCGGTTTCGGGAAGGGGCGGGGTGGGGGAAGCGTCCGCAGCCCCGCCCGCCGGGGTCGCCGTGCTGCCCGAGGAGACCCGGCGCCCGGGCGCCCGTGAGACCCCAGCCCGCGGCGCCGGGGCCAGGGCGGCGGTTACAGCCGAGAGCGGGACCGCCACCCGGGCCGGAAGCAGGGCCCGGACCGGCACCGCCGCCCCGCCCGGGGACACAGACCGGACCAGGGACGGGGCGCGGCCCGGCGGTACCGCCGAGATGGCGCCCGGTGCCGAGCTGGACGAGGGCGGGTCTGCGGCCGGGGCGGCGCAGGCCGTCGGCGTGCGCGCGCGGCCCGGCGGCGCGGCCGGCACCGCCGCCCCGCCCCGGGGCACAGACCGGGCGCGGGGGGTCGGGGCGTACGTCGGGGAGGTGGCTGCGTACCGGCCCGGCGCGCTCGTCCCGTACCAGCCCCGCCGCATCGAGGGCCTCCTGCTCGGCCTCGCCGCAGGCGACGCCGCCGGGTGGCCCGCCGCCCGGCACCGCGCCGCCCGCATGCCCGAGTGGACCCGCCGCCTCACCCGCGAGCTCGACACCTTCGCCGAGCAGAACGCCACCACCACCCTCCCCGTCCCCATCGCCCTCAACCAGCCCCCCGAGCCCCTCCGCCTCGGCCCCTCCGACGACGCCGAATGGGCCGCCTTCACCGCCGAATCCGTCCTCACCGCCGCCGGCGCGCTGCTCAGCGACCTCGGCCGGTCGCGCCGGATGCGCGCCGCCATCGACCTCGCGTGGAACGCCCTGGCCAGCGAGGTCGCCGCCGCCGCCGAACGCGCGCCCGAGGTGGAGTCGGCGGTCCTCCCCCTGCGCGCCCGGATCTCCGTCCGCGCGGGTCTCGGCAACCTGGCCAAGGGCCTGCGTCCGCCCGCGACCGGCCACGACAACCCGCACTACTTCGACGACGCGGCCTGCGTACGGGCCGTCGTACTCGCCGTCGTCCACCCCGGCGACCCGTCCGCCGCCGCCGGGCTCGCGGACTTCGACGCCCGCTACACCCAGGACGGCGACGGCGTACACGGCGCCAGGGCCATGGCCGCGGCCGTCGCCGCCGCGCTCGGCGGGGCGAACGTCGACGCCGCCGTGGACGCCGCCCTCGCCCAGCTCCCGGGTTCCACCGAGATCGGCCGCAATGCCCGGCACGCCGTGAAGCTCGCCCGCACCACGGACGGCGCCTTCGCGCTCGTACCGCTGCTCGAACACGAGATCGTCGACCACGTCTACAGCTACGGGATCGCCGCCGCGGAAACCGTCCCCGTGGCCCTCGCCCTCGCCACCGCCGCCCGCGGCCGGGTGACCGAGGCCGTGCCCGCCGCGGCCTGCCTGTCCCGGGTCGCCGACTCCGCCCCCGCCCTGGCCGGCGCGCTGACCGGCGCGATCGGCGGCGGCGAGTCGCTGCCCGCCACCTGGCGGGAGGCCTGCCGCACACTCTCCGGCTGCGCGCTGCCCCGCCTCGCCGGCACCGATCTCGTCGAACTCGCCGAACTCCTGGTGCACACGGAACTGACCACACCAGAGGGATGATTCGGGCATGACGCTCACATTGCTCACATTGGAGGACAGGACAGCGGGCTGCCTGGTCGGCGCCGCGGTCGGCGACGCGCTCGGCGGCCCGGTCGAGGGCTGGACCCCGGAACAGATCGCCGAGCGGCACGGCGGGCCGGTACGCGGCATCGTCGGACCGTTCCACGAGGACTGGCGTACGGCCCGGCCGATCGCCCCGTACCACAAGGGCGACGGGCACGTCACGGACGACACCCTTATGACGCACGCGCTGGTCCGCGTGTACGGGGCCGTCCGCGACCACCTCGACGCGTACGCGGTCGCCGACCACCTCGTCCCCGACCTCATCTCCACGCCGCGCTGGATCCCGGAGCTGGAGGCGGAAGCACTGCCCGTCCAGCGGATCTTCCTGGCGGAGAAGTGGCTCGTGGCCCGGCTGCACTACGGCCATGTGGACCCGCGCGAGGCGGGGACCGGCAACATCGTCAACTGCGGTGCGGCGATGTACATGGCACCGGTAGGCGTGGTCAACGCGGGCAATCCGGCGGGTGCGTACGCCGAGGCGCTGGACATCGCCGGCGCGCACCAGTCCTCGTACGGGCGGGAAGCGGCGGGGGTGTTCGCGGCGGCGGTGGCCGCGGCGTTCCTCCCGGGCGCGACGCCCGCCACGGTGATCGACCGGGCGCTCGCCCTGGCGAAGGACGGCACGCGGTCCGCGATCGAGGCGGTCTGCGACGTGGCGGCCCGCCACATGGACTTCGAGTCGGCGCTGGGCCCGCTGCGGGAGGCGGTGGCGCCGTTCGACACGGTGGGACCGGACTACCGGGCGCCGTCCCTCGCGGCGCGCCGCCCGTCGCGGCTGCACTCGATCGAGGAACTGCCCGTCGCGCTGGGCATGCTGCTGATCGGCGACGGGGACTACCGGCACACCGTCCTCGGCGCGGTGAACTACGGCCGCGACTGCGACTCGATCGCCACGATGGCCGGGGCGATCGCGGGAGCGCTGCGCGGCGAGGGCATCATTCCGCGCGACTGGTCGAAGGAGGTGTCGGAGGCGAGCCGCCTGGACCTGCACGCGCCGGCGGCGTCCCTCGCCGGGGTTACCCGGGAGGTCTTCGCCCGCGACGTACGGCGCCGCCGCGCCCACGAGTCCGCCTTCGGCGCGATTGCGGGTACGTGATGCCGCCGGGCACCCAGCCCGCTCCCGCGGAGGACCACCCGACGAGCCGGAGCGTGGCGCGGCCCGGGTGCGGCCGCGCGGCGGCACCGGAAGCTCCGCCCGCGGCCATGGAGCCCACCGAGCTGGGCGCTCTGCGCCTGACCTGGGTCCAGCCCGAGGACCTGGTCGGCCACGAGCTGCGGCAGGCCGCCGAGGACGGCCGGGACGCGGATGAGATCCGGCGCGCCTGGCTCTCAGCGGGAGGCCCGCCCGCCCCGGACCGGGCAGGCGCGTCCCCGGCCCCGGCGGACCCCCGCCTGCGCGAGCTGGCCGTACAGCTGCTGGACCGACTCGCCCGGCTGCCCTCCCCCCTGTCGGCGGCCGAACCAACGGACCTCGCCGCGATCCGGGCAGCCTGCCCGGCCTGGCCCACCGAACCGACGGCCCCGGCCACAACCTGCGCAGCCGACCCGAACCGGCCCACGCCTTCGGCGTATGAGACAGCGCCGCCATGGACCGCAGGGCCGGGCCGGGCAGCCGCCCGGCCGGAAGCCCACCCGGTGGCGCGCACCGATGTCGACGTCGCAGCGGCGGCATCGCCACGCGCGGCGGAGGCGCCGGGGCCCGGGGGCTTGCCCCCGGTTCCGGGAAGGGGCGGGGTGGGGGACAGCTCCCCTGCGCCCGCCCCCGGCCGCGGTGCGACCTGGCCCTCCGGCCCGGGCCGCGTCGCCCGAGGCGCCATGCCGGGCACAACCGGCATCGGCACACGACCGGCCGTGGCCATGGCCGCGACGGGCACCGCGCCGCCCACAACCAGCGCCAGCCCGCCCGCCGAGCGCAAGGCACACACACCCGGCGAAGCCTGGGCAGGCCGGGGGTCCGGGGGCCCGCCCCCGGTTTCGGGAAGGGGCGGGGTCGGGGAAAGCTCCCGCGCACCCGCGCCCGGGGCCGCCCCGCGCGGGAGCGGCACCGGACCCCATCGGGGCCCATCCGCCCCGACCGCCTCCGGCGCCGGGCCAGGCGGAAAGGGCGCGCCCACGCCCGGGGCCGGCGCCGGGCCGGGCCCGGGGGGCGCCGCGCGCCCAGCCGGTGCCCTGCTCCGCCGGCTGCATGCCGCGTGGCTCGGGCGGGCCGTGGGGTGTCTGCTCGGGAAACCCGTCGAGAAGCTTCCCCTCCCCGCCATCCGTGCCCTCGCCCGCGCCACCGGCAACTGGCCCCTGCACACCTGGTTCACCGCCCGCGGCCTGCCCGCCGGCCTCGCCGCCCGCCACCCGTGGAACCGCCGCAGCGCGCCGACCTCCCTCGCCGAGAACATCGACGGCATGCCCGAGGACGACGACCTCAACTACCCGCTGCTCAACCTGATCCTTCTCCAGCGGTACGGCAGGGACTTCCGCACCGAGGACGTCGCCCGGCTCTGGCTGGACGAGCTGCCGGCCGGCCGGACCTTCACCGCCGAGCGCCTCGCGTACCGCAACCTCCTCGACGGCATCGAGCCCCCGCACACCGCCACCCACCGCAACCCGTTCCGCGAGTGGATCGGCGCCCTGATCCGGGCCGACGTGCACGGCTGGACCCACCCCGGTGATCCGGCCGCCGCGGCCGGATCGGCGTACCGGGACGCCACCCTCACCCACACCGCCAACGGCGTGTACGGCGCGATGTTCGTGGCCGCCGCCCTCGCCGACGCGGCCGGCGGCACCACCGACGTACACGCCTGCCTGCGCACCGGCCTGTCCGTCGTCCCGCCCGGCTCCCGCCTGGCGCAGGCGGTCCGCTTCGGCATCGGCACCGCCCGCGCCCGCCCCGACGACTTCGACCAGGTCGTGGACCGCCTCCACACCGCGTACGGCCACCACCACTGGGTCCACGTCCTCCCCAACGCCGCCCTCCTCGCCGCCGCCCTCACCCACGCCGACGGGGACTTCACCCGGTCCATCTGCCGCGCCGTGTCCGGCGGCTGGGACACCGACTCGAACGGCGCGACCGCCGGATCCCTCGCCGGACTCATCGCCGGCCGTCCCGAAGCGATCCCGGCCCGCTGGACGGCCCCGCTCAAGAACCGCCTCGCCACCTCGGTCGCCACCCTGGACGGCATCGGCTTCGACACCCTGGCAGCACTCACCGCACAGGAGGCACTCCACCCATGACCAGGACGACCATCGCCGTGCTCGGCAGCACGAACATGGACCTCGTCGCCTACGTGGCGAAGGCCCCGCGCCGCGGAGAGACCGTCACGGGCCGCGAGTTCCGTACGGTCCCCGGCGGCAAGGGCGCCAACCAGGCGGTCGCCGCCGCCCGCGCCGGCGGCACGGTGGCGATGATCGGCGCGGTCGGCGCCGACGAGTTCGGCGTACGGCTGCGCGCCACCCTGGCCGCCTCCGGCGTCGACACCGACGGCCTGCGCACGGTCGAGGGCGCCAGCGGCACCGCCCACATCGTGGTGGACGACGAGGGCGGCAACGCGATCGTCGTCGTCCCGGGCGCCAACGGCACCGTGACCGGGCTCGAACCGGGCGACGAGGACCGTATCGCCGCCTCCGGTGCCCTGCTCCTCCAGCTCGAACTCCCCATGTCCGGCGTGCTCGCGGGTGCGCGCGCCGCGCACGCCCACGGCGTACGGACGGTACTGACCCCCGCCCCCGCCCAGCCGCTGCCCGACGAACTCCTGGCGCTCACCGACCTGTTGGTGCCCAACGAGCACGAGGCCGCCGCCCTCACCGGGCTCACAGAGCCGCACGAGGCGGCCGAGGCGCTCCTGCGCCAGGTACCGGAGGTGGTGATCACCCTCGGCGCGGCGGGCAGTCTGTACGCGGCCCGAGGCACCGCCGCACCCCTCACCGTCCCGGCCCCGCGCGTGCGGGCCGTCGACACGACCGCCGCGGGTGACACCTTCGTCGGCGCGCTCACCGTGGCCCTGGGCGAGGGCAGGCCGATGCCCGAGGCCCTCGCCTGGGCGTCGGCCGCCGCCGCGCTCTCCGTCCAGTGGCCCGGCGCCTCCGCGTCCATGCCGGCCCGCAACGAGATCGACGCCCAGTCGGCCCAGTCGGAAGGCACCGCATGACAGCCCCCGCCCCGCTCACGGGCCTGCGCGTACTCGACCTGGCCACCCTCTTCGCGGGCCCGCTCGCCGCCACGATGCTCGGCGACTTCGGCGCCGAGGTCATCAAGGTCGAGCATCCGCACCGGCCGGACCCGTCCCGTGGCCACGGCCCGGCCAAGAACGGCGTCGGCCTGTGGTGGAAGCTGCTGGGCCGCAACAAGCGCACCATGACGCTGGATCTGTCCACCCCCGGCGGGCGCGAGGTCCTCCTCACCCTCGCCGCCGAAACGGATGTGATCATCGAGAACTTCCGCCCCGGCACCCTGGAGAAGTGGAACCTCGGCTGGGAGGAGCTCAGCGCCGCCAACCCCCGCCTGGTCCTGGCCCGCGTCACCGGCTTCGGCCAGTTCGGCCCGTACTCCCGCCGTCCCGGATTCGGCACCCTCGCCGAGGCGATGAGCGGCTTCGCGGTGATCACGGGCGAGCCGGACGGGCCGCCCACCCTCCCGCCGTTCGGCCTCGCCGACTCGATCGCCGCGCTGTCGACCGCGTACGCCGTGATGACCGCGCTGGCGGGCCGCGACCGCACCGGCCGGGGCCAGGTGGTCGACCTGGCGATCATCGAGCCGATCCTGACGGCCATCGGCCCGCACCCGATCTGGTTCGACCAGCTCGGCTACGTACAGCCGCGCACCGGCAACCGGTCCAGCAACAACGCGCCGCGCAACACCTACCGCAGCGCCGACGGCCGCTGGCTCGCGGTCTCCACCTCGGCCCAGTCCGTCGCCGAACGGGTCATGCACCTGGTCGGCCGCCCGGAGCTGATCGACGAACCATGGTTCGCGACCGGCACCGGCCGGGCCCTGCACGCGGACGTACTCGACGAGGCGGTCGGCGGCTGGATCTCCGCGCACCGCGGCGACGAGGTGATCAGCGCCTTCGAGAAGGCGGAGGCCGCCATCGCCCCGGTCTACGACATCCGCGACGTGATGGCCGACCCGCAGTACCAGGCGCTCGACACGATCACCGAGGTCCAGGACGAGGAACTCGGCCCCCTGCGGATGCAGAACGTCCTGTTCCGCCTCTCCGAGACGCCGGGCGCGATCCGCTGGGCGGGCCGTCCGCACGGCGCGGACACGGAAGAGATCCTGACCGGCCTGGGGCTGTCCCGGCGCGACATCTCCCGGCTGCGGGAGGGCGGCGCGCTGTGACGGACGCGTACCTGACCTGGCTGTACGCCCCCGGCGACCGCCCGCAGGTGGTGGCCAAGGCCCTCGCGTCGGGGGCCGACGTGGTGCTGGTCGATCTGGAGGACGCGGTCGCGCCGGGCCGCAAGGAGTACGCCCGGTCGGCCACCGCGGAACTGCTCGCCACTCCCCAGCCGGTCCCTGTGCACGTCCGCGTCAACCCCCTGGACAGCCCCCTCGGCGTCGCGGACATCGAGGCCCTGGCCGCGCTCCCGGGCCTGGGCGGCCTGCGCCTGCCGAAGATCACGCACCCGTCCGAGATCCTGCACGTCGTCGGCCTGACCGGCCCCGACCGGCGCAAGGGCCCGCCGCTGTACGCCCTGCTCGAATCCGCCCTGGGGGTCGAGCGCGCCTTCGCGATCGCCGCCGCCCACCCGGCACTGCGCGGTATCGCGCTCGGCGAGTCCGATCTGCGCGCCGACCTCGGTGTCGCGGACGAGGGGCTCGACTGGGCGCGGGCCCGGACGGTGGTGGCGGCCCGGGCGGCGGGCCTGGCCCCGCCCACCCAGTCGGTCTTCCCCGACGTCCGGGACCTGTCGGGCCTGGCCGGCTCCTGCGCGCACGGCCGGGCGCTCGGCTTCCTGGGCCGGGCGGCGATCCACCCCCGCCAGCTGCCGGTGATCGAGCGGGCGTATCTGCCTACTCCGGAGGAGATCGAGGCCGCCGAGGACATCGTGAAGGCGGCCGCCACGGACGGCGGCGCACTGGCCCTGCCCGACGGCCGCTTCGTGGACGCGGCGGTGGTCGCAGGAGCCCGCCGCACCCTGACCCTGGCCCAGCGCCGGCACTAGTACGCGAGAAGGGGCCACAGGGCCTGTCCGGTGCTGCGGCCCCTTCTCGCGTACGTCGTCAGGTCTTCTTGGCCTCAGCGGCCGCGTCCTCGGGGTCCTGGGCGGAACCTTCGGCCTCGTCGCCCTTGTCCAGGGACACGGCCTCCGCGTCGCCCCCCTTGTCGCCCGCGCCGGAGGCGGCCGGCTCCACGATCTCCTCGCGGCCCGGCCGCAGCTTCGCCGAGACGACCAGGTAGACCACGGCGAGCACGAAGACGATGATCGACGTCCAGACGTTGAGCCGCAGCCCCAGCACATGGTGCGCCTCGTCGACGCGCATGTACTCGATCCAGCTCCGGCCCACGCAGTACGCGGCGACGTACAGTGCGAACGCCCGGCCGTGCCCGAGCCTGAAGCGGCGGTCGGCCCAGATGACCAGCAGCGCGACGCCGATGCACCACAGCGACTCGTAGAGGAACGTCGGGTGGTAGGTGCCGGCGACCCGGTTGTCCCCCTCGCTGATCTTCAGCGCCCAGGGCAGATCGGTGGCCCGGCCGTAGAGCTCCTGGTTGAACCAGTTGCCCCAGCGGCCGATGGCCTGCGCGAAGGCGATACCGGGCGCCAGCGCGTCGGCCCAGGCGGGCAGCGGGATACCGCGCCGGCGGCAGCCGATCCAGGCACCGACCGCGCCGAGCGCGATCGCGCCCCAGATACCGAGGCCGCCCTCCCAGATCTTGAAGGCGTCGACCCAGTTCTGGCCCTCGCTGAAGTACAGCTGGTAGTCGGTGACGACGTGGTACAGCCGCCCTCCGACCAGGCCGAAGGGCACCGCCCAGACGGCGATGTCGGCTACGGTGCCGGCCCGGCCACCACGCGCGATCCAGCGCCTGTTGCCGAGCCAGACAGCGACGAAGACGCCGATGATGATGCAGAACGCGTAGCCGCGCAGCGGGATCGGTCCGAGATGGATCACGCCGGTCGACGGGCTGGGGATATAAGCAAGGTCCATGGCAAGTCCGACGCTACCGTGCCGGGTGGGACCCAGGGCAACCCACCCGGCAACGTCTCCATAACTCCGTCAGCTCTTCGCCGCCTCCTGGACCTTCTGCTTCAGCTTCTCCGGGGTCAGCGGGTTCTGCTGGTCCCCGAAGATGTTCTTCCCGTTGAGCAGGACGGTCGGGGTGCCCTGGAAGTTGCCCGCCTGGAACGCCTCGTTGGACTTGGCGACCCAGCTGTTGTGCGTGCCGTCGTTGACGCACTGCTTGAACGCCGCGGTGTCCAGCCCCTTGACCTGGCCGGCCAGCTCGATCAGACGGTCGTTCTCGGCGAAGGCGTCGTCCGGCTCGGGCGGCTGATTCTTGAAGAGGACGTCGTGGTACTCGGTGAACTTCCCGGCGTCCTGCGCACAGGCCGCCGCGTTGGCCGAGCGCAGCGAACCGCTGCCGCCCATGTTCCCGTCGATCAGGGTCGCGAGGTGGTACTCGACCTTGAGCTGTCCCTTGTCCGTGAGCTCATGGATCGTTTTCCGGTAGTTGTCCTCGAACGACTTGCACGCGGGGCAGCGGAAGTCCTCCCAGATGACAAGAGTCGACTTGGCGCTGTCCTTCCCCACGGGGATCGCGAGAGCGTCCTTCCCGGTCGCACCGCTCGGCGCCACGACGGGACCCGCGGTGTCCTCCTCGTCACCGCCGCCGGCATTGGCGGCGATCAGGCCCACCACCGCGGCCAGGCCGAGCACACCGACGACCGCGGCGGACACGATCAGTGTCCGCCTGCGCTTGTCGCGCGCCTTCTGCCGCTCGCGCTCCTCGATGAGTCGCTCTCGGGCAGCTCGTTTTCCATCTCGGTTGTTCTCGCTCACGTCCCGCAAACGAACCGGGGAGGCACTCGCGTGCCTCCCCGACCCGATATCCACCCGTACGAGCGACGCAGGGCGTCAGCGGCGACGCACGCCCGCCGCCAGTTCGCCCGCCAGCGCCCGTACGTCGGCCAGGCCCGCCGCGAGATCCGGCGCGTCCAGCAGCCGCTTGACGAACGCGGAACCGACGATCACCCCGTCCGCGAACCCGGCGACCTCCCGGGCCTGCTCGGCGTTGGACACACCGAGCCCGACACACACCGGAAGCTCGGTCGTCGCCCGCGTACGCCGCACCAGGTCCGCCGCCTGCTCACCGACCGACTCACGGGTGCCGGTGACGCCCATCAGCGAGGCCGCGTACACAAAGCCGGAACCGGCGGCCGTGATGGTGGCCAGCCGCTCGTCCTTGCTGCTCGGCGCCACCACGAACACCGTCGCGAGACCGTGCTTCCCGGCATGCTCGCGCCACTCCGCGGATTCCTGGACCGGCAGGTCGGGCAGGATGCAGCCCGCGCCGCCGGCCGCCGCCAGCTCGGCCGTGAAGCGCTCGATCCCGTACCGGTCGATCGGATTCCAGTACGTCATCACCAGCACCGGCGCACCGGTCGCCTCGTGCGCCTCGCGCACCGTACGCATCACATCGGCGATCTTGACGCCACCCCGCAGGGCGATGTCGTCGGCGGTCTGGATGACCGGCCCGTCCAGCACCGGGTCGCTGTGCGGCAGCCCGACCTCGACCACGTCGGCGCCACCCGCGATGACCGCCTTCACGGCCTCGATCCCGCCGTCCACCGTGGGGAACCCGGCCGGCAGGTACGCCACCAGCGCCGCCCGGTCCTCCCCCTTCGCCTTGGCGAGGACCTGCCCCAACAGCTCTGCGTTGCCGGTCACTTGGCCCCCTCCTCGTACAGCCCGAAGTACCGGGCAGCGGTGTCCATGTCCTTGTCGCCGCGACCGGACAGGTTGACGATCAGCAACCCGTCCTTGCCCAGCTCCCTGCCCAGCTCCAGCGCACCGGCGAGCGCGTGCGCGCTCTCGATGGCCGGGATGATCCCCTCGGTCCTGGACAGCAACCGCAGTGCCTGCATGGCCTCGTCATCGGTCACCGCGCGGTACTCGCCCCGCCCGGTGTCCTTCAGATAGGCGTGCTCGGGCCCGATCCCCGGGTAGTCCAGCCCGGCCGAGATGGAATACGGCTCGGTGATCTGCCCCTCTTCGTCCTGAAGGACATAACTCCGCGACCCGTGCAGAATCCCGGGCTCACCCGCACTCAAGGTCGCCGCATGCTCCCCGCTTTCGATGCCGTGCCCGGCCGGCTCGAAACCGACCAGCCGCACCCCCACATCCGGCAGAAACGCGTGGAACAGCCCGATGGCATTGGAGCCACCGCCCACACAAGCGGCCACCGCGTCCGGCAACCGCCCGGCCCGCTCCAGGATCTGCCGGCGCGCCTCCACACCGATGACCCGGTGGAAGTCCCGCACCATGGCCGGGAACGGATGCGGCCCCGCCACGGTCCCGAACAGGTAGTGCGTCCGGTCCACATTGGCGACCCAGTCCCGGAACGCCTCGTTGATGGCGTCCTTCAGCGTCCGGCTCCCGGACTTGACCGCCACGACCTCGGCACCCAGCATGCGCATCCGCGCCACATTGAGGGCCTGCCGCTGGGTGTCGATCTCACCCATGTAGATGGTGCACTCGAGCCCGAACAGCGCACACGCAGTGGCCGTGGCAACCCCGTGCTGCCCGGCACCGGTCTCCGCGATGACCCTCGTCTTGCCCATGCGCTTGGTGAGCAGCGCCTGCCCCAGCACGTTGTTGATCTTGTGCGACCCGGTGTGGTTCAGGTCTTCCCGCTTGAGAAAGACCCGCGCCCCACCGGCGTGCTCGGCGAACCGGGGCACCTCGGTCAGCGCACTGGGCCGCCCGGTGTAATTGACCAGCAGATCATCGAGCTCCGCGGCGAAGGCGGGATCGGCCTTCGCCTTGTCGTACTCGACGGCGACCTCGTCCACCGCGGCGACGAGCGCCTCGGGGATGAACTTGCCACCGAAGTCGCCGAAGTACCCCTCGGCGGTGGGGACATGACCGTCCGGATCCGGAATGAAGAAGTCAGAAGACATCCGACGTACTCCTCAGAGGGGGGCCATAGCCCCCGAGATGTGCCTACGGGTGGACTCACCGTCTGCGCCGACGTCCCGCACCCGGCAACGGCGGGGAGGGGACGGGCCGGAGCGGCCTGCTTTTCGGACGTAAAGCGTCGCAACTCGCGCGAAGCGCGGTGACCACGCGGCGGAGCCGCAAGTCGATTGCAGCGCAGTCCGGAAAGCAGGCCGCGGAGGACCGGCACCGCGCGCAAAACGCACGGACACCGCACCCCGGCCACAGGGCCCGGCACCGCGCGCAAAACGCACGCACACCGCACCCCGGCCACGGGGCACCGGCACCATACGCAACGCGTACAGACGCACCGCGTACAGGCACCGCACCCCGGTCACGGCGCGCTCAGCCGCGCCATCGCATGCCGTTGACCTGCCCCGGCTCCGACCCGATCACATACCGCACCCGCCGCCCGTGCACCCGCCGCGCCGGTGCCCGGCAGCCGCGCGGCCGGCAGCCACGCGCCAGCGGCGCGTGCGGCAGCCGCGCCGGCACACCGGCCGAGCGCAGCCAGACGCCAGGGCGGCGAACCCCGGCGCGGGCAGCGGGACGGCGGACACCGGTCATCGGAGCGTCAGCTCCGTCCGTGCCGGATCGCCGGGTGGGCGCCGGCCGCGACAAGATCGGCGACGGCGGACTTCGGGTCGCGCCCGGTGACCAGCGACTCGCCGACGAGCACCGCGTCGGCACCCTCGTTGGCGTAGGCGATCAGGTCGTGCGGGCCGCGCACACCAGACTCGGCGATCTTGACGATGCCGGCCGGGATCTCGGGAGCCACCCGGGCGAACGTCGAGCGGTCGACCTTCAGCGTCTTCAGGTCCCGCGCGTTGACCCCGATGATCTTCGCGCCGGCCTCGACCGCGCGCTCGGCCTCCTCCTCGTCGTGCACCTCGACGAGCGGGGTGAGCCCGATCGACTCGGCCCGCTCGATCAGCGAGACCAGGGCCTCCTGGTCGAGCGCGGCGACGATGAGCAGGATGACGTCCGCGCCGTACGCCCGCGCCTCCCACAGCTGGTAGGCGGTGACGATGAAGTCCTTGCGGAGCACCGGGATGTCGACCCGGGCCCGTACGGCCTCCAGGTCGGCCAGCGAACCGCCGAAACGGCGCTCCTCGGTCAGTACGGAGATGACGGCCGCGCCGCCCGCCTCGTAGTCGGCGGCGAGCGCTGCCGGGTCGGCGATCGCGGCGAGCGCGCCCTTCGACGGGCTGGAGCGCTTGACCTCGCAGATCACCTTGACGCTGTCGCCGCGCAGCGCGGCGACGCCGTCCTTGGCCCGGGGCGCCTTGGCGGCGCGCTCCTTGAGCTCGTCGAGGCTCACACGCGCCTGCCGCTCTGCGAGGTCGGCGCGGACACCTTCGATGATCTCGTCGAGCACACTCACGCGAGCGGCCCCCTTCCGGGACGGTGACAGTGGTCTGGCTGGTTCACGGTGGAACGGGATCAGCACTCCTGATGGTATCCGCAGGAAGGCGTAGGCCTCGCATCCGGTTGACGCCGTCCCACGACCTGGACGGGCGGAACGGTGCATTCAGGGCGCCAGAACCGCCCCGAAGGGGAGATTCCGGGCCACCGTGAAGGCCAGGACGAGGGCCCCGATCCCCCACCAGTACACGGGCCGCAGCGCGGACAGGGCCGGCTGCCACGCCCGGCCCCGTACCGCGCGCACCAGCCACACGGCGATCAGCACGGCGAAGATCCCGTACCCGAGCACGGCGAGCGCGTTGGCGCCGAAGGCGGCTGCCAGGTCACCGTGCGCGAAGGCGTGCGCGCTCCGCAGCCCGCCGCAGCCCGGGCAGAGGATCCCGGTCAGCTTCAGCAGCGGGCAGACGGGGTAGTGGCCGGGCTCGTTGGGGTCGACCGCGCCGACGTACGCGAAGCCGGCGACCACCGCGGCCAGGGCGCCGACGGGCGCCGCGAGGCGCCTGACGAGCCCCTCGCGACCGGAAGCGGGCTCTTGGGGCGCCGCAGCGGGGCCGGCGGAAGGCAACGCGGCAGGCGAGGGGGATGAGTCGTCCACCCGGCGATTGTCCCCGGTCACGACGAAAGGCGCAGCCCCGGGGGCTGCGCCTTTCGTACGAACCGGATCAGCTGCTCTGGAGCTGCGCCTCTGCACGTGCCCGCACGGGTGCGGGGGCCGGCTGCTTCTGGCCGAGACCGGCGGCCTTCATCGCCATGCCGACCACACCACCGAGCGCGACGACAACGAAGCCGGCCCAGAACCCGAGCGGGTTGGCCAGCACCATGAAGGCACCGGAAATGCAGAAACCGATAACGGCGATGGTGACACCGGTCCAGGCGGCCGGGGTGTGTCCGTGGCTGCTGCCCGCCATGAGCTTGCTCCTCGTTGCTTTCGTTGCGCTGTCGCTGGCCATTGTCCCGCACTCCGCGGGGTGAAAAGGGCCGGGGTGTCAGGAGTCACGTGTGAGGTCGGGAGTCACGCGTGGCGTGTGAAGTCAGGAGGCACGCGTGGCGTCAGGATTCACGCGTAGGGTCCTCGCCCCGGTCGAGCGCCTTCCAGAGCTCCTCGGGGCGCTCCGGGTCCACCGCGGTACGGGCGGCCCGGCGCGCCCGGGGGGTGCCGTCGCGCTCGTACCGTCCCGACATGGCGGGCCAGTTCTTGCCGTACCGAAGGGCGAGCAGCCCCGCGAGCAGGATCAGCAGGCCGCCGGCGGCCGAGACGAACGGCCAGGCCGTGTGGCTGAGGGCGTCCACGGTGGCCGTCGAGTCGGCGGCGGTGCGCGCCGCCTCCGCGTTGAGCGCGTCGCTGTCCGAGGCGCCCAGGAAGGCCGCCACAGCGGCACCCGCGCCGCTCAGCGCGAGCAGCGCGCCCACCAGCACCCGTCCGGCTCTGCGGACCGCGAACACGGCCACGAGAGCCGCCAGGCCCACGACGGCGAGCGCGGCCGGGACGCCGGTGACGTCACGGCCGTCGGCCTCCAGCGGCAGCGTTCCGCCGCCGACGGCGGCGGAACCCTCGGCCCAGGTCTGCCCCGAGGCGAGCAGCACGACCGCCGCGCCCACGGCGCCGAGCAGCAGCGCGGCGGCCACACTGCGGCGGCTGCTTCTGGCGGCCGGCACGGCTCCGGGTCCGGCTCCGGCACCTCCGGCGGCGTCAGCGTCGGCGGCATCGTCACTTGGGGTGGGGTGGGGTACGGCACTCACGCACCCCACTATCCCCTACCGCTTCACGAACCGTGGAGGCGGTTCGCGGTGCTCACCGCGCGCAGTACGGCCGCCGCCTTGTTGCGGCACTCCGTGTCCTCGGCAACCGGGTCCGAGTCGGCGACGACACCCGCCCCGGCCTGGACGTACGCCGTGCCGTCGCGCAGCAGCGCAGTGCGGATGGCGATGGCGGTGTCGGAGTCGCCGGCGAAGTCGAGATATCCGACGCAGCCGCCGTACAGACCGCGCCGCGTGGGCTCCAGCTCTTCGATGATCTGCATGGCGCGCGGCTTGGGAGCCCCGGAGAGGGTTCCGGCCGGGAAGCAGGCGGTGAGCACGTCGAAAGCGGTCCGGCCGTCGGCGACCTTGCCGGTCACGGTGGACACGATGTGCATCACGTGGGAGTACCGCTCGATCGACATGAAGTCGACGACCTCGACGCTGCCGGGCTCGCACACCCGCCCCAGGTCGTTACGGCCGAGGTCGACGAGCATCAGGTGCTCGGCGCGCTCCTTGGGGTCCGCGAGCAGCTCGTCGGCCAGGGCCTGGTCCTCCTGCGGGGTGGCGCCGCGGTGCCGGGTGCCGGCGATCGGGTGCACCATGGCCTGCCCGTCCTCGACCTTGACCAGCGCCTCCGGGCTGGACCCGACGACGTCGAAGCCGTCGAAGCGGAAGAGGTACATGTACGGCGACGGGTTGGTGGCCCGCAGGACCCGGTACACGTCCAGTGCGCTCGCGTGGCACGGCGTCTCGAAGCGCTGGGACGGTACGACCTGGAACGCCTCGCCCGCGCGGATGCGCTCCTTGATGTCGTCGACGGCGGACTGGTACGCCTCGCCGCCCCAGAGCGCGGAGAACTCGGGCAGCTCGGAGGGCGGCAGTGCGGCCGGGACGCCGGCGACCGACCGGGCGAGGTCGGCCTCCATGGCGTCGAGGCGGGCGACGGCGTCGGCGTAGGCCTCGTCGATGCCCGTTTCGAGGTCGTTGTGGTTGATGGCGTTGGCGATCAGCAGGACGGTGCCGTCCCAGTGGTCCAGTACCGCGAGGTCCGAGGTGAGCAGCATGGTCAGCTCGGGCAGCTTCAGATCGTCCCGCGTGCTGTCGCCGATCTTCTCCAGGCGGCGGACGATGTCGTATCCGAGGTAGCCGACCATGCCGCCGGTGAACGGCGGCAGGCCGCCCGCCAGGTCCCGGGGGGTGTGCAGGGTCTCGACGGTCGCCCGCAGGGCCTGGAGCGGGTCGCCGCCGGCCGGGACGCCGACCGGCGGGGTGCCGATCCAGTGGGCCTCGCCGTCGCGTGCGGTGAGCGTGGCGGCGCTGCGTACGCCGATGAAGGAGTACCGGGACCAGGAGCGGCCGTTCTCGGCGGACTCCAGCAGGAAGGTGCCCTCGCGCTCGGCGGCCAGTTTGCGGTAGAGCCCGACCGGAGTGTCGCCGTCCGCCAGCAGCCTGCGGCTGACGGGGATGACGCGGCGGTCGGCGGCCAGCTTGCGGAACGTCTCGAGATCCATGGCGGCTGAGCCTACCTACTGTCCAAGGGGGAGTTGATCGGCATCGAAACATGTGCGGTCGCCGGTGTGACAGGCGGCGCCGACCTGGTCGACCTTCACCAGGACGGTGTCCCCGTCGCAGTCCAGGGCCACGGATTTGACGTGCTGGACGTGCCCGGAGGTGTCGCCCTTGACCCAGTACTCCTGCCGGCTGCGGCTCCAGTAGGTGCAGCGGCCGGTGGTGAGGGTGCGGTGCAGCGCCTCGTCGTCCATCCAGCCGAGCATGAGCACCTCGCCGGTGTCGTACTGCTGGGCGATCGCGGGGACGAGGCCGTCGGCGCCGCGCTTGAGGCGGGCGGCGACGGCGGGGTCCAGGCCGCCGCTCGGGGAAGGAGTCTGGGGCGTCGTGCTGGTCATGGGGCCATTCTGCCGTGACGGCGCGGCCCGGCGGGCGGATGTCCGGCAGGTGGGCGGCCCGGGTGGGCGGACAGGCTGCGGCCTCGGGCAGGCCGGGCCGGACGGGCCGCGCCCGCGGGCGGTGCCGTGGCAGCGCTGCGCATCCGGTCGTACGCTGGCAGCCATGTCGACCCATGCGAAGCGTGAACGGCTACTTTTCGCCGATCTGTTGGAAGCGGCCGGGCCTGATGCCCTGACCCTGTGCGACGGCTGGAAGACCCGCGATCTCGCCGCGCATGAGGTGGTGCGCGAGCGCCGCCCCGACGCGGCGGGCGGGCTGTTGCTCGGCGCGCTGAGGCCGCGTCTGGAGCGGGTGCAGGCGGAGTACGCGTCGAAGCCGTACGAAGAGCTGATCCAGCTGATCCGCACCGGGCCGCCGCGGATGTCGCCGTACGCCCTCAAGCCGATCGACGAGGCGGCGAACGCGGTGGAGTTCTACGTGCACGCCGAGGACGTCCGGCGGGCGCAGCAGGACTGGACGCCGCGCGATCTCGATCCGGTGTTCGCCGATGTCCTGTGGAGCCGCCTGGAGAAGGTGGCGCGGGTGCTGGGCCGCAAGGCGCCGGTCGGGCTGGTGCTGCGCCGCCCGGACGGCCAGACGGCGGTGGCGCACCGCGGCACCCCGGTGGTCACGGTGACGGGTGAGCCGGGTGAGCTGACGCTGTTCGCCTTCGGGCGGCAGGACGCGGCTCGGGTGGAGCTGGACGGCGACAAGGAGGCGATCGCCAAGCTGCACGGGGCGAGGCTCGGCCTGACGTCCTGACGCCTTCACTCCTGACGTCGACCGTTACGGCAGTTCCGCGCGGCGCAGGGCCGGTGTGCACAGTCCGATGACACCGCTCACCGCGCAGATCGCTGCGCTGGCGACGAACACCGGCTGCAGGCCCCACACGCCGATGGCCGCACCGGTGAGCGGGAAGCTGAGCGGCGCGACCCCGAGGCTGAAGAGGCTGCAGACGGAGGTGACCCGGCCCAGGTAGGCCGGGTCGGTGGTGGTCTGTACGAGGGCGTGGCACAGCGCGCCGCTGAGCCCTGCCAGCAGGCCGATGCCCACGCCGACGGCGGCCGCGGCGGGCACGGAGGGCACGAAGGCGAGCGCACCGATCGCGACCGCGCCGAGGGCCAGTGACCATCCCTGTACCAGACCGGCCCGCGGCAGCCGCCCGCGTACGGCCAGCAACAGCGAGGCCACGCCCGCTCCCGCGCCGAAGCCGCCGACGGTCCAGCCCATGCCGGCCGCGCCCCAGCCGCGGTCCTCGGCGAGGAGGGTCAGTCCGACGTTGAGCGGGCCGACGAAGCCCAGGTCGCCGATGGCGATGACCAGCACGAGCGGGGCGAGGACGCGGTGCCGGCGAATGTACCGCAGCCCGTCGGCCAGATCGCGGCCCAGCGTGTCCCGCCGGCCGGGCTCCCGACCCGCCGTCGGCAGCGGGGCGACCCGTACGGCCAGCAGCAGGGCCAGCGACACGGCGAACAGCGCGCCGGCCACCAGGAACGCGGCGGCCGACCCGCCCGCGGCGACCGCCAGCCCGCCCAGCGGCGCGCCCGCGACATTGCCGACGCGCATCGCGAGGCCGCGCAGGCCCTGGACGCGGGTGAGTTGCCCGGGCGTGGTGATCCGGGGTGGCAGCGCGCCGACCGCGGGCATGAAGAGCGCGTCGACCGCGCCGAAGAGCAGTGCGGCCACGGCGAGCAGCCACAGCCCGGGCCGGGCGGCGAACAGCACCGCGGCCACGGAGAGGATCACCAGGCACCGCACGAGATCGCTGCCGATGACGACCCGCCGGGGCCCGAACCGGTCGGCGATCACTCCGCCACCGAGCATGAGCACGGCCCGCGGCAGTGCCCCGAGGGCGAGCACGAGCCCGGCCTGGGACGCACTGCCGGCCTGGACGGCGGCCCAGGACAGGGCGACGAAGTACACGCTGTCCCCGACGAGCGAGGCGGTGTAAGCACCGAGCCACCGCAGCACATTGCCGTCCCGGTGCGCGGGGCGTTCCCGGGGCGCGGGCCTGGGCGCGGATACGGCGGTGCCGGCTCCCGTGCTGGCGGGCATCGTCGGGGTCCTCTCAGGTCCGGAACGGGAAGCCGTACACGTGCAGCGCGACGTTCTCGCGACCGAAGGAGACACTGCGCCCCGGCGTAGCTCGCGATACCCCCTGGCCGTCGGGCCGGGGGTTGCCCCGGGTCAGCGCACCGGGTGGCCCGCCTCGCGCAGCGCGGCCTTCACCTCGGAGATGCGCAGGTCGCCGAAGTGGAAGACCGTGGCGGCCAGTACCGCGTCCGCGCCCGCCGTGATCGCCGGCGGGAAGTCGGCCAGCTTGCCGGCGCCGCCGGACGCGATGACCGGGACGGTGACGTGCTTGCGCACCGCCGCGATCATCTCGGTGTCGTAGCCGTCCTTGGTGCCGTCGGCGTCCATCGAGTTGAGCAGGATCTCCCCCGCGCCCAGCTCGGCGGCCCGGTGCGCCCACTCGACGGCGTCGATGCCGGTGCCGCGGCGGCCACCGTGGGTGGTGACCTCGAAGGCCCCCGCCTCGTTGCGGCGGGCGTCGACGGACAGGACCAGCACCTGGCGGCCGAACCGCTCCGCGATCTCGCGGATCAGCTCGGGGCGCGCGATGGCCGCGGTGTTCACGCCCACCTTGTCGGCGCCGGCGCGCAGCAGCTTGTCCACATCGTCCGCGGTGCGCACGCCGCCGCCCACGGTCAGCGGGATGAAGACCTGCTCGGCGGTGCGCCGCACCACGTCGTACGTGGTCTCGCGGTCGCCGGAGGACGCCGTGATGTCCAGGAACGTCAGCTCGTCGGCGCCCTCGGCGTCGTACAGCTTGGCCATCTCGACCGGGTCGCCGGCGTCCCGCAGGTTCTGGAAGTTGACCCCCTTGACGACCCGGCCGTTGTCCACGTCCAGGCAGGGGATGACCCTTACGGCCAGCGTCATTCAGGGGCTCCTCGGAATGCTTCGACTTCCACTTCGACCAGGATGCGCGGGTCGACGAATCCCTCCACCACGAGAAGGGTCGCGGCCGGGCGCACGGAGTCGAACAGCTCCTTGTGCGCCCGGGACACCTCGTCGACGTCCCGCGCATGGGTCAGGTACATGCGGGTCCGGATGACCGACTCGGCGCCGAGTCCGAACTCCGCCAGCGCCTCCAGCGCGTTGCCGAAGGCGACCTTGGTCTGTTCGTACGGGTCGCCCTCGCCGTAAAGCACCCGGCCCTTGAAGGACGTGGTACCCGATACGGAGACCCGGTCGCCGGCCGCGACGGCGCGAGCGAAGCCGATGGTCTCCTCCCAGGGACTTCCGCTCTGCACGCGCCGCACTTCGCCGGTCATCCGACTCCGTTCGCTCAACGAGTCGCCGCCAGTGCTTCTTCCAGCGTGAACGCCTTCGCGTACAGCGCCTTGCCGACGATGGCGCCCTCCACCCCCTGCGGGACGAGCGACGCGATCGCGCGCAGGTCGTCCAGCGAGGAGACGCCGCCGGAGGCGACGACGGGCTTGTCGGTGGCCGCGCAGACGTTCTTCAGCAGCTCCAGGTTCGGGCCCTGAAGCGTGCCGTCCTTGGCGATGTCGGTGACGACGTAGCGGGCGCAGCCCTCCGAGTCCAGGCGCGCCAGCGTCTCGTACAGGTCGCCGCCGTCGCGGGTCCAGCCGCGGCCGCGCAGCGTGGTTCCGCGTACGTCCAGACCGACCGCGATCTTGTCGCCGTGCTCGGCGATGACCTTGGCGACCCACTCGGGGGTCTCCAGCGCGGCCGTCCCGAGGTTGACCCGGGTGCAGCCGGTGGCCAGGGCGGCGGCGAGGGAGGCGTCGTCGCGGATACCGCCCGACAGCTCGACCTTGATGTCCATGGAACGGGCGACCTCGGCGATCTGCGCCCGGTTGTCCCCGGTGCCGAAGGCGGCGTCGAGGTCGACCAGGTGCAGCCACTCGGCTCCCGCGCGCTGCCAGGTGAGGGCCGCCTGCAGCGGGTCGCCGTAGGAGGTCTCCGAGCCGGACTCGCCATGGACGAGGCGTACGGCCTGACCGTCGCGGACGTCGACGGCGGGGAGGAGTTCGAGCTTGGCCATGTTCAGAAGGTCCCAATCCAGTTGGTCAGCAGCTGGGCTCCGGCGTCGCCGGACTTCTCGGGGTGGAACTGGGTGGCCCACAGGGCCCGGTTCTCCACGGCCGCCACGAAAGGCTCGCCGTGTGTGGCCCAGGTGACCCGGGGGGCGCGGATCTTCGGGTTGGTGATTTCGAGGGTCCAGTCGTGCACCGCGTACGAGTGCACGAAGTAGAAGCGGGCGTCGGCGTCGAGGCCCGCGAACAGCTCGGAGTCCGCCGGGGCCTTGACCGTGTTCCACCCCATGTGGGGCACGATCGGGGCCTTGAGCGGGGCGACCGTACCGGGCCACTCGTCGAGGCCGTCGGTCTCGTCACCGTGCTCGATGCCGCGCTCGAAGAGGATCTGCATGCCTACGCAGATGCCCATGACGGGGCGTCCGCCGGAGAGCCTGCGGTCGATGATCCAGTCGCCGCGCGCCTCCTTGAGGCCCTTCATACAGGCCGAGAAGGCTCCCACGCCGGGGACGAGCAGCCCGTCGGCGTTCATGGCCTCGTCGTAGTCGCGGGTGATGGTGACGTCCGCGCCGACGCGGGCGAGGGCCCGCTCGGCGGAGCGGACGTTGCCGAATCCGTAGTCGAAGACGACGACCTTCTTGGTTGCGCTCATTGCCAGATTCCTTGGATCCGCAGGACGCCGGCGAGCAGGCACATCGCCGAGCCGATGGCGAGCAGCACGATCAGGCCCTTGGGCATCTGCTGCTTGGAGAAGGAGTAGACACCTCCGGCGAGGAAGAGTCCGACGACGATCAGGACCGTGGAAAGGCCGGTCACAGGGCGCCCTTGGTGGAGGGCAGGATTCCGGCGGCGCGCGGGTCGTGCTCGCTGGCGTAGCGCAGCGCGCGGGCCAGCGCCTTGAACTGGCATTCCACGATGTGGTGGGCGTTGCGCCCGTACGGGACGTGGACGTGCAGCGCTATCTGCGCCTGCGCGACGAACGACTCCAGGATGTGCCGGGTCATCGTCGTGTCGTACTCGCCGATCATCGGCGCCATGTTCTCCGGCTCGGTGTGCACGAGGTACGGCCGGCCGGAGAGGTCCACGGTGACCTGGGCGAGCGACTCGTCCAGCGGCACGGTGCAGTTGCCGAAGCGGTAGATGCCGACCTTGTCGCCGAGCGCCTGCTTGAAGGCGGCGCCCAGGGCGAGGGCGGTGTCCTCGATGGTGTGGTGCGAGTCGATGTGCAGGTCGCCGTCGGTCTTGACCGTGAGGTCGAAGAGGCCGTGGCGGCCGAGCTGGTCGAGCATGTGGTCGTAGAACCCGACCCCGGTCGACACATCGACCTTGCCGGTGCCGTCGAGGTTGATCTCGACGACGACCGAGGTCTCCTTGGTGGTCCGTTCAATTCTTCCTACGCGACCCGCGCGAGTCATGCGCTCTGCTCCTTCTTGACTGTGCGAACCGCTTCCAGGAACGCGTCGTTCTCGGCCGGGGTGCCCGCGGTGACCCGCAGCCGCCCCGGTACGCCGTTGTCACGGACCAGGACGCCGTGGTCGAGGATCTCCTGCCAGGCCGCATGGGCGTCCG
Organism: Streptomyces mabaensis; assembly: GCF_053763515.1. Classification (NCBI taxonomy): domain Bacteria; kingdom Bacillati; phylum Actinomycetota; class Actinomycetes; order Kitasatosporales; family Streptomycetaceae; genus Streptomyces; species Streptomyces mabaensis. Next base: position 32,101 of record NZ_JBSOPZ010000040.1, read on the forward strand.
CGAAGCGGCCGAACTGGATGAAGTTCGCGTCCGACTCGGTGACCTCGAAGCCGAGCGCCCGCAGCTCGGTGACCAGGCGGTCCCGCTCGGCCTTGAGCTGTTCGACGTACCCGAGCAGCGTATCGGTGTGCTCCAGCGCGGCGAGCGCGGTGGCCTGCGTGACGGCGGACAGGTGGTACGGCAGGCGGACCAGCTGTACGGCGTCGACGACGGCGGGGTGTGCGGCGAGGTAGCCGAGACGCAGTCCGGCCGCGCCGAAGGCCTTGGACATGGTGCGGGACAGGACGAGATTCGGCCGGCCCTCGATGAGCGGCAGCAGCGAGGGGTGGTGGCTGAATTCGCCGTACGCCTCGTCGACCACCACCAGGGACGGCTTGGCCGCCTGCGCCGCCTCGTACAGGGCCAGCACGGTCCCGGCGTCGACGGCCGTACCGGTGGGGTTGTTGGGCGAGGTGATGAAGACGACGTCGGGCCGCTGCTCGGCGATGGTCCGCGCGGCCTCGGGCACGTCCAGGCTGAAGTCCTCGCGGCGCGGTCCGGAGAGCCAGCCGGTGCCGGTGCCGCGCGAGATGAGGGCGTGCATCGAGTACGACGGCTCGAAGCCGATGGCCGTGCGGCCGGGGCCGCCGAAGGTCTGCAGAAGCTGCTGGATGACCTCGTTGGAGCCGTTGGCAGCCCAGACGTTGGCCGTGGAGACCGGGTGCCCGGCCGTGCGCGTCAGGTACTTCGCCAGCTCGGTGCGCAGCTCGACCGCGTCCCGGTCGGGGTAGCGGTTGAGGTGGCGGGCGGCCTCGCGGACGCGCTCGGCGATCCGCTCGACCAGCGGCTCGGGCAGCGGGTAGGGGTTCTCGTTGGTGTTCAGCCGTACGGGTACGTCGAGCTGGGGCGCGCCGTACGGCGACTTGCCGCGCAGCTCGTCGCGGATGGGGAGGTCGTCGATTCCGATGCTCACTTGCCGGGCACCTTCCAGCCGAACCTTGCCTTGAGAGCGGCGCCGTGCGCGGGCAGGTCCTCCGCCTCGGCGAGCGTCACCACGTGGTGGGTGACCTCGGCCAGCGCGTCGCGTGTGTAGTCCACGAGGTGGATGCCGCGCAGGAAGGACTGGACGGACAGCCCGGAGGAGTGGCAGGCACAACCGCCGGTCGGCAGGACGTGGTTGGAGCCGGCGCAGTAGTCGCCGAGCGAGACGGGCGCGTAGGGGCCGACGAAGATCGCGCCCGCGTTGCGGACCCGCGCGGCCACCGCGGCGGCGTCGGCGGTCTGGATCTCCAGGTGCTCGGCGCCGTACGCGTCGACGACCCGCAGGCCCTCGTCGATGCCGTCGACCAGGACGATCGCGGACTGCTTGCCGGACAGGGCCGGCACGATCCGGTCCTCGACGTGCTTGGTCGCGGCGATCTGCGGCTCCAGCTCCTTCTCGACCGCGTCGGCCAGCTCGAGCGAGTCGGTGACCAGGACGGCCGCGGCGAGCGGGTCGTGCTCGGCCTGGCTGATCAGGTCGGCGGCGACGTGCACCGGGTCGGCCGTGGAGTCGGCGAGGACCGCGATCTCGGTGGGGCCGGCCTCGGTGTCGATGCCGATCCGGCCGGTGAAGTAGCGCTTGGCGGCGGCGACCCAGACATTGCCGGGGCCGGTGACCATGTTGGCGGGGGGGCACCCGTCCGGGCCCGAGGTGCCGTACGCGAACATGGCGACGGCCTGGGCGCCGCCGGCCGCGTACACCTCGTCGACGCCGAGCAGGGCGCAGGCGGCGAGGATCGTCGGGTGCGGCAGGCCGCCGAACTCCTTCTGCGGCGGGGAGGCCAGCGCGATGGACTCGACGCCCGCCTCCTGCGCCGGGACCACGTTCATGACCACGGACGACGGATACACGGAACGGCCGCCCGGCGCGTACAGCCCGACCCGCTCGACCGGCACCCACTTCTCGGTGACCGTGCCGCCGGGCACGACCTGCGTGGTGTGCTCGGCGCGGCGCTGCGCGCGGTGCACGATGCGGGCGCGCCGGATGGATTCCTCCAGGGCGGCCCGGACGGCGGGATCCAGCCGCTCCAGCGCCTCGGCGAGCGCCTCGGCCGGAACGCGTACGCGCTCCAGCCGCACGCCGTCGAACTTCTCCGCGTACTCGATCAGCGCCGCCGTGCCACGATGGCGTACGTCCTCGCAGATGGGCCGCACCTTCTCCAGGGCGGCTTCCACGTCGAACTCGGCACGGGGCAGCAGGTCGCGCAGGGCGGCACCCTCGGGGAGGGCGTCGCCGCGCAGGTCGATACGTGAGATCACGTGGCCAATTCTCTCAGACCGTCCCAGACCGCCGGACGTCTGTATCACTGGCTGATACGCGCCCCACACGTCTCTCATGACCACTAGCGTTCAGCCCGTCACACAGCGGGAAGAACGGCTGTACGAAATCGCGGAAAGGGGCGGCCTTGACCGAGCCGCGCGGCGACGACATGCCCGACGACCTGAGCCCGCAGGAACGGCGCATGTGGCAGGCGTTTCGCACCGGGAGCACCTGCGATCTCAGTACCCCGGACATCCAGCAGAACGACCCGATGTCCAACCTGCCCTGGGGCCCGGAGCGCAGCGTGCGCGCCGACACCGTCGCCCTGCTGTTGCTCAGCGGCCCGCCGGCGCAGCCCGGGCGCGTCGCGTCGCTCAAGCTCCGGGGCGTACGGATCACCGGCACGCTGGATCTTTCGGGCGGCACGGTGGAGCCGTACGTCGAACTCAACGCCTGCCGGTTCGACAATGAGCTGCTGGTGCCGGAGGCCCGCTTCACCACCCTGCGCATGGTGGGCTGCGCGATCCCCCGGATCGAGGCGGCCCGGCTGCACACCGAGGGCGATCTGCACATGCCGCGCTGCCGGGTCGCGGGCGGAATCCGGCTGACCGACGCCCACATCGGCACCGACCTGCTGATCAGCCAGATCGTCGTCCACCGGGACCGCAAGGGGCGCTCCATCGCCGCGGACGGCCTGTCGGTCGCCCAGGATCTCCAGGCGGAGATGATCGAGTCGTACGGCGAGCTGAGCCTGCGCGGCGCCAAGGTCGGGGTCTCGCTCAGTCTGCGCGGGAGCCGGCTGCGCAATCCGTACGGCCGCCGGGCGCTCAACGCCCCGCAGCTGACCGTCGAGCGCACGCTGTACATGACGGCCATCGCGCTCAGCGGTGCCGGCAACGGCGGCACGCCGCCGTACGGCATCGGCAACACCCCGCTGCGCGGTACCCGGGTGCAGCGCTTCGAGTGCCAGGGCGGGATACGGCTGGACGACGGCCGGTTCGGTGACGCCGTGGACTTCGACCGGGCGCGCTTCACCCTGGAGAACGACCAGGAGGTGTCGCTGCGCCGGATACAGACGCCCGAGCTGCGGTTCCTCGGCGAGCGGCCGGAGCGGGGGCGGGTGGTCCTGTCCGGCGCCAGGGTCGTCAACCTCGTCGACAAATCGACCAGTTGGCCGGGGCCCGGCGGCTTCGCGATGGGCGGTTTCAGTTACGAGAACCTGGTCCCGCGCGGGCACTTCCCGCTCGCGCGGCGCCTGGAGTGGGTGGAGGCGGCGACGCCCGAGTACGCCCCGGAGCCGTACGAGCGGCTGGCCACCGTGCTGCGCAACAGCGGCGAGGACGCCGATGCCCGCGAGGTGCTGCTCGCCAAGCAGCGCAGACGCCGCGAGACGCTGCCGCTGGCCGCGAAGCTGTGGGGCTTCCTGCAGGACTGGACGGTGGCGTACGGATACCGGCCCGGCCGGGCAGCGCTGTGGATGGCGGTGCTGTGGGCGGCGGGGGCGGTGGCGTTCTCCCGGTACGATCCGGCGGCGATCAAGTCGGACGAGCACCCCGAGTGGAACGCCTCCCTGTACGCGCTGGACCTGCTGCTCCCGGTGATCAATCTCGGGCAGGACGGCTACTGGCGGGTCGAGGGCCGCTGGCAGTGGGCCGCGGCGGCGCTGATCCTGCTCGGTTGGATCCTCGCCACCACGGTCGCGGCGGGTGCCTCACGTCTCCTGCGGCGCGGCTGACCGGTCCGTTCTTCACTCTCTGTTCTTTACTCTCTCTTGACTCTCGCCGCTACAACCAAATCGCCGCCACCAAAGCTTCACAGAAAACTGGTGACACGCGCCCGACCTGCGGTTTTGAATGGTTCGACCATGCTCTTCCACCGCGGTCACCGTCCGGCCGCCATCCGGCCGTCGCCCGGCTCGCCCGTCGATGAGGTGCTGCTCGACGCACCCGACGCGCGGCTCGCTCCGGCGCTGGTCGCGGCGGGGCGGGGCGAGTACGGGCAGGCCGCCCGGCTTCTCGCACTGACCCGCGAGCACGCGGAGTGGGAGAACCGCGACCGGTACGCCGTCCGGCTCGCCGCCTTCGCCCACCGCCGCCCCGAGTGGTTCGCCGGCTGGCTGGCCGCCGCGCCCCGCGACCCCGACGCCCTGCTGGTCGCGGCCGAGCTCGCGGTCCGCCGGGGCTGGGAGTCACCGGCCCGCGCCGAACTCCTGCGAGAGGCCGCGCCGCTGATCCGCGCCGCGGCCGCCGGGGGCGACCCGCGGGACCCGGTGCCGTGGCGGATAGCCCTGGACCACGCGTGCGGCACCGAGGCCGCGCCCGACGCGTTCGCGCCCCTGTGGGCGCAGGCGGTGCGGCGCGCCCCGCACCACTACGGCTGCCATGTCTCCGCCCTCCTCTACCTCTCCGTCCAGGGCTCCCCGCACGAGTGCTTCGACTTCGCCGAGCGGGCCGCCGAGGACACCCGGCCCGGCTCCCTGGTCCAGGCCCTCCCGCTGCGGGCCGCGCTCGCGTGCCTCACCGGCGGGGGCGCGGCGCCCGTACCCGTCGGCCGGATCGACCGGGCGGCCGACCTCGCGATCGCGCTCTCCGCGCAGTACGTGGCCGGCGACCCCTGGCCCGCCGAGGTCCGCAACGTACTGGCGTACGTCCTCCTGGCGCGGCAGCGGTGGGCCGAGGCGTCGAAGCAGTTCCGGCTCATCGGCCCGTACGCGACGTCGTTCCCCTGGGACGTGTTCACCGACGATCCGCTCGGCCGTTTCCTCGCCGTACGCGACGCCGTGCGCTCCCGGACGGCTCCCCAGGTCCCGGTGGGTGGACGGGCCGGACGGATCCGCCGCCGCGGCCATTACGCTTGAGCGCTGTGACCACCGCCCGGCTCCCGCTCTTCCCGCTGAACTCGGTACTGTTCCCGGGCCTCGTGCTGCCCCTGAACATCTTCGAGGAGCGCTATCGCGCCATGATGTGCGACCTGTTGAAGGCCGATGAGGACGAGCCGCGCCGGTTCGCCGTCGTCGCGATCAAGGACGGCCGGGAGGTCGCGCCGACCGCGCCCGGCCTGCCCGACCAGACGGCCGTGCCCGAACGGGGCCCGGCGGCGGGCTTCGGCGACGACCCGATCCAGGCCTTCCACCCGGTGGGCTGCGTCGCGGACGCCGCGACCATCCGGGAGCGCGAGGACGGCGGCTTCGAGGTGCTGGCCACCGGTACCACGCGGGTCCGCCTGCTGTCGGTCGACGCGACCGGCCCGTACCTCGTCGCCGAGATCGAGGAACTCCCCGAGGACGCGGGCGAAGGCGCGGGCGCGCTGGCCGAGGGGGTGCTGCGCGCCTTCCGCAACTACCAGAAGCGCCTGGCCGGGGCGCGGGAGCGGTCGCTGTCCACCGGCGCGGAACTGCCGGACGAGCCGTCGGTGGTCTCGTACCTGGTCGCGGCGGCCGCGGTGCTGGACACCCCGGCCAAGCAGCGGCTGCTCCAGGCGCCGGACACGGCAAGCCGGCTCGCGGAGGAACTGAAGCTGCTGCGCTCCGAGACCGCGGTGATCCGCCACCTGCCGTCGCTGCCGGCCATCGACCTGACCCGGACTCCGACCAGCCCCAACTGACGCGAGGCAGAAGCTCCTTGGCCGCGAAACAGAAGAAGAAGCAGTCCGCCGGCACTCCCGCGACGGTCGCCCTCACCGCCGCGGGCGCCGACTTCACCGTCCACGCGTACCAGCACGACCCCGCGGCCGCCTCTTACGGCGAGGAGGCGGCGCAGGCGCTGGGCGTCTCACCGGACCAGGTCTTCAAGACCCTGATCGCGGACGTGGACGGGGAACTCACCGTCGCGGTCGTCCCGGTCTCCGGCTCGCTGGACCTGAAGGCCCTGGCGGCGGCGGTCGGCGGCAAACGGGCGGCGATGGCGGACCCGGCGGCGGCGGAACGCACGACGGGCTATGTACGGGGCGGCATCTCGCCCCTGGGTCAGCGCAAGAAGCTGCGCACGGTACTGGACGCGTCGGCGGCCGGCCACGACACGGTCTGCGTCTCGGCGGGCCGCCGGGGCCTGGAGATCGAACTCCCGCCGTCGACCCTGGCCACCCTGACCAACGCGACCCTGGCCCCCATCGCCCGCGCGTAGGCCCTGCACGGCCGATCTTGCCGGGCTTGTGCGGCAGGCGCGGACGGCCGGCGCCCGGACAGGGTCTACTGCGGCGGCGGGCCCCAGGAGAGCTGGGGTTCCGGGTCGCGCGGGGTGAAGACCGCCGTCAGCGCGAGATGCACCGCCAGCGCGCCCATCGACCACGCCAGCAGCGCCCCCTTCGCCACCAGTTCGAGCGGCGAGTCGAAGGGCACGCCCTTGCCCGCCGCCTTCGCCTGCGCGACCAGGTCCTGCGAGGGGCCGAGATGGACGCCGAGCTGCCAGGCCAGTACCGAGCCCAGCAGGCCGCCCACGGCCAGGGCCACCACCATCGGTACCCCGCCGCGCCGGCGGAACCAGAAGACCGCGGCCGCGCTCACCGCGCCGAAAGCGAGCGCCAGCAGTATGAACGTGCCGTCCGCGCCGACCGCCGCCTCCCCCTCGGTGTCCTTGAGGAAGACCGCCTCACCGTCCGAGACGAGCTGCACCCGCGGCGCCAGCCACAGCCACAGCAGCCCGAGCAGCGCACCGGTGGCGGCCACGATCACCGTCACCACGGCGGCCTGCCGCACCTCGACGGCCGTCCCGGGCCCGTCGTCCGGCACTGCCTCGGCCGATGCGTGGTAGGGCGAGCCCCCGGCGGCCGGCTGCTGCCAGGGATCGTTGGGGGGCTGCTCGTGAGGCGGTGTCAGAGGTGCGGTCACCCTGCCATCGTGCCAGGCGGCCGTCGCTCACCCGGAGGCGGGACGTCCGATCGGGTCAGCGGACGGCCGCGCGCCGGTACGCCCAGGTGGCGGCCACCAGCGAGACCACGCCCACGCCCGCGCAGACCGCGAGGTCCAGCGCGACCGCCGGCCAGTCCGGGTGGCGGTCGAACGTACGGGCGAACGCCTCCACCCCGTACGTGGACGGCAGCAGATCCCGCGCCCACCCGAGCACGCCGGGCAGCCGGTCGGGCGGCAGTACGCCCAGCAGCAGGGCCGCGGACATGCCGAGCTGCCCGAGCAGCGTGGCCAGCTCCTGGCGCGGGGCGAGCAGCCCCAGCGCCGCGCCCAGCCCGGCCAGGGCGGCGCCGGAGAGGGGGATGACGGCGGCCAGCACCCACAGGTGGGTCATCGGCAGCTGGAAGAGCGTGGAGCCCACGACCGCGGTGACCACCGTCCCGGGGACGGTGAAGGAGGCGTACGCGCCCGCCGCCCCCAGCACCACCGCGGCGGGCGGCACCGGGAGGGTGGCGTAGTGGTCGAGGCCGCCGCCGGCCCGGAGCTGCCCGAAGTACTGCGCCAGCAGATTGAGCGCGACGAACGCGACGACGAGCACGCTGGACCCGGCGACCACGGCCCGCGCCTCGGAACCGCCGTCGACGACCCCGCGCATCAGGACCATGATCCCGACGGACTGGAAGGTGGCCACGAAGAGCAGCGGGATACGGGCCACCCGGGCGCGCGAGAGCTGCGCCCGGTACACGGCCACGAGCGACGGCAGCAGCCGTGCGCGCGGCGCGAGCGGGGCAGCCTCCTGCGCGGCCACCGCCTCCGCGCTGTGCGCGGGGGCCTGCCTTCCGGTCACCGCCTCGGCGGGCACGACACTCACGCTGTGGTGCTCCTGTCCCATGTCCCTGCGTTCACGTTCCTGCGAGGTGGGTTCACGCCTTCACCAGCCCCTTGGTACGCCCGCCGAGCGCCAGGTAGACGTCCTCCAGGCTCGGCGTCGTGAGGGTGAAGTCGTCCAGCGCCGCGAAGGCCGCTCCCCCGGTCACCGCGGCGACCGCCGCCCGCGCCTCGTCGGGAGCCAGCCGCAGCACCCAGCGGCGGCCGGACTCCTGGGCGGAGCCGCGCAGCGCGGCCACCTCGGGGACGTCGAGCGGTGCCCGCTCCCGCCAGACCAGCTCCAGCCGTACCTCGCCGGCGACCTGCGCCTTGAGCCCGGCCGGGGTGTCGCAGGCGATGACCTTGCCGCGTTCGAGGACGGCGACCCGGTCCAGCACGGTCTCGGCCTCGATGACGTTGTGGGTGACCAGCAGCACCGTCACGCCGCGTTCCGCGCGCCGCCGGTCGACGGCGGCCCACACGGCGCGCCGCGCCACCGGGTCCATACCGGTGGTCGGCTCGTCCAGCACCAGGACCGGCCGCTCGCCGACGAGCGCCGCCGCCAGGCACGCGAGCCTGCGCTGTCCGCCGGACAGCTTCTTCAGCGGACGCCCGGCGAGCTCGGTCAGCCCGAGCTCGTCCAGTACGGCGTCCCGCTCGGCCCGCGCGGCCCGCGCGTCGAGCCCGCGCAGCCGCCCGGTGGTCTCGGCGGCGAGGGAGACGGTGAGTTCGTCGAGCGCGGTCGACTCCTGGCCGAGATAGCCGATGAGCCGGGCCGCCCGCTCCGGGTGCCCCACCAGGTCGTGCCCGAGCATCCGCACGCTGCCGGAGTCGGGCCGCATCAGTCCGGTCAGCTGGCGTACGAGGCTGGATTTGCCGGCGCCGTTGGGTCCGAGCAGGCCGAAGATCTCGCCTCGGCGGACGTCCAGCGAGATTCCGTCGGTGGCGCGCACTTCCGGTGTGGCGGGGGCGCCGCGGCGGCCGCGGACAGCGGGATACGTCTTGACCAGGTCACGCACCGCGCACACGACCGGGGCCTGCGCCGTTCCGGCCGCGCGGCCGCGTCCCGCCTGTGCTGTGCCCGTACTCACGAGGGATGAGCCTACGGGGTTCCGCCGTACGGAACGCGCCCGGGTTGCGCGAACGGGGGCGGCGAGCGCGTGGGCGCTAAGTCCTGTCCGGGCCCGCCGCGGTGTGCTCGGCCGCCGCCCGGACGTCGATTTCGCGCCAGAACCCTGCCCGGATCGCATAGCGGTCGTGCTCGTCGATCTGGTCGTCCTTGTGGGCGAGGAGGCCGAATCTGGCCGCGTACCGGAGGAGTTCACCGTCGATGCGGTGCGGAATCCGCGGGTACATGGTCGACAGCGTCTGCAGATGGACGGTCTCCGGCAGCCGCTCCATCCAGCGGCGCGCGAAGACCTGCCCGACCTCGAAGGGGTCACCGCCGACGGTGGTGATGTCCTCCTCGCGGTCCGCCCAGCGCTGCTCGGCACTGGTCAGCTGGGCCAGGGTGGGCAGCGAGGCGGTCTCGGCGGGCTCGCCGAGCGGGCCGCCGCGCTCGATCCACCCCTTGTCGGAGGACCACCGCAGGGTCGCATTGGCGGGGTGGTGCACCGGCTGCGAACCGGGGCCGCGCAGGCCGGCCAGGTCCTTGGGAGTGGGGACACCCTTGGTGCCGGGCGACGCCTGGGTGTGCGCGGCCGGGGTGCCGTTCGCGGCGGGCGCGGGTGCGGTGCCGTTGCGGGTCGCCTCCGCGAGCGCGGACTCGGGCAGCGGGGCGGACAGGATCGCCGCGATCTCGGGGCGCGTCGCGGGCGGCGGCGCGCAGACTCCGGTGAGTTCCTTGGCGCGTACGGCCCGGGTGATCCAGATCCGGTCGAGCACCCGGCGCTCGTCGGCCTCGGCGACGAGGTCCTCGGACTGGTTGTAGTCGCCGTCGGCGGCCTGGACCGCCCACAGGTGTACGGCGACGCCGTGCTCCTTGGCGGACATCAGGCCGGGCAGCAGATCGCCGTCGCCGGTCACCAGCACCACATCGGAACAAGCGCGATTTCTGGCCAGTTCGGTGAGTTCCGCGTGCATGGCCGCGTCGACGCCCTTCTGCGCCCAGCGCCCGTCACTGCGGGTCAGGGCGCCCAGCCGGACCGTGACGCGGGACATGACGCGCAGGCGCCGGTGTTCGGGCTGCGGGACCCGGTCGGGGGCGCCGTCGAACCAGTAGATGCGCAGCAGCGGTTGTTGCGTGTCCGCTTCGGCGCGCTCCCGCAGCCCCTGGATGAGGGCGGCGTGGTCGACCGTGATGCGGGAGCGGGAAGGTTCTCCGGCGAGAAGGCTCGCGGCGGCGCCCAGCAGGTAGCCGGCGTCCACCAGGACGACGCAGCGGTCCACGCGTTCCACCCTCTTTCGGGAACGGTTGCATCGGGTTTCCTTCGAGTCTGCCCGACCGTACGGGGGTTAACGGCCGGAACTCGATCATCGGCGCGGCGGATGCCGAAGTTATCCCGAAGTTGTTCCCGCACGGACCGCGATAACACACAGCAATGATCCAAAATGCGCAGTTTGTTCGGTTGTGTGAGTCTGGTCCCGGCCCTGGCCCCTAGATTCCCCGCAGGAGGCACCACCATGGCCAAGAACAAGAACCGCAAGGGCAGCCAACAGGACCGCACCTCTGCCGCGGAGCGCGGATCGCAGCACGCCAAGTCCTCGTCGATGGACGCGGCGCAGCACATCCAGTCGAAGGCACAGGGCAGCCCCGCGGACGTCGCGCGTAAGCACCAGCGTCGCTTCGGCCACAACTGACGGCCGGTACCTCCCGGCACAGACGAAGGGCGCGCCCTCCGGGGCGCGCCCTCCGTCATACCCGCGACAGCTGCGGCAGCTGCGAGACCCCTCAGCCGGCCAGGCAGGACGGGCCGAGCAGCACCTTCAGATCGCCGAACAGCGCCGGATCGGGCTGGACCCGGTGCCGGTCGAGCCGGAGCACCGTCGTCTTGCGCGCGCCCTGGAGCTTGATGCGCACCTCGGTGTTGCCGCGGTGATGGCCGAGGATCTCGCCGAGCCGGCTCACCATCGGCGGGGTGACCTTGACGGTCGGGATGGTGATGACCACCGGCGCGTTGGTGCCCGCCGAGGACAGGTCGGGAACCATCAGCTCCATGGCGACCAGCCGGGGCACGTCCTCGCGCTTGTCGAGCCGCCCCTTGACGAAGACCACGGCGTCCTCGACGAGCTGCGTCGAGACCAGCTGGTACGTCGCAGGGAAGAACATGCACTCGATAGAACCGGCCAGGTCCTCGACGGTCGCGATCGCCCAGGCGTTGCCCTGCTTGGTCATCTTGCGCTGGAGGCCGGAGATGATGCCGCCGATGGTCACGATCGCGCCGTCGGCGTGCTCACCGCCGGTCAGCTGCGAGATGGCCGCGTCCGCCTTGTCGTTCAGGACGTGCTCGATACCGAACAGCGGGTGGTCGGACACGTACAGCCCGAGCATCTCGCGCTCCTGCGCCAGCAGGTACGCCTTCTCCCACTCGACGTCGGAGAACTCGACGTCGAGACCGAAGCCCGGCTCGCTGCTGTCCTCCTCGCCCATGCCGCCGAAGAGGTCGAACTGGCCCTCGGCCTCCTTGCGCTTGACCTGCACCACGTTGTCGATCATCGGCTCGTGGTGGGCGACCAGGCCCTTGCGGGTGTGGCCCATCTCGTCGAACGCGCCCGCCTTGATCAGCGATTCGACGGTGCGCTTGTTGCAGACGACGGCCTCGACCTTGTCGAGGAAGTCGGGGAAGGAGGAGTACTTCCCCTTCGCCTTGCGGCTGCGGATGATCGAGTCGACCACGTTCTGCCCGACGTTGCGCACGGCGGTCAGCCCGAAGAGGATCACGTCGTCGCCCTGGGCGGCGAAGTTCGACTCCGACTCGTTCACGTTCGGCGGGAGCACCTTGATGCCCATGCGCCGGCACTCGTTGAGGTAGATCGCCGACTTGTCCTTGTCGTCCTTGACGGACGTCAGCAGCGCGGCCATGTACTCGGCCGGGTAGTTCGCCTTCAGGTACGCGGTCCAGTAGGTGACCAGTCCGTACGCGGAGGAGTGCGCCTTGTTGAAGGCGTATCCGGCGAACGGCACCAGCACGTCCCACAGCGCCTTGATCGCCGCGTCCGAGAAGCCCTTCTTCTTGGCGCCGGCCTGGAAGAGGACGAAGTTCTTCTCCAGCTCGTCGGCCTTCTTCTTGCCCATCACGCGGCGCAGGATGTCGGCCTCGCCGAGCGAGTAGCCCGCGATGATCTGGGCGGCCTTCTGCACCTGCTCCTGGTACACGATGAGGCCGTGGGTGAGGCCGAGGACCTCCTTGAGCGGCTCCTCCAGCTCCGGGTGGATCGGGGTGATCTCCTGCTGGCCGTTCTTGCGGAGCGCGTAGTTCGTGTGCGAGTTCATGCCCATCGGGCCCGGCCGGTAGAGGGCCGAGACGGCGGAAATGTCCTCGAAGTTGTCGGGCTTCATCAGCCGCAGCAGGGACCGCATCGGTCCGCCGTCGAACTGGAACACACCGAGCGTGTCGCCGCGCTGGAGCAGTTCGTACGTCTTGGGGTCGTCCAGCGGGATGGCGAGCAGTTCGAGATCGACGCCCTTGTTGGCCTTCACCATCTTGACGGCGTCGTCCATGATCGTGAGGTTGCGCAGCCCCAGGAAGTCCATCTTCAGCAGGCCGAGCGACTCACAGCTCGGGTAGTCCCACTGCGTGATGGTCACGCCGTCGGAGTGCCGCACCCAGACCGGGACGTGGTCGGTGATCGTCTCGCTGGACATGATCACGCCGGCCGCGTGCACGCCCATCTGCCGGACCAGGCCCTCGACACCCTTCGCGGTGTCGATGACCTTCTTCACGTCCGGCTCGTTCTCGTACATCCCCCGGATCTCGCCGGCCTCGCTGTAGCGCGGGTGGGCCGGGTCGGTGATGCCGTTGAGGTCGATGCCCTTGCCCAGGACGTCGGCGGGCATCGCCTTGGTGAGCCGGTCACCCATCGCGTACGGGTAGCCGAGCACCCGCGCGGAGTCCTTGATCGCGTTCTTCGCCTTGATCTTGCCGTACGTGCCGATCATGGCGACCTTGTCGGCGCCGTACTTCTCGGTGACGTACCGGATCACCTCACCACGCCTGCGCTCGTCGAAGTCGATGTCGACATCGGGCATGGAGATGCGCTCGGGGTTGAGGAACCGCTCGAAGATCAGGCCGTGCTCGATCGGGTCGAGGTCGGTGATGCCCATGGCGTACGCGACGATCGAGCCGGCCGCGGAGCCTCGGCCGGGACCCACCGCGATGCCGTTGTTCTTGGCCCACATGATGAAGTCGGCGACCACGAGGAAGTACCCCGGGAAGCCCATCTCGATGATGATGCCCATCTCGTACTCGACCTGCTTGAGGCGGTCGTCCGGGATGCCGCCGGGGAACCGCCGCGCCATGCCGCGCATGGTCTCCTCACGGAACCAGGTGACCTCCGTGAACCCCTCGGGCACGTCGAACTTCGGCATCAGGTTCCGCTCCTGGAACCAGCCCTCGGTGTCGATCTGCTGGGCGACCAGCAGGGTGTTGGCGCACCCCTCCTGCCAGGCGTCCGAGGAGTCGACGGCGTACATCTCCTCGGTCGTCTTCAGGTAGTAGCCCGTGCCGTCGAACCGGAAGCGGTCCGGGTCGGAGAGGTTCTTGCCGGTCTGGATACAGAGCAGGGCGTCGTGCGCGGACGCCTCGTTCGCGTACGTGTAGTGCGAGTCGTTGGTGACGATCGGCGGGATGCCGAGCTTCTTGCCGATCTCCAGCAGACCGTCGCGGACCCGGCGCTCGATCTCGATGCCGTGGTCCATCAGCTCCAGGAAGTACCGGTCCTTGCCGAAGATGTCCTGGTACTCGGAGGCCGCCTTCAGTGCCTCGTCGAACTGGCCGAGGCGCAGCCGCGTCTGGACCTCGCCCGAGGGGCAGCCGGTGGAGGCGATGAGCCCCTCCGACCACTGGGCGATGGTCTCCTTGTCCATCCGCGGCCACTTGGTCAGCCAGCCCTCGGCGTACGCGTCGGAGGAGAGCCGGAAGAGGTTGTGCAGGCCGGTCTTGTTCGCCGCCCAGATCGTCTTGTGGGTGTAACCACCGGAACCGGAGACGTCGTCCCGCTTCTGGTGCGGCTGGCCCCACTGGATGCGCCGCTTGTTCCGCCGGGACTCGGGCGCGACGTACGCCTCGATGCCGATGATGGGGGTGACCCCGGCCTTCTTGGCCTGATGGAAGAAGTCGTACGCGCCGTGCAGGTTGCCATGGTCCGTCATGGCGATGTGCGTCATGCCCATCTCGTTGCAGGCGTTGAACATGTCCTTGAGCCGCGCGGCACCGTCCAGCAGCGAGTACTGGGTGTGGACGTGGAGGTGCGTGAAAGGGGGCTTTTCGGACGTTGCTGCCACGGCGGGGGCCTCCAGCGGAACGGTCGGCACGGGTTGGATGAACAGCGTCGAAGTCTACGTCCCGGCACTGACAACGGGGCGGGCACTCGCGAGTACCTTCGTGCGTTGGAGGGGCGGGAACACCTGTCCCGATTGGCACGCACCAGGAGGCACCCAGCGATGTCGGTTCCGCAGCCCACTGCCGACCAGCGCGGCGAGCAGATCCTCGCCGTCTTCGACACCGCCTTCGGCCGGCTCCTGGCCGCCGACCCGGCCGCCTTCCGGGTGAAGTTCCGCAAGATGGCCGCCTCGGCCTTCGCGTTCTACCGCGGCACCGCGTGCCTCTTCTACCAGGACCTGGAGGAGGACCAGCACGACGGGGCCTACCTGGACGACCGGACCGGCCGGGTGTGGATCCACGGCGATCTGCACGCGGAGAACTTCGGCACGTACATGGACTCCAACGGCCGGCTGGTCTTCAACGTCAACGACTTCGACGAGGCGTACGTGGGCCCCTTCACCTGGGACCTCAAGCGCTTCGCCGCCTCCGTCGCGCTGATCGGCTACACCAAGGCGCTCAGCGACGAGCAGATCACCGCGCTGGTCCGGACGTACGCCGCCGCCTACCGCGAGCGCATCCACGCCCTGGCGACCGGCGCCAAGAACGACGAGGTCCCGCCCTTCACCCTGGACACGGCGGACGGGCCGCTGCTGGCCGCGCTGCGCGTCGCCCGCTCGCTCACCCGCTTCGGGCTGCTCGAATCGATGACCGAGATCCGCGAGTTCGAGCGCCGCTTCGCGCCCGGCGGCGGTTCCATCGAGCTGGACGCCGCCACCCGTTACAAGGTGCTGGACGCGTTCGACGGCTATCTGGAGACGCTGCCCGACTCCAGCCTGGCCCGCCCCGACTCGTACCGGGTCAAGGACGTCGTCGGCCGCCGCGGTATCGGCATCGGTTCGGCCGGGCTGCCGTCGTACAACATCCTGCTGGAGGGCAACAGCGACGCCCTGGAGAACGACGTGGTGATCTACGTCAAGCAGGCGCAGACCCCGGCCGTCTCCCGGCACATCACCGACCCGGCCGTCCGCGAGTACTTCCAGCACGAGGGCCACCGCACGGTGATCTCGCAGCGGGCGCTCCAGGCCCACGCCGACCCGTGGCTGGGCTGGACCGAGCTGGACGGCGCCGGGCAGCTGGTGGCCGAGGTCTCGCCGTACGCGGTGGACCTGGACTGGTCCGACATCGACGACCTGGAGGAGATCACGGCGGTCGTCGCCGACCTCGGCCGGGCCACGGCCACGATGCACGCGGCGGCGGACGACGAGAGCGGCCACTCGCTGGTGCCGTTCTCGACGGAGCGGGCCATCGACGCGGCGATCGCGGCCGACGAGGACGGCTTCGGCGATCTGCTGGTGGACTTCGCGCACACCTACGGGGCGCGGGCGCGGGCCGACCACCAGATCTTCGTGGACCTCTTCCGCAACGGCAGGATCCCGGGGCTGTAACCGGTCTTGGGGGGTGTCCGGTCGGTCAGGCCGGATCAGCGAGCGGCGGCTGGTGCGTGCAGCTGCAAGGCGGCCGGATTCGGCCATAGCGGAGCTATGGGTGGATGTGGCCAACGCGGCAGATGTGCGTGCCAGCCGACGGGAGCCCGGCATGATCGGCCGGACACCCCCTAGGGGCCCTTGCCCTTAGGAGGCCCTTACAGGAAGGCGTGGGACACTCACCCGGTGGACATATCGGCGAGCCGGCTCAGGGCACTTCGCGCGGCGCTTTTCACGGCGCTCGTCGTGACGCTCTCGGCCGCTTCGCACGTCCTGCTGTCCGGGGTGCCGCTGCCGCTGACCGTGGTAGCCGCGCTGTCCGGTGCCGTGTTCGTCCTCGCGTACGCACTGGCCGGCCGGGAGCGCGGCTACTGGCGCATCGCCGGGCTGCTGGTCCCGCTGGAACTCGCCGCCGACACGGTGTTCACCTCCGGTCAGCAGGTCTGCTACGGACCGGCCGGCGGCCCGGTCGCCGGCCCGCTGCGTTCGTTCGGTGTGGACGTGCTCTGTGGGGGCTCCGATGTCGGGGTCCCGCTCGCCCGGGCCGCCGGCCCGGCACAGCATCCGGCGGCCCTGTTGCTGGACTCCCCCGGTCCGGCGACCCCCTGGCTGTTGCTGGCCGCGCATGTCGCGGTCGGCCTGCTGGCCGCCGGCTGGCTGCGGCGCGGCGAGAGTGCGCTGGCCCAGCTGCTGCGGGCGGTGGCGGCCTTCGCCTTCCGGCCGCTGCTGACCGCGGTGGCCGCGGCCGGTTCCGTGGTCGCCCCTGTACGGCGCGGGGCGCGGCCCGCCCGCCGGACGCCCACCACGCGCGCCCGCGTCCTCGTGCACTCCGTGGGACGGCGTGGACCGCCCTGCTCGGCTCCGATAACCGCCTGAGCACCGCAGTCCACCCCCGTCACCGCACGGCATCACACGGCATCACACGGCATCACACGGCATCACACGGAGAAAACGATCATGAGTGCACGCAACAACCAGGCCAACAAGGCGGCCGCCCGTGAGCGGCTGCGCCAGGAGCGCGAGCGCCAGGCCAAGAAGGACAAGACCCGCCGCCAACTGCTCGTCGCCGGTTCCGTCGTCGGCGTCCTCGCGCTGGCCGGCGGCATCGGCTACGCCATCACGCAGCTGAACAAGCCCGACGCGTGGGAGGCGGCGAAGGAAGCGAAGCTCGTCGCGCCGGCGAACACCGAGGGCGAGAACGGCACGACCGTCGTCATCGGCAAGAAGGACGCGAAGAAGACGCTGGAGCTGTACGAGGACGCGCGCTGCCCCATCTGCGCGACCTTCGAGCAGGTGATCGGCGAGCAGATGAAGAAGGACGTCGACGCCGGCAAGTACAAGCTCCGGTTCGTCGGCGCCACCTTCATCGACCGCAGCATCCCGGGCGAGGGCTCGAAGAACGCGCTGAGCGCGCTGGGTGCGGCGCTCGATGTGAGCCCCGAGGCCTTCCTGGAGTACAAGAGCGCGCTCTACTCCAAGGACAACCATCCCGAGGAGAGCGACGACAAGTTCGCCGACGACGCCTACCTGCTGAAGGTCGCGGACGACGTGGCCGCCCTGCAGAACAACGCGGCGTTCGAGAAGGCCGTCAAGGACGGCACCTACGACAAGTGGGCGCTGGAGATGTCGAAGACCTTCGACAAGAGCGGCGTGGAAGGCACGCCCACGCTGAAGATGGACGGCAAGAAGATCGAGACGCCGCAGAGCCCCGCGGAGTACACCGAGGCGATCGACAAGGCGTTGAAGGGCTGATACGCCGGACGATATGAGGGCTGACGGCCCGACAGGCTGACACAGGGTCAACCGAGCGCCGACGGGCGGGCAAACTTTCGGAGTTCGCCCGCCCGTCTCGCATACCGGTCAGTAATGTGATCGGCCGTGACCAGTCTTCTCCCTTCTTCTTCGCCGCGTCGCCGCACGGTCGTCAAAGCCGCTGCCGCCACCGCCGTTGTCGCCCCGATAGCCTTCGGAGCCCCCGCTGCCGCCGCCGTCACCGCGGCCCCCGCCTTCCTGCACGGCGTCGCGTCCGGCGACCCGCTGCCCGACGGAGTCCTGCTGTGGACTCGCCTCACCCCCGCCCCGGACGCCGTGCCCGGCTCCGGCAAGGGTCCCGACACCACGGTCGGTTGGGAGGTCGCGGAGGACAGGAGTTTCACCCAGCTGGTCACCCGCGGCTCCACCACCGCGACCGCCGCCTCCGACCACACGGTCAAGGTCGACGTCCGGGGGCTGCGCCCGGCCACCGACTACTACTTCCGGTTCACCGCGGGCGGCACGGTCTCCCCCGTCGGCCGGACCCGGACGACTCCTGCCATCGACGCGGCGACGCCGGGCGTCCGGTTCGGTGTGGTCTCCTGCGCCAACTGGGAGGCGGGCTGGTTCTCGGCGTACAGACACCTGGCCGCCCGCACCGACCTCGACGCGGTCCTCCATCTCGGCGACTACATCTACGAGTACGCGACGGGCGGCTACCCGGCGTCGGACCACGTCGTACGGCAGCACGAGCCCAGGCACGAGATCCTCACGCTCGCCGACTACCGCACCCGGCACGCCACCTACAAGACGGACGCCGACCTCCAGGCGCTGCACGCCGCGCACCCCGTCATCGCGATCTGGGACGACCACGAGATCGCCAACGACGCCTGGTCGGGCGGCGCCGAGAACCACACGCCCGGCGCCGAGGGCGAATGGGCGCAGCGCGCGGCCGCCGCCAAGCAGGCGTACTTCGAGTGGATGCCCGTACGCACCTCCACCGAGGGCACCGTCTACCGCCGGCTGCGCTTCGGCAAGCTGGCCGACCTCCACCTGCTGGACCTGCGCTCCTTCCGGTCGCAGCAGGCGACGGTGGGCAGCGGAAAGGTCGACGATCCCGAGCGCACGGTCACCGGCCGGGCCCAGCTCGACTGGCTCAAGTCGGGCCTGGCGGCCTCCGACGCGTCCTGGAAGCTGGTCGGCACCTCGGTGATGATCTCGCCGGTGGCCTTCGGCTCCGTACCGGCTCATCTGCTGGGGCCGCTGGCCGGACTGCTCGGACTGCCCCAGGAGGGCCTGGCCGTCAACGTCGACCAGTGGGACGGCTACACCGATGACCGCAGGGAACTGCTGGCGCACCTGGTCCAGCGGGGCATCCGGAACACCGTCTTCCTCACCGGGGACATCCACATGGCGTGGGCCAACGATGTGCCGGTCAAGGCGGCGACGTATCCGCTCTCGCGGTCCGCCGCCACGGAGTTCGTGGTCACCTCGGTGACCTCGGACAACCTCGACGACATCCTCCGGGTCGCGCCGGGGACCGTCTCGCTGGCCGCCTCCACCGCGGTAAGGGCCGCCAACCGCCATGTGAAGTGGCTGGACATGGACTCCCACGGCTACGGGGTGCTCGACGTCACCGCCGAGCGCTCGCAGATGGACTACTACGTCATCTCCGACAAGACCGCGCAGTCCGCGACCGCGAAGTGGACGCGCTCGTACCGCACGCTCAACGGAACGCAGAAGGTCGAGCGGGTGAACCAACCGGTCCACTGACCGCCATTGATGGGCGATTTTCAGCCACATCCCGGCTTGTTACGCACAGATCACGCCAGCAGGCGGGTGGTGTAAATCCGCCATCCGAAACCGGACACACCACCCGCCTCGGTAACGCTCCGCGTTACCAAGCCATCTCAAAGTCCGGACCAGGCCGAAAGTTTTCGCCCCGATGCCCCAATTGACCAGAGGATTGATTGGGCTTGTTCAATCCTCATCAAGATCTGGCATGCGCACGTAATCTCCCGGCAGCGGCGAGGAAGTCACCTCCGCCCGCCCCCACGAGGAGTCAACGTGCGCGCTCTTGCCCGGATATCCCCACGTCTGCGCAACCGCTTCATCGGTACGGCCGTGATGGCCGGAACTCTTGTCCTGTCCCCGCTCTCCGCACCCACCGGGATCGCCGCCGCCAAGGCCCCCGCCGAGGAGTGCGCCGAGCCCGCCGGCGCGAGCGCCCACGCCCGCGAAGCACGCCCCGGCGGCGCAGCGCACAAGGACGAGCCCAACGAGGTGACCGAGGCGCAGGCCAAGGCCATGGACGCCGACCTCCAGAAGAAGCTGTCCAAGGCCCGCATGAACGGCAGAAACCTTTCCGCCGCCGCCGTGACCACCATCCCGGTCTACTTCCACGTCATCCACAGCGGAACCACCGGCAAGCTCACCTCGACCGACATCAGCAAGCAGATGGCGGTCCTCAACTCGGCCTTCGGCGGCCAGGGAACCGGCAACGCCAACACCAACTTCCAGTTCACGCTGGCCGGCACGGACTACACCGACAACGCCTCCTGGTACAACCTCTCCTCCGGCTCGACCCAGGAGAAGTCGATGAAGTCCGCGCTGCGCAAGGGCGGCGCGGGCGCGCTGAACTTCTACACCGCCAACCTCAGCGGCGGCCTGCTCGGCTGGGCGACCTTCCCGAGCTCGTACGCCTCGAACCCGTCGGACGACGGCGTCGTGGTCCTCGACAAGTCCCTGCCCGGCGGATCCGCCGCCAACTACAACGAGGGCGACACCGCCACCCACGAGGTCGGCCACTGGCTGGGGCTCTACCACACCTTCCAGGGCGGCTGTAACGGCAACGGCGACTACGTCTCCGACACCCCGGCCGAGAAGAGCGCCGCGTACGAGTGTCCGACCGGCCGCGACTCCTGCGCCTCCAAGGCGGGCGTCGACCCGATCCACAACTTCATGGACTACACGTACGACTCCTGCATGTACCAGTTCACCGCGGGCCAGGTGACGCGCATGACCAACAACTGGACGGCCTACCGGGCAGGCTGACCTCCTTGCTGACCACCGACAACTGACAGCGGCTGCCGGGGCGGGCTCGCCCCGGCAGCCGCTGCTCTGCGCGCGTACCCGCTACAGCGTGTCCAGGAAGGCCAGTGCGACCTGCCAGGTCTGCTCGGCGGCCTCCGCGTCGTAGTCCGGCAGATCCGGGTCCGTGTAGAGGTGTCCGGCGCCCGGGTAGTTGTGGACCTCCACCTCCGCACCGGCCCGCCGCGCCCGCAGGTACCAGGCGTTCAGCCAGTCGTGCGGCTCGAAGGGGTCGGGGTCCGCCACGTGCAGCTGCACGGGCAGGTCGTCCACCGACGCGTCGTCCGCGATGTCGGACGTCCCGTGCAGCAGCAGCACTCCGCGGGCCTTCTCGTCGGCGAACGCCAGATGCTGGGCGACGGAACCGCCGAAGGAGAAACCGGCGTACACCAGCCCCGCGTCGGAGTGCGGAGCGGCAGCCAGTACCGCCCGCTTGAGCAGCTCGTCCCTGCCGATCTCGTCCTGGAACGCCATGCCCTCCTCGACGGTCTCGAAAGTCCGTCCTTCGAAGAGGTCGGGCACGTACACCTCGTGCCCTGCGCCCCGCATCCGGCCGGCGGCCGCGTGCACCGCCGGCCGCAGGCCATAGGTCGAGTGAAAAAGCATGATGTTCATCAGGCCATGATGCCGGTTAGGTTCGAAGGCATGGAGAACGTACTGCGTCCGTTGATCGTCGTCGGCGGGTCGGTCGTCCTCACGTTGGTGCTGGGCTGGCTCGTCGACCTGCTGCTGCGCCGCGTGGACGACCGGCACCCCGAGACACCCCTGTGGGGCCTGCTGCGCCGTTGCCGGCTGCCCCTCCAGGTCATCCTGCTGACCGCACTGCTGAGAGGGACCTACCGGGAAACCGAATGGCAGGCCATCCAGGACCACGAGACAGCCATAGGCCGCCTGCTCACACTCGCACTCATAGGCGCCGGGGCATGGCTGGTGATCCGGATCGCCGCCGCCGTCGTGGAGTCCACCTATGCCAGGTACGCGTCCTCGACGCGTGACCCGGCCCGTGTGCGGCGGGTCCGGACGCAGGTCACGCTGATCATGCGGATCGTGACCGCGGTGGTCGTCGTGGTCGCGCTCGCGGGCATGCTGCTGACCTTCCCGGCCATGCGGGCCGTGGGCACCTCGCTGCTGGCCTCGGCCGGAATCATCGGCATCGTCGCGGGTGTCGCCGCGCAGTCCACGCTGGGCAACCTGTTCGCCGGCTTCCAGATCGCGTTCGGCGACATGGTCCGGATCGGCGACACCGTGGTGGTGGACGGCGAATGGGGTGTGGTGGAGGAGGTCACACTGACGTTCCTCGCCGTACGGACCTGGGACGAGCGCCGGATCACCATGCCTGTGTCGTATTTCACCAGCAAGCCGTTCGAGAACTGGTCGCGCGGCGGGGCCCAGATGACGGGCACGGTCTTCTTCCAGCTGGACCACTCCGCGCCGGTGAGCCTGATGCGCGAGAAGCTCCAGGAGATTCTGCACAACTGCAAGGCGTGGGACGGCCGCGACTGGAGCCTGGCTGTGACGGATACCACACCGAGCACCATGCAGGTGCGTGCCGTGGTCACCGCGAAGGACGCGGACGACATCTGGACCGCGCGGTGCGTGATCCGCGAGCAGATGATCGCCTGGCTGTGCGAGAAGCATCCGTACGCGCTGCCGCGCATCGCGACGTCGGCGGCCGAACTGCCGCCGGCCGGGCAGTGGTCGGAGCGCGGCAAGTCCGACCGCAGGCCGCCGGCCGCCGAGGAGATCCACAGCAACAACTCCGGTGCGTACACGGCGGACGCGGACGGGCAGAGCCCGGACGGCAGCCACGCGCACACGGGACGCGGCTGACGCGCCGCTCAGCGGAGGCTGCGCACGTCGAGGTGGCGGAGCACCCGGTCGACGATCTCCGGGTCCGCGCCCGGTTCGCGGCGCGCCGACAGCACCTCGTGGCGGGCGGCCGACAGCATCTCCCGCTGGAT
This sequence comes from Streptomyces mabaensis, assembly GCF_053763515.1. NCBI lineage: Bacteria > Bacillati > Actinomycetota > Actinomycetes > Kitasatosporales > Streptomycetaceae > Streptomyces > Streptomyces mabaensis. The sequence goes on from NZ_JBSOPZ010000040.1 coordinate 54,861, forward strand.
GCGCTGCACCGCCCGGAGCCGCTCGACCCGCTGGGCGTACGCCTCGCGCCGCTCCTCGTCGACCATGTCGGGGCTGATCCTGGCGCCGATGTCGTACGCCCGGCGCAGCAGTTGTTCCCTCGCCTCCTCGGGCAGGTCCTCGGCCTCCTCGATCTGGTTCAGGCGGCGCCGGGCGGCCTCGGCCGCCCGGACCGCCAGGCGGCGTTCCAACTCCCGCTCGCCGCCCGCGTCGGCGCGTACGCCGAGGCGCCTCACCAGCCACGGCAGGGTCAGCCCCTGGAACACGAGCGTCGCCATGATGACGGCGAACGCGATGAAGACGATCTCCTCCCGCGCCGGGAACGCCGACCCGTCGTCCGTCCGCAGCGGAATCGCGAGCGCCAGTGCGACCGAGGCGACGCCGCGCATCCCGGACCACCACATGACGACGGTCTCCCGCCAGCCGACCGGGATCTCCTCGTCGTAGTCCCGCCGGGTGTGCAGCCGCTTCGCCAGCCGGGCCGCGGGCAGCAGCCACATCAGCCGTACGCCGACGACGACGCCGACCACGGCGGACGCCCAGCCGAGCATGTCGCCCCAGCGCCCGGTGGCGGTGCCGAAGACGTTGTGCAGTTCGAGGCCGATGAGCCCGAACGCGACTCCGGTGACCAGGGTGTCGACGATCTGCCAGAAGGTGGTCCCGGCGAGCCGGCCGATGACGTCGTCGGCGTCGACCGCGTACTCGGCGAGGTACAGCGCGGTGGTCAGGACGGCGAGGACACCCGACCCGAGGAACTCCTCGGCCAGGACGTAACTCACGAACGGCACCAGCAGCGTGAGCCCGATCTGCAGGGTCGCGTCCCCGAGCAGGCCCATCAGTTTGTTCGCGCCCCAGCCGAGCGCGACGCCGACCACGACCGCCACCACGGCGGACAGCACCAGCTCGCCGGTGGCCTCGGCCCAGGAGAACGTTCCGCCCACCGCGGCCCCGATCGCCACGTGGTACAGCACGATGGCGGTCACATCGTTGAACAGCCCCTCGCCCTCCAGGATCGACACCAGCCGCCGGGGCAGCCCGAGCGACCCGGCGACCGCGGTCGCCGCCACGGGGTCGGGCGGCGCGACCAGGGCGCCCAGGGCCACCGCGGCGGCGATCGGCAGACCGGGCACGACGGCGTGGGCGACGGCCGCGACCGCGGCGGTCGTCACGAACACCAGCGCCACGGCGAGCAGCAGGATGGGCCGCACATTGGCCGTGAACTGCCGCCAGGAGGTGCGCTGTACGGAGGCGTAGAGCAGCGGCGGCAGCACCAGCGGCAGGATGTAGTCGGGCGGAATCCCGACATCGGGCACGAACGGCAGCAGGGCCAGGACGATGCCGCCGAGGGTCATCAGCACCGGCGCGGGCAGCCCCAGCCGGTTCCCGAGCGGTACGGTGACCACCGCTCCGAGCAGCAGCAGGAAGAGCAGCGCCAACTGGTCCACGGGGCGACCTTCCGGCCTCGACGATCAAGACCCTCAGGGTGCCACGCGCGCCTGGCATACCGGCTCAGATCGGACCGGGCGCCCCGACGTGAACCCGAGCCGCGTGACGGGTCAGAGCGCCTTGCGCATCGCGCGGTGCGCGATCCCCGCGTCGGTGAACTCCGGGCCGTACGCCGCGTACCCCAGCCGCTCGTAGAACCCGAGCGCCCGGGTCTGCGCGTGCAGATCGACGGCCGTCAGCCCGAGCCGGGCCGCTTCCGCCTCGATGGCCCGCACCAGCGCGACTCCGATGCCCAGACCCCGGGCGGCGCGGGTGACGGCCAGCCGCCCGAGCGAGCCGACGGACCCGTCGGCGCCACCGGTCTTCCCGGCCGCGGCGGGACCGTACAGCAGCCGCCCGGTACCCAGCGGGCCGTCCGGCCCGGCCGCCAGCACGTGCACGGTGTCGGCGCCGTCCGCGTCGTACCCGTCGTACTCGATGTCCGCGGGGACTTCCTGCTCGACGACGAAGACTTCCTTGCGGACCGCGAAGCAGGCCTCGCGGTCGGTCACACCGGTCGCGACGCGGACCGCGTACGGGGTGGCCGTGCTCACTCGCTCTCCGCCCGGATCACGTCCAGCGCGAGCTGGAGGTCGGCCGGGTAGGCGCTCTCGAACTCGACCCACCCGCCGTCCGAGGGGTGCTCGAAGCCGAGCCGCATGGCGTGCAGCCACTGCCGGGTCAGCCCCAGCCGCTTCGCGATCGTCGGGTCGGCGCCGTACGTCAGGTCGCCCACGCAGGGGTGCCGGTGGGCGGCCATGTGCACGCGGATCTGATGCGTGCGGCCCGTCTCCAGCTTGATGTCCAGCAGCGACGCGGCCCGGAACGCCTCGATGAGGTCGTAGTGCGTGACGGACGGCTTGCCCTCGGCGGTCACGGCCCACTTGTAGTCCAGGCTCGGATGCCGGCCGATCGGCGCGTCGATGGTGCCGCTCATCGGGTCGGGGTGGCCCTGGACCAGCGCGTGGTAGCGCTTGTCGACCGTACGCTCGCGGAACTGCTGCTTGAGCGAGGTGTACGCCCGCTCGGACTTGGCGACGGCCATCAGCCCGGAGGTGCCGACGTCCAGCCGGTGCACGATGCCCTGCCGCTCGGCGGCACCGGAGGTCGAGATCCGGTAACCGGCGGCCGCGAGCCCCCCGATGACGGTGGTGCCGCTCCACCCGGGGCTCGGGTGTGCGGCGACGCCGACCGGCTTGACGATGACGACGATGTCGTCGTCATCGTGGACGATCTCCATGCCCTCGACGTGCTCGGCGACGATCTGTACGGGCGCGGGGGGCGCGGGCATCTCCACCTCGAGCCAGGCACCGCCGCTCACGCGCTCGGATTTCCCGACGACGCTGCCGTCGACCGTGACCTTCCCCGCGGCCGCGAGCTCGGCCGCCTTCGTCCGGGAGAAACCGAACATACGGGCAATGGCGGCGTCGACGCGCTCGCCTTCCAGGCCATCGGGTACGGGCAGGTTTCGAATCTCGGGAATCGTACTCACCCGTCGAGTATGCCTTGTCAGTCCTTGTGGACCGTGCCGTCGGGGTCCAGCCCGCGGAATGACAGGATCACGATCAGGATGCCGCCGCACACGATCGCGGAGTCGGCGAGGTTGAAGACCGCGAAGTGGGCGGGCGCGATGAAGTCGACGACCGCGCCCTCGAAAACACCCGGCGAACGGAAGATCCGGTCGGTGAGATTGCCCAGCGCTCCGCCCAGCAGCAGGCCCAGCGCGATGGCCCAGGGCAGGCTGTACAGCTTGCGCGCCAGCCGGACGATCACCACGATGACGGCCGCGGCGATGATGGTGAAGACCACGGTGAAGGCCTCACCGACGCCGAACGCCGCGCCGGGATTGCGTACCGCCTCGAACTTCAGCAGATCGCCGATGATCTCGATCGGCGCGTGGTGCTCCAGCTTGGCGACCACGATCATCTTGCTGATCAGGTCCAGCGCGTAGGCGACCGCGGCCACGGCGAACAGCGCCAGGATCCTCCGCTTGCCCTGGGGCCGCTCGGCCGGAGCCGACTCGTCGGCTCCTTCCACATCTGGCGTACCGATGATGCGCTCCGCCTCTGCCACGTGAGTCCCTCAACCTAGGTGCCTGACCAGAAGACGAGGGTACGGCACACGCGTACGGACCCCGAGGCGCCGGGCAGCGGGCTACGGGCGCCGGGCGCCGTCCCTGCCCGGCCGGCTCCGGGCCCGGTCTCAGGAGCGGCGCTCCTGCTTCTGCTTGCACTCCACGCACAGCGTCGCCCGGGGGAAGGCCAGCATCCGGGCCTTGCCGATCGGATTGCCGCAGTTCTCGCAGAGCCCGTACGTACCGGCGTCGAGCCGCTCCACGGCCCGCTCGGTCTGCTCCAGCATCTCCCGGGCGTTGGCGGCGAGGGCCAGCTCGTGCTCGCGGGTGATGTTCTTGGTGCCGGTGTCGGCCTCGTCATGGCCCGCGCCGTCCCCGGAATCCCGCATCAGGCCGGTGACCGCCTCCTCGGACTGGACGATCTCGGTCCGCAGCCGCAGTACCTCGCCCTCCAGCTCCGCGCGCGCGTCCGCGACCTCCTCGGGCGTCCAGGGGTCCTCCCCGGGCCGGACCGCCAGCTCGCCCGGTTCCGCAGGGGCGGCCGTACGCGCCTTGGGCAGGGCGCTCGCCGCCTCCGCCGCATGCTTCCTGGCGGCCGTCCCGGCCGGGGTCTTCTTCGCAACCACCGTCTTGGCTCCCGTCTGATCCGCGGCCTGTGCCGCCCCCTTGGCCGCCGTGGCGGCCTTCTTCGCGGTCGCCTTGGCAGTTGCCGCAGCGGGTGCCGCCTTCTTGGCCGCGGCCTTCGCCGGTGCCTTCCTGGCCGGTGCCTTCTTGGTTGGTGTCTTCGTGGCCGGTGACTGCTTGTCCGGTGTCTTCTTGACCTGCGCGTCGTCGACGTGCGCCGTGTCGACCCGCGCCTTCTTGGCGGGCTTCATCGGCTTCACCGACTTCGCCACGGCCTTCTTCGCCTGCGTCTTGTTCACCGTTGCCTTCTTCACCGCGACGGTCTTGCCGGCCGTGGCCTTGTCCGCGACGGCGGTCGTCTTCCCGTTCGCCTGCTTCGCTTCCCCGGCCGCCGCACCAGTGGACCCTGCGGACGCCGTCTTCTTCTGTACGGCGGTCTTCTTCGCCACCATGGCCGCGGCCCCTTCACATTTTGTGATCTTGCGCGCGAATCGTGCTGGGACGATAAATCGACTCCAGCCCCACGGCAACGGGCCACGCCGCCCGATTGGCCCGCCCCGCGCGTCCGGCTGGGCGAGCCTGCATCCGTTGTGCCCAGCTCCTCGCGCTGTAATCCGCCACACGGGCGCGGCCGGAGTCCGCGAGACCTCGTACACCCATGCGGGTCAGCTGCGCCGGGAGCCCCCGGACGCCCCGGCGGCCGGAAAACCGGTCTGCCCCGGCTCCCGGCGGCCCGTACACTGGGCCAAGCGAAAGGCATGGATGGGGACCAGTAGCGTCGTACGCAGCCATGAGCGACCCGGGGACGGTGAGAGCCCGGGGGCGAGCGCGAGGTGAAGCATCACCCCGGAGCCGCCGGAAGAAAGCCCACGGGACCACCGGGGCGAGTAGAACCGGCATCGCGACCCCAATGAGGGGGCCACCGGCACCGCCGGCGGCCAAGGAGGGTGGTACCGCGGGAGCAGTCGACGGCTCTCGTCCCTCCGACGGAGATGACACGTCCGTTGGAGGAAGAGCCGCCGATGACACCGAACCCGCCGCAGTACCGCCAGGTGCCCGCCCAGGTCGACCTGCCCGCGCTCGAGCACGCCGTGCTCGACTTCTGGCGCGAGAGCAAGATCTTCTCGAAGAGCCTCGAGCAGTCCGAGGGCCGCCCCGAGTGGGTCTTCTACGAAGGCCCGCCGACCGCCAACGGCATGCCCGGCGCGCACCACATCGAGGCCCGCGTCTTCAAGGACGTCTTCCCTCGCTTCCGGACCATGCGGGGCTACCACGTCGCCCGCAAGGCCGGCTGGGACTGCCACGGCCTCCCGGTGGAGCTGGCGGTCGAGAAGGAACTCGGCTTCAACGGCAAGAAGGACATCGAGGCGTACGGCATCGCCGAGTTCAACGCCAAGTGCCGCGAGTCCGTGACCCGGCACACCGACGCGTTCGCCGAGCTGACGACCCGCATGGGCTACTGGGTCGACCTCGACGACGCGTACCGGACCATGGACCCCGAGTACGTCGAGTCGGTGTGGTGGTCGCTGAAGGAGATCTTCAACAAGGACCTGCTGGTCCAGGACCACCGCGTCGCCCCCTGGTGCCCGCGCTGCGGCACCGGCCTGTCCGACCACGAGCTGGCGCAGGGGTACGAGACGGTCGTCGACCCCTCGGTCTTCGTCCGCTTCCCGCTGACCTCCGGCCCGCTGGCGGGCGAGGCGGCGCTCCTGGTCTGGACGACCACCCCGTGGACCCTGGTGTCCAACACGGCCGTCGCCGCGCACCCCGACGTCACGTACGTCGTGGCGACGAACGGCGAGGAGAAGCTGGTCGTCGCCGAGCCGCTGCTCGACAAGGCGCTGGGTGTGGGGGCACCTCCCGGGCCGCTAGGCCCAGGGGGAGGCTGGGAGGCCACCGGCCGGACCTTCACGGGCGCGGAGATGGAGCGCTGGACGTACGACCGGCCCTTCTCGCTGGTCGAGTTCCCGGCCGCGGCGCACTACGTCGTCAACGCCGACTACGTCACCACCGAGGACGGCACCGGTCTGGTCCACCAGTCCCCCGCCTTCGGTGAGGACGACCTCAAGGTCTGCCGGGCGTACGGTCTGCCGGTCGTGAACCCGGTCCGCCCCGACGGCACCTTCGAGGAGGACGTCCCGCTGGTCGGCGGCGTCTTCTTCAGGAAGGCCGACGAGGCGCTGACCGCGGACCTCCAGGCGCGCGGCCTGCTGTTCAGGCACATCCCGTACGAGCACAGCTATCCGCACTGCTGGCGCTGCCACACGGCGCTGCTCTACTACGCGCAGCCGTCGTGGTACATCCGCACCACCGCGGTCAAGGACCGGCTCCTGGAGGAGAACGAGAAGACCAACTGGTTCCCCGACTCGGTCAAGTACGGCCGCTTCGGCGACTGGCTGAACAACAACATCGACTGGGCGCTCTCCCGCAACCGCTACTGGGGCACCCCGCTGCCGATCTGGCGCTGCGAGGAGAACCACCTCACCTGTGCCGGCTCGCGCGCCGAGCTGTCGGAGCTGACCGGCACGGACCAGTCCGCCCTGGACCCGCACCGGCCGTACATCGACGAGGTCACGTTCCCCTGCCCGCAGGCGGGCTGCGGGCAGACCGCGACGCGCGTGCCCGAGGTCATCGACGCGTGGTACGACTCCGGGTCGATGCCGTTCGCGCAGTGGGGCTACCCGTACAAGAACAAGGAGATCTTCGAGAAGCGCTACCCGGCGCAGTTCATCTCGGAGGCCATCGACCAGACGCGCGGGTGGTTCTACACGCTGATGGCCGTCGGCACGCTGGTCTTCGACAAGTCCTCGTACGAGAACGTCGTCTGCCTGGGCCACATCCTCGCCGAGGACGGCCGCAAGATGTCCAAGCACCTGGGCAACATCCTCCAGCCCATCCCGCTGATGGACCAGCACGGCGCGGACGCGGTGCGCTGGTTCATGGCGGCCGGCGGCTCGCCGTGGGCGGCCCGCCGCGTGGGCCACGGCACGATCCAGGAGGTCGTGCGCAAGACCCTCCTCACGTACTGGAACACGGTGGCCTTCCAGGCCCTGTACGCCCGTACGTCGGACTGGGCGCCGTCGGCGGCGGACCCGGCCCCGGCGGACCGGCCCGTCCTGGACCGCTGGCTGCTGTCCGAGCTGCACGCGCTGGTCGACCAGACCACGCAGGCCATGGAGGCGTACGACACCCAGCGCGCCGGCAAGCTGCTCTCGGCGTTCGTCGACGATCTGTCCAACTGGTACGTCCGCCGCTCGCGCCGCCGCTTCTGGCAGGGCGACAAGGCGGCGCTGCGGACGCTGCACGACGTGGTCGAGACGGTCACGCGGCTGATGGCCCCGCTGACCCCGTTCATCACCGAGCGGGTCTGGCAGGACATGGTCGTCCCGGTGACGCCAGACGCGCCGGAGTCCGTCCACCTGTCCTCCTGGCCGGAGGCGGATCTGTCCGCCATCGACCCGACGCTGTCCCGGCAGATGCTGCTGGTCCGCCGCCTGGTCGAGCTGGGCCGCGCGACGCGCGCGGAGTCCGGGGTCAAGACCCGCCAGCCGCTGTCCCGCGCGCTGGTCGCGGCGGCGGGATTCGAGTCGCTCTCGCCCGAGCTGCACGCCCAGATCACGGAGGAACTGAACGTCTCCTCCGTGGCCGCGCTCTCGGAGGTCGGCGGCTCGCTGGTCGACACCACGGCCAAGGCGAACTTCCGGGCGCTGGGCAAGCGCTTCGGCAAGGGCGTCCAGGCGGTGGCGAAGGCGATCGCGGAGACGGACGCGGCGGCGCTGTCGCTGGCCCTGCGCGAGGGCGACGCGGCGGTGACGGTCGACGGTTCGCCCGTGTCCCTCTCCCCGGAGGAGGTCATCATCACGGAGACCCCGCGCGAGGGCTGGTCGGTGGCCTCGGATTCGGGCGCCACGGTCGCGCTGGACCTGGAGATCACCCCGGAGCTCCGCCTCGCGGGCCTGGCCCGTGACGCGATCCGCCTGATCCAGGAGGCGCGCAAGAACAGCGGCCTGGACGTCGCGGACCGCATCGCGGTGCGCTGGACGTCGACGGACGCCTCGACGACCGAGGCGCTGACCGCGCACGCGGCGCTGATCTCGGACGAGGTCCTGGCGGTGGACTACGCGCGGGGCGAGGCGGACGACGCGTACGGCACCCCGTTCACGGACGAGGGCCTGGCCCTCACCTTCCGCCTCCGCAAGGCGTAACCACCTGACAGCGGGGGGGGGGGGGGGGGGGGGGGGGGGGGGGGGGGGGGGGGGGGGGGGGGGGGGGGGGGGGGGGGGGGGGGGG
>NZ_JBSOPZ010000041.1:0-62721 GCF_053763515.1 Streptomyces mabaensis
CCCCCCCCCCCCCCCCCCCCCCCCCCCCCCCCCCCCCCCCCCCCCCCCCCCCCCCCCCCCCCCCCCCCCCCCCCGCTCTCGTACGTACGAGTACCGCTGTGCTCAGACGTTGAAGCCGAGCGCGCGCAGCTGCTCACGGCCGTCGTCCGTGATCTTGTCCGGGCCCCACGGCGGCATCCAGACCCAGTTGATCTTCAGTTCGTTGACGATGCCCTCGGTCGCCGACTTCGCCTGGTCCTCGATGACGTCGGTCAGCGGACAGGCCGCGGACGTCAGCGTCATGTCGAGGGTGGCGACGTTGGAGTCGTCGATGTGGATGCCGTAGATCAGGCCGAGGTTGACGACGTCGATGCCCAGCTCGGGGTCGACGACGTCGTACAGCGCCTCACGGACCTCGTCCTCGGAGGCGGGCTTCGTGGTCACAGTGTTCTCGCTCATGCCGTCTTCCTCTCGGCGCCCTCGCCCAGTGCCTGGGCCGTCGCGTCCTTCCACGCCATCCAGCTCAGCAGCGCGCATTTCACCCGGGCGGGGTACTTCGAGACGCCGGCGAACGCCACCGCGTCCTCCAGTACCTCCTCCATGGCCTCGTCCGGTTCGATCTTGCCCTTGGACTGCATCAGCTCCAGAAAGGTGCTCTGGATTTTCTGCGCCTCGGCCAGCTCCTTGCCGACCAGCAGGTCGTTCAGCACGGAGGCGCTGGCCTGGCTGATGGAGCAGCCCTGACCCTCGTACGACACATCGGCGATGCGCGTCCCGTCGTACTTCACGCGCAGCGTGATCTCGTCCCCGCACGTCGGGTTGACGTGGTGCACCTCGGCGTCGCCATCCCGCAAGCCCCGCCCGTGCGGGTGCTTGTAGTGGTCCAGGATGACTTCCTGGTACATCGAATCCAGCTTCACGTGCCAGCCCCTAGCCGAAGAAGTTCCGTACGTGCTCCAGCCCGTCGACCAAGGCGTCGACCTCGGCCGGCGTGGAGTACAGGTAGAACGACGCTCGCGTGGTCGCAGGAATTCCGTACCGCAGGCAGACCGGCCGCGCGCAGTGGTGCCCGACCCGGACCGCGATGCCCTGCTCGTCCAGTACCTGGCCCACGTCGTGCGGGTGGATGTCGCCCAGTACGAAGGAGATCGCGGCGCCGCGGTCCTCGGCCGTGGTGGGGCCGATGATCCGCAGGTCGGGGACCTCCAGCAGGCGCTTCACCGCGTACTCGGTGATCGCGTGCTCGTGGGCGGCGATGTTCTCCATGCCGATCGAGGAGAGGTAGTCCACGGCCGCGCCGAGGCCGACGGCCTGGGCGATCGGGGGCGTACCGGCCTCGAACTTGTGCGGAGCGGGCGCGTACGTCGACGAGTGCATCGAAACCGTCTCGATCATCTCGCCGCCGCCGAGGAACGGAGGCAGGTCCTCCAGCAGCTCCTGGCGGCCCCACAGGACGCCGATGCCGGTCGGGCCGCACATCTTGTGACCGGTGAAGGCCACGAAGTCGGCGCCGAGCGCCTGTACGTCCAGCGGCATGTGCGGCGCGGCCTGCGAGGCGTCGAGCAGCACCAGGGCGCCGACGTCCTGCGCACGCCGGACGATCGCGTCGACCGGGTTGACCGTGCCCATGATGTTGGAGACCAGCGTGAAGGAGACGATCTTCGTCTTCTCGGTGATGACCTCGTCGATGTTGGACAGGTCGAGCCGGCCGTCGTCGGTGAGGCCGAACCACTTCAGCTTCGCGCCCGTGCGCTGCGCGAGCAGCTGCCACGGCACGATGTTGGAGTGGTGCTCCATCTCCGTGATGACGACCTCGGTCTCGCGGTCGACCCGGTAGGGCTCGTCGGCCCAGCCGAGCATGTTGGCCACGAGGTTGAGCGACTCGGAGGCGTTCTTGGTGAAGATCACCTCGTCGCGGCTCGGGGCGTTGATGAAGGCGGCGACCTTGTCGCGGGCGCCCTCGTACAGCGCCGTGGCCTCCTCGGCAAGCACGTGCACGCCCCGGTGGACGTTGGCGTTGTGCCGCTCGTAGTACCCGTTCAGCGCGTCGAGCACCTGGCGCGGTTTCTGCGAAGTCGCCGCGTTGTCCAGATAAACGATCTTCTTCCCATCGTGGACCACACGATCCAGCAGGGGGAAGTCCTTGCGGATCGCTTCGGTGTCGAGGAGGCCCGGCAGCTGTGTCACGCGGTTGCGCCACCCTTCACGTAGGACTCGTAGCCCTCGTTCTCGAGCTTGTCGGCGAGCTCGGCGCCGCCGGACTCGGCGATGCGGCCGTTCGCGAACACGTGCACGAAGTCGGGCTTGATGTAGCGCAGGATGCGCGTGTAGTGCGTGATCAGCATGGTGCCGACCTCGCCGCTCTCGCGGACGCGGTTGACGCCCTCGGAGACGATGCGCAGCGCGTCGACGTCCAGACCGGAGTCCGTCTCGTCGAGGATCGCGATCCTCGGCTTGAGCAGTTCGAGCTGGAGGATCTCGTGGCGCTTCTTCTCGCCGCCGGAGAAGCCCTCGTTGACGTTGCGCTCGGCGAAGGCGGGGTCCATGTTGAGGCGCTCCATGGCCTCCTTGACCTCCTTGACCCACAGCCGCAGCTTGGGGGCCTCGCCGCGGATCGCCGTCGCCGACGTACGCAGGAAGTTGGAGACGGAGACACCGGGGACCTCGACCGGGTACTGCATGGCGAGGAAGACGCCGGCGCGGGCGCGCTCGTCGACGGACATCTCCAGGACGTCCTCGCCGTCGAGGGTGACGGTGCCGCCGGTGATCGTGTACTTCGGGTGACCGGCGAGCGAGTACGCGAGCGTCGACTTGCCGGAGCCGTTCGGGCCCATGATGGCGTGCGTCTCGCCCTGCCTGACGGTCAGGTCGACGCCCTTGAGGATCTCGCGGGCACCGCCCTCGGCTTCGACGGAGACGTGCAGGTCGTTGATTTCAAGCGTTGCCATGGGTGCCTCAGGACTCCTGGGTGACGGAGACGAGCACATCGTCCCCTTCGATCTTTACGGGGTACACGGGGACGGGGCGCGTCGCGGGAAGGCCGGACGGCTTGCCGGTACGGAGGTCGAAGCTGGATCCGTGCAGCCAGCACTCGATCATGCAGTCCTCCACCTCGCCCTCCGAGAGGGAGACGTTCGCGTGCGAGCAGATGTCGTTGATCGCGTACACCTCGCCCTCGGTGCGCACGACGGAGACCGGCGTGCCGTCGAGTTCCACCCGCTTCGGGGTGTCGTCCTCCAGCTCGCTCAGCGCACAGGCCTTGACGAAGGCCATCAGACCGACGCCTCCAGCTCGGCGTCGATCTTGGCGATCAGACGCTCCTCGACGTCCGGCAGACCAATCTGCTGGACCAGCTCGGCGAAGAAGCCGCGCACCACGAGCCGGCGGGCCTCGCCGGCCGGGATTCCGCGCGACTGCAGGTAGAAGAGCTGCTCGTCGTCGAAGCGGCCGGTCGCGGAGGCGTGGCCGGCCCCGACGATCTCGCCGGTCTCGATCTCCAGGTTGGGGACCGAGTCGACCCGCGCGCCGTCGGTGAGGACGAGGTTGCGGTTGAGCTCGTACGTGTCGGTGCCCTCGGCCATGACGCGGATGAGCACGTCGCCGATCCAGACCGCGTGCGCGTCCTGGCCCTGCAGCGCGCCCTTGAAGGCGACGTTGGAGCGGCAGTGCGGCGCGTTGTGGTCGACCAGGAGGCGGTGCTCCTGGTGCTGGCCCTGGTCGGTGAAGTACAGGCCGAAGAGCTCGGCCTCGCCGCCCGGCCCCGCGTACTGCACGCGCGGGTGGATGCGGACGAGGTCGCCGCCGAAGGTGACGGTGATCGACTTGAAGGACGCGTCCCGGCCGACGAGCGCGTTGTGCTGCGCGACGTGGACGGCGTTGTCGTCCCAGTCCTGCACGGAGACGACGGTCAGCTTCGCGCCGTCACCGAGGACGTAGTCCACGTTGGCGGCGAGCACGGCGTCACCGGTGTGGTCGATGACGACGACAGCCTCGGCGAAGGCACCCAGCTCCACGACCTGGTGGCCGAAGGCGGTACCGCCCTCACCGTGCACCGCGATCCGGATCGGCTCGGCGAGGACGGTCTCCTTGGGCACCGAGACGACCGAGGCCTTCTCGAAGGAGGAGTAGGCCTGGGCGGCGACCCGGTCCACCGGGGTGCCGGCCCTGCCGAGCCGCGCGTCGCCGCGGTCCACCGTCTCGACGGTGACGCCCTCGGGGGCGGTCACCTCGACGGTGAGGACGCCACCGGCCTCGGCGGTGCCGTCGTGCAGACCGCGGAGGCGGTCCAGCGGGGTGAACCGCCACTCCTCCTCGCGGCCGTGCGGTACCGGGAAGTCCGCCACGTCGAAGGACGGGGGCGCACTCATACGGGTGGCGACGGTGGACTCGGCGGCCACCGCGATGGACCCGGCGGTGGTGGAACCCGCCGGAATGTTCTGAGCCTCAGCCATGGCTGTCGTCGTGCTCTCTCTCTACGTCGAAACGTCGAAATCAGTCGCTGCGGGGGAACGGTCGGGCGTTATCCGACCGAACCCTCCATCTGCAGCTCGATCAGCCGGTTGAGCTCCAGCGCGTACTCCATGGGCAGCTCACGCGCGATCGGCTCGACAAAGCCGCGCACGATCATGGCCATGGCCTCGAACTCCGTCATACCGCGGCTCATCAGGTAGAAGAGCTGGTCGTCGGAGACCTTGGAGACGGTGGCCTCGTGGCCCATGGACACGTCGTCCTCGCGGACGTCCACGTACGGGTAGGTGTCCGAACGGGAGATCGTGTCGACCAGCAGAGCGTCGCAGAGCACGTTGGACTTCGCGCCCGGAGCGCCCTCGCCGATCTCGATCAGACCGCGGTACGAGGTACGGCCGCCGCCTCGCGCCACCGACTTGGAGACGATGTTGGACGAGGTGTTCGGGGCCATGTGGACCATCTTGGCGCCGGCGTCCTGGTGCTGGCCCTCGCCCGCGAAGGCGATGGACAGGGTCTCGCCCTTGGCGTGCTCGCCCATCAGGTAGACGGCGGGGTACTTCATCGTGACCTTGGAGCCGATGTTGCCGTCGACCCACTCCATGGTCGCGCCCTCGTACGCCACGGCGCGCTTGGTGACCAGGTTGTAGACGTTGTTCGACCAGTTCTGGATGGTCGTGTAGCGGCAGCGGCCGCCCTTCTTCACGATGATCTCGACCACGGCGCTGTGCAGCGAGTCCGAGGAGTAGATCGGAGCGGTGCAGCCCTCGACGTAGTGGACGTAGGCGTCCTCGTCGACGATGATCAGCGTCCGCTCGAACTGGCCCATGTTCTCCGTGTTGATACGGAAGTAGGCCTGCAGCGGGATGTCGACGTGCACGCCCTTCGGCACGTAGATGAACGATCCGCCGGACCACACCGCCGTGTTCAGCGACGCGAACTTGTTGTCGCCGACCGGGATGACCGTGCCGAAGTACTCCTGGAAGAGCTCCGGGTGCTCCTTCAGCGCGGTGTCCGTGTCGAGGAAGATGACGCCCTGCTCCTCCAGGTCCTCGCGGATCTGGTGGTAGACGACCTCGGACTCGTACTGGGCCGCGACACCGGCGACGAGGCGCTGCTTCTCCGCCTCGGGGATGCCGAGCTTGTCGTACGTGTTCTTGATGTCCTCGGGCAGGTCCTCCCACGAAGCGGCCTGCTTCTCGGTGGAGCGCACGAAGTACTTGATGTTGTCGAAGTCGATGCCCGACAGGTCGGAGCCCCAGTTCGGCATGGGCTTCTTGTCGAACAGGCGCAGACCCTTCAGCCGCAGCTTCAGCATCCACTCCGGCTCGGACTTCTTCGCCGAGATGTCGCGGACGACCTCCTCGGAGAGGCCGCGCTTCGCCGAGGAGCCGGCTACGTCGGAGTCGGCCCAGCCGTATTCGTACGTGCCCAGGCCTTCGAGCTCAGGGTGGGCAGTCTCCGTGGGGAGAGTCATGCGGGGTTCCTCCCGGCCGTGCTTGCAGATGCTGTGGTGGTGGTCTGTGGTCCGCTGTGCGGAGTCCCGCTGCGGGGAACGAACGTCGTGCACACTCCGTCGCCGTGGGCGATGGTGGCCAGACGCTGCACATGGGTCCCGAGCAGCTGGGAGAAGACCTCGGTCTCCGCCTCGCACAGCTGCGGGAACTGCTCGGCAACATGGGCGACCGGGCAGTGGTGCTGGCAGAGCTGTTCGCCGACCGGTGCGCTGCGCGCTGTAGCAGCGTACCCGTCCGCGGTCAACGCCCTCGCGAGTGCCTCGGTACGGCCCTCGGGAGCGGCCGTCTCGACGGCCTCCCGATAGGTCTCGGCCTGTGCGGCCAGCCGGGCGCGGGCGAAGGCGGCGACCGCCGCTTCTCCCCGCTCCCCGCCGCCCGCGGCGTCGGAGATCCAGCGCATGGCGTCGACGGCCAGCTTGTCGTACGACTGGTCGAAGGCGTCCCGGCCGCAGTCGGTGAGCGCGAAGACCTTGGCCGGACGGCCACGGGTCCGCGCTCCGTACACCCGCTGCTCCCGGGCCTCGACCACGTCGTCACCGACGAGCGCGTCGAGGTGGCGGCGTACGGCCGCCTGGGTGAGGCCGAGCCGCTTGGCGAGGTCCGCCACGGTCGAGGGACCGTGGTCCAGGATGGACCGCGCGACTCGGTTGCGGGTGGACCGCTCACCGGTCGCGAGCTCCTCATGGGCCTCGCCGACGTATTTCACAACACCATTGTTGCGTAATTCCCCGAGCCGCGACAAGCGCTGTGGGTGGCGGCCTCGGGTGGCCTCGGTCACTAAGGGTTACCTAATCGGCCCCAGGGGCCGGGGTCCCACGGCCGCTCTCTAGACTCGCCCGTATGCGAATCGAGCCCGCCCCGGTCCAGGTCCGTGGCCTGGTCAAACGGTACGGAAAGAAGACCGCGGTGGACGGCCTCGACCTGGACGTCCGGGCGGGTGCGGTCACGGCCGTCCTCGGACCCAACGGCGCCGGCAAAACCACCACCGTCGAAACCTGCGAGGGCTACCGCCGTCCGGATGACGGCACCGTACGGGTCCTCGGCCTGGACCCGGTCGCGGACGCCTCGGCGCTGCGCCCCCGGATCGGCGTGATGCTCCAGTCCGGCGGGGTGTACTCGGGCGCCCGCGCCGACGAGATGCTGCGGCACATGGCCAAGCTGCACGCCCACCCGCTGGACGTGGACGCGCTCATCGAGCGGCTCGGGCTCGGCAGCTGCGGCCGTACGACGTACCGCAGGCTCTCCGGCGGCCAGCAACAGCGGCTCGCCCTTGCGATGGCCGTGGTCGGCCGTCCCGAGCTGGTCTTCCTCGACGAGCCGACCGCGGGCCTGGACCCGCAGGCCCGCCGGGCCACCTGGGCCCTCGTACGCGAACTGCGCACCGACGGCGTCAGCGTCGTCCTCACCACCCACTTCATGGACGAGGCCGAGCAGCTCGCGGACGATGTCGCGATCATCGACGCCGGCCGGGTGATCGCCCAGGGCAGCCCCGAGGAGCTGTGCCGCGGCGGCGCGGAGAACACCCTGCGCTTCACCGGGCGGCCCGGTCTGGACCTGGCGGCCCTCCTCAAGGCCCTGCCCGACGGGACCGCGGCGGCCGAGCTGACGCCCGGCGCGTACCGAATCACGGGCAACGTCGGCCCGCAGCTGCTGGCGACGGTGACCACCTGGTGCGCCCAGCACGGCGTCATGCCGGACGGCATCTCGGTGGAGCGGCACACACTCGAAGACGTCTTCCTTGAACTGACCGGTAAGGAGCTGCGCGGATGAGCGCCGGTACGTTCACGCCGAAGCCGGGGGCGGCGCCGCTGCCCCGGATGATCGCGGCGCAGACCGCCCTGGAGACCCGGATGCTGCTGCGCAACGGCGAGCAGCTGCTGCTGACCGTGGTCATCCCGACCCTGCTGCTGGTGCTCTTCGCCACGGTCGACATCGTCGACACCGGAGCGGGCAGGGCCGTCGACTTCCTGACGCCCGGCGTCCTCGCGCTCGCCGTGATGTCCACCGCGTTCACCGGGCAGGCCATCGCGACCGGCTTCGAGCGCCGCTACGGGGTGCTGAAGCGGCTGGGCGCCTCGCCGCTCCCCCGCTGGGCCCTGATGACCGCCAAGACCCTGTCCGTACTGGTCACCGAGGTGCTCCAGATCGCGCTGCTGACGGTGATCGCGTTCGCTCTGGGCTGGTCCCCCCAGGGCGGTCCGGCCGCCGTGGTGCTCCTGCTCGTCCTCGGTACGGCGGCCTTCTCGGGCCTCGGCCTGCTGATGGCCGGCACGCTGAAGGCCGAGGCGACCCTGGCCGCGGCCAACCTGGTCTTCCTGCTGCTACTGGTCGGCGGCGGGGTGATCGTGCCGCTGGAGAAGTTCCCGGACGCGGTGGCCTCGGTACTCGGCCTGCTGCCGATCTCGGCGCTCTCGGACGGCCTGCGCGACGTACTCCAGCACGGCGCCGGGATGCCGTGGGCCGACCTCGGGATTCTCGCGGTGTGGGCGGTACTGGGGCTGGGCGCGGCGGCGAAGTTCTTCCGCTGGGAGTAACCCCTCGCGTGGGAGCAGCCCCTCGTGAATCGGTGCACAAGCGCTCCGCCTACGATGGAGCCCGTGTTGACCCCCCTCGCCCTTATCGCCCGGCGCTGGACTCCGTCACCCCGGACCCTCCAGCGCGCCGCGCTCGCCGCCCTCGTGATGAGCGTCGTCATCGTCGTCACCGGCGGCGCGGTCCGGCTGACCGGATCCGGTCTCGGCTGCGACACCTGGCCCAAGTGCACGGACGACAGCCTCATCGCGACGCCCGAGCAGGGCGTGCACGGCGCGATCGAGTTCGGCAACCGGATGCTGACGTACGTACTGTGCGCGGCGGTCGGCTGGGCGATCATCGCCGCCCGTTCGA
Source organism: Streptomyces mabaensis (assembly GCF_053763515.1). Taxonomy (NCBI): domain Bacteria; kingdom Bacillati; phylum Actinomycetota; class Actinomycetes; order Kitasatosporales; family Streptomycetaceae; genus Streptomyces; species Streptomyces mabaensis. Next base: position 8,847 of record NZ_JBSOPZ010000041.1, read on the forward strand.
CCAAGCCCTGGCGGCGTGGCCTGACGCGGCTGGGCTGGGCCCAGTTCTGGATCGTCATGGGCAACGCCGTCCTCGGCGGCATCACCGTCATGGCGGGCCTCAACCCGTGGACCGTCGCGGGGCACTTCCTGCTCGCCACCTCGCTGATCACCGTCACCACGATCACCTGGCAGCGCACCCGCGAGGGTGATGGCACCGCGCGTCCGCGGGTCCCGCGCCCGGTGCGCAAGCTGTCCTGGGCCCTGATCGCCGCGTCCGTGGTCCTGATCGCGGCGGGCACGGTGGTGACCGGCTCCGGTCCGCACGCCGGCGACAGCAGCGACGTCCCGCGGATGGGGTTCGACTGGGCGGGCGTCGCCCATGTGCACGCCATCGCCGCCTGGGTCGTGTGCGCGCTGGCCCTCGGGATGTGGCTGGTGCTGCGCGTGGTGGACGCGCCGCTGGACACCAGGGCGCGGGCCAGGGATCTGCTGCTGGTGCTGCTGGCCCAGGGGGTCATCGGGTACGTGCAGTTCTTCACCGAGCTTCCCGAGGTCCTGGTCGCTGCCCACATGCTCGGCTCCTGCCTGGTGTGGATCGCGGTGCTGCGGGTCGCGCTGAGTCTGCGGGAGCGCCCGCACACGGCAGCCGGCATCCCCGCCCAGCACGACCAGGCCCTGTCGGCCGCGGTCTAGGGACTGCCCCCTCACCCCGCCTGGCCCGCGTCGAGGCCGTACACGCGGCGGGCATTGCCCGCCGCGATCATGGCGGCGACCCGTTCCGCGTCCCTGCGGGACCACGCCCCGTCGGCGACCCAGCCGCCGAGCACCCGCGCCATCGCCTCCCGGAACACCCGCGCCCCCACCACATGGAGCTCCGGCAGGCCGCGCCCGCCGCTGGAGAACAGCAGCTTGCCGAAGGGCGCCAGTTCCAGGATCTCCGCGAGTACGGCCGCGGCCCTCGCCCCGGTGTGCGCGAGGGCCGGCCCCAGATCGGCGTACACATGCGGAAAAGCGCCGGCCAGATGGGCGGCGTGGCGGTGGTACGGATAGCCGTGCAGCAGCACCAGATCGGTGCCCAGCCCGCCGGTGGCCCGGACGAAGTCGGTGAGCAGGGTCGGGTCGGTACGGTCGATGCGCAGCCTGGGGTCGCCCGCCCCCGCGTGCAGTTGCAGCGGCAGCCCCGAGGAGACCGCGATCCACAGCAGATGTCTGAGCAGGACGGGGTCGGTGAGCCTTCCTCCGGCCGGGCGCCGGGCCAGCCAGCGTCCCGCGGCGCCGCGCACCTCGCCGGGCCCCGGAGGTTCGGGGGCGTACGCCAGTCCGTACCCGATCCCGGCGACCGAGGTGAAGGCGACGGCCGAGGCGGCCGCCCCGTGCACCGCCTCCGCGAGATTGGCGAGGAACGACTCGACGGTGCCGGAGGTGTCGGCCACCTGCTCGGCCAGCAGTTCGAGCCGGACGATCTCATGCGCCTCGGCGGCGCCCGCCACGGCCAGCTCGCCCGGGCCGGTCAGGTCGCCGGGCAGCCCGGTGTCCACCAGATAGGTGGCGATCCCGGTGCCGCGCAGCAGCCGCCTGCCGGACTCGATGACGCCCAGCTCCCTGCGGCGCGCGAGGTAGTGCGCCGGCGGGCAGTGCGGCTCCAGCCCCAGCAGCGGCGGGCACCAGCGGCGCACGGCGAAGCCGGTCTGGGTGTCGAAGAAGGTGGTGCCGGGGGCCGGTGGCCCCTCGGCCCTGCCGAGATACGCCTCGAAGGTGCCGAGGCCCAGCTCCGTACGGAGCACCCCGTGGCAGTACTGGTCCACCAGGGACGGCGTTTCGATCATCCGGGCATCCCGTTGTGGACGAGGGGGTCCCCCGGAGGGAGGACGTGCTTCCACCCCTCCTAACGGGTGAGCACCGCGTCAGGTGTTGCTCGCGCTGTTGCTCGGACCGCCCAGCTGCAGCCCCGCCATGCGCGTCCACTCGTACGGACCGGTGCGCACCTTCGCCGCGAACTCGCCGTCGAACGACTCGTGAAGGGTCAGTCCGGCCTTCTCGGCGGCCTGTGCGGCGATGGCGTGGCTCGGGGCCACGAGGTCGCCCCAGCCGCCGTCGGCGCCGACGAGGACGATGCGGGTGCCCATCTGCCCGATGTACGCGAGCTGCCCCTCGGCGCCGCCGTGCGCCTTGGAGAAGGCACCGATCTGCTTGGCGAGCTTCGCCGCCCTGCGCTCGGCGCGGGCGTCGGGGGCGGTCTCTTCAGCCTTGGTTTCTGCCATGAGTCGCATGCTACTCACGAGTAAGGCCCGTGCCTACTGCCGGCCGGTGCCTACCGCAGGAAGGGGTCCACCGCGACGGCGACGAAGAGCAGCGACACATAGGTGATCGACCAGTGGAACAGCCGCATCTCCTTGAGCTTGGCGCCCGTCGCGCCGCCCTTGGCGCGCGACTGCAGCGCGTGCGCCTCCCAGAGCCACCAGCCACCGGTGACCAGCGCCACAGAGGTGTAGAACCAGCCGGTGTAGCCCAGCGGGGTCAGCAGCAGCGAGACGCCGACCATCACCCAGCTGTAGAGGACGATCTGGCGGGCCACCACCGTGTTGGAGGCGACGACCGGCAGCATCGGCACGCCCACCCGGGCGTAGTCCTCCTTCACCTTCATCGACAGCGGCCAGTAGTGCGGCGGCGTCCAGAAGAAGATGACGAGGAAGAGGATGACGGCGGCCCACGACACCGAGTTCGTGACGGCGGACCAGCCGATCAGCACCGGCATACAGCCGGCGATGCCGCCCCAGACGATGTTCTGAGCCGTGCGCCGCTTGAGCACCATCGTGTACACGACGACGTAGAAGAGCAGCGCGCCGAGCGCGAGCGCGGCGGACAGCCAGTTGACGAGCAGTCCGAACCACAGGGTGGAGACGACGGCGAGGACGATGCCGAAGACCAGGCCCTCCCGCGGACTGACCATGCCGGTGACGAGCGGCCGCTGCGAAGTTCGGTCCATCAGCGCGTCGATGTCGCGGTCGATGTACATGTTCAGCGCGTTGGCGCCGCCCGCGGAGAGGTACCCGCCGACGCAGGTGGCCAGCACGAGCCACAGGTCGGGCACGCCCTGCTCGGCCAGGAACATCACCGGTACGGTGGTGATGAGCAGCAGTTCGATGATCCGCGGCTTGGTCAGTGCCACGAAAGCCTTGACCCGGGCCCCGGACGGCCGGTGGCCGGGGCTCGTCCCGAGCTCCCCCACAGCCCTACGGGCGTGGGAGGTGCCCCCACCCGCTGGACGGGATTCGACGGCCGTCACGTACACCCCTGACGAAAGACTCCCAGCAAGTTCCGGACGTGAAGGCCCGGTAAAAACTTGCGCGTACCACGCCACTCTAGACGTTGCCCGGACACCGCTCTGCGCCGGGGTGGGTCGTGTTGAGCGTCGGGCCCGCGACGCGCGTATTACGTGCCTGAAGAGGCGAAGTCCCCGCGGTGACGGCACCCTGGCAGTACCGGATCAACCACGTACCGGATCAACTGCCTGTACTCGAAAAGATGCGCGTTGCGGCGGGGGTAGGCTCGACAACGCCCGGTGCATCCGTCGTCACCGGGATACGACATGTGGAGAGGAGCCCTGACCCAGGGTGAGCACCAAGCCGACCACCACAGACCTCGAGTGGACCGATCTGGACCAGCGGGCCGTTGATACCGTCCGTGTCCTGGCCATGGATTCCGTACAGAAGGTCGGCAACGGCCACCCCGGTACGGCCATGAGCCTCGCGCCCGCTGCCTATGTCCTGTTCCAGAAGCTGATGCGGCACGACCCGGCGGATGCCGACTGGACCGGCCGGGACCGGTTCGTCCTCTCCGCGGGTCACACGAGCCTCACGCTGTACATCCAGCTCTACCTGGCCGGTTACGGCCTGGAGCTGGACGACCTGAAGGCGTTCCGCACCTGGGGCTCGAAGACCCCCGGTCACCCGGAGTACGGCCACACGGTGGGCGTCGAGACGACGACCGGTCCGCTGGGCCAGGGCGTGGCCAACGCGGTGGGCATGGCGATGGCCGCCCGTTACGAGCGTGGCTTGTTCGACCCGGACGCGGCTGCGGGCACTTCGCCGTTCGACCACACCATCTGGTGTATCGCCGGTGACGGCTGCCTCCAGGAGGGCATCTCGGCCGAGGCGTCCTCGCTGGCCGGGCACCAGAAGCTGGGCAACCTGGTCCTTTTGTGGGACGACAACCACATCTCCATCGAGGGTGACACCGAGACCGCGGTCTCGGAGGACACCCTCAAGCGGTACGAGGCGTACGGCTGGCACGTCCAGCGCGTCGAGCAGCTGGCGAACGGTGACCTCGACCCTCAGGGCCTGTACGAGGCGTTGAAGGCGGCTCAGGCCGAGACCGACCGCCCGTCGTTCATCGCGGCCCGCTCGATCATCGCCTGGCCGGCCCCGCACGCCCAGAACACCGAGGCGGCGCACGGCTCGGCGCTCGGCGAGGACGAGGTCGCGGCGACGAAGAGGGTCATGGGCTTCGACCCCGAGCAGACCTTCGAGGTGTCCGAGGAGGTCATCGCGCACACCCGTGCGGCGCTCGACCGGGGCCGTGAGGTGCGTGGCGAGTGGGAGAAGACCTTCGCCGCCTGGCGCACGGCCAGCCCGGAGCGGGCGGCCGAGTTCGACCGCATCGCCGCGGGCGAGCTGCCCACGGGCTGGGAGGAGAAGCTCCCCGTCTTCGAGACCGGCAAGAGCGTCGCCACCCGCGCGGCCTCCGGCAAGGTGCTGCACGCGCTCGGTGCGGTCATCCCGGAGCTGTGGGGCGGCTCGGCCGACCTGGCGGGCTCGAACAACACCACGATCGACAAGCACTCGTCGTTCCTGCCGGCCGGCAACCCGCTGCCGGAGGCCGACCCGTACGGCCGCACGATCCACTACGGCATCCGCGAGCACTCCATGGCCGCGGAGATGAACGGCATCGCGCTGCACGGCAACACCCGCATCTACGGCGGCACGTTCCTGGTGTTCTCCGACTACATGCGCAACGCCGTGCGGCTGTCCGCGCTGATGCACCTGCCGGTCACCTACGTGTGGACGCACGACTCGATCGGCCTCGGCGAGGACGGCCCCACCCACCAGCCGGTGGAGCACATCGCCTCGCTCCGCGCGATCCCGGGTCTGAACATCGTCCGCCCGGCGGACGCGAATGAGACGGCGATCGCCTGGCGGGAGATCCTGCGCCGCTGGACCAAGGTGTTCGGCAAGGGCGCCCCGCACGGTCTGGCGCTGACCCGGCAGGGCGTGCCGACCTATGAGCCCAACGAGGACGCGGCCAAGGGCGGTTACGTCCTCTTCGACGCCGAAGGCGGCGACGCGGAGGTCGTCCTCATCGGTACCGGCTCCGAGGTGCAGCTCGCCGTCGAGGCGCGCGAGCAGCTCCAGGCCGCGGGTGTGCCGACGCGGGTTGTCTCGATGCCGTGCGTGGAGTGGTTCGAGGAGCAGGACCAGGGGTACCGGGACTCGGTGCTGCCGCCGTCTGTGAAGGCGCGGGTGGCGGTGGAGGCCGGTATCGGTCTGACCTGGCACCGCTACGTGGGCGACGCCGGCCGGATCGTCTCGCTGGAGCACTTCGGTGCCTCGGCGGACGGGAAGGTGCTGTTCCGCGAGTTCGGCTTCACCGCCGAGCACGTGGCCGCCGCCGCCCGGGAATCGCTGGCCGCCACAGCACGCTGACGCCGTACACGACAAGTAGGAGATGCAACTCTCATGACAGACGCACTCAAGCGCCTCTCCGACGAAGGCGTCGCGATCTGGCTGGACGACCTGTCGCGCAAGCGGATCACGTCCGGCAATCTCGCCGAACTGATCGACCAGCAGCACGTCGTGGGTGTCACCACCAACCCGTCGATCTTCCAGAAGGCGATCAGCAGCGGTGACGGTTACGAGCAGCAGCTCGCCGACCTCGCTGTCCGCCGGGTGACGGTGGAGGAGGCCGTACGCATGATCACCACGGCGGACGTCCGCGACGCCGCCGACATCCTGCGCCCGGTGTTCGACGCGACCCAGGGCCAGGACGGCCGGGTCTCCATCGAGGTGGACCCGCGCCTGGCGCACAACACCCACGCGACCGTCGCCGAGGCCAAGCAGCTCGCGTGGCTGGTGGACCGGCCCAACACGCTCATCAAGATCCCGGCGACCGAAGCGGGCCTGCCCGCGATCACCGAGACCATCGGCCGGGGCATCAGCGTCAACGTCACGCTGATCTTCTCGCTGGAGCGCTACCGCAAGGTCATGGACGCCTACCTGGCGGGTCTGGAGAAGGCGAAGGCCGCGGGCCTGGACCTCTCCAAGATCCACTCGGTGGCGTCCTTCTTCGTGTCCCGCGTGGACACCGAGATCGACAAGCGGCTCGACGCGCTGGGCACGCCGGAGGCCAAGGAGGCCCGCGGCAAGGCGGCGCTGGCCAACGCCCGGCTGGCGTACGAGGCGTTCGAGGAAGTCTTCTCGAGCGACCGCTGGGCGGCCTTGGACAAGGCGCAGGCCAACAAGCAGCGTCCGCTGTGGGCCTCCACCGGCGTCAAGGACCCGGCGTACAAGGACACCCTGTACGTCGACGAGCTGGTCGCGCCGGGCACGGTGAACACCATGCCGGAGGCCACCCTCGACGCCACCGCCGACCACGGCCGGATCACCGGTGACACGGTGCGCGGCACGTACGAGCAGGCCCGGGCCGACCTCAACGCCATCGAGAAGCTCGGCATCTCGTACGACGAGGTCGTGCAGCTGCTGGAGGACGAGGGCGTCGAGAAGTTCGCGACGTCCTGGACGGACCTGCTCAAGTCGACCGAGGCGGAGCTGAAGCGCCTCGCCCCTTCGGAGGGCTGACCACGTTGTCTGTTAACGGAGCGAACCCGCTTCGTGACGCACAGGACCGACGGCTCCCGCGCATCGCGGGGCCGTCGGGCCTGGTCATCTTTGGCGTTACGGGCGATTTGTCACGTAAAAAGTTGATGCCTGCCGTCTACGACCTGGCCAACCGCGGACTGCTGCCGCCGGGCTTCTCGCTCATCGGCTTCGCCCGCCGTGAGTGGCAGGACGAGGACTTCGCCCAGGAGGTGCACGACGCGGTCAAGCAGCACTCGCGTACGCCCTTCCGCGAGGAGGTCTGGCAGCAGCTGGTGCAGGGGTGCCGCTTCGTCCCGGGCGACTTCGACGACGACGCGGCGTTCGAGACGCTGAAGTCGACCATCGAGGAACTCGACAAGGCGCAGGGCACTGGCGGCAACTTCGCGTTCTACCTCTCCGTACCGCCCAAGTTCTTCCCCAAGGTCGTCCAGCAGCTGAAGAAGCACGGGCTGGCCGACCAGAAGGAAGGCAGCTGGCGGCGGGCGGTCATCGAGAAGCCCTTCGGACACAACCTGGAGAGCGCGCAGGAGCTCAACCAGATCGTCCACGAGGTCTTCCCGCCCAACGAGGTCTTCCGGATCGACCACTACCTGGGCAAGGAGACCGTCCAGAACATCCTGGCGCTGCGCTTCGCCAACACGATGTTCGAGCCGATCTGGAACCGGTCGTACGTCGACCATGTCCAGATCACGATGGCCGAGGACATCGGCATCGGCGGCCGCGCCGGTTACTACGACGGCATCGGCGCCGCTCGTGACGTCATCCAGAACCACCTGCTCCAGCTGCTCGCGCTGACGGCGATGGAGGAGCCCGGCTCCTTCCACCCCAAGGCGCTGGTCGCCGAGAAGCTCAAGGTGCTCACGGCGGTGCAGCTGCCGGAGGACCTGGGCAAGCACACGGTGCGCGGCCAGTACTGCGCCGCCTGGCAGGGCGGCGAGAAGGTCGTCGGGTACCTCGAAGAGGACGGCATCGACCCGAAGTCGAAGACCGACACCTACGCGGCCATAAGGCTGGAGATCAACAACCGCCGCTGGGCGGGCGTCCCGTTCTATCTGCGCACCGGCAAGCGCCTCGGCCGCCGCGTGACCGAGATCGCGGTCGTCTTCAAGCGCGCGCCGTACCTGCCCTTCGAGTCGGGGGCGACCGAGGAGCTGGGGCAGAACGCCCTGGTCATCCGGGTCCAGCCGGACGAGGGCGTCACCGTGCGGTTCGGCTCCAAGGTGCCCGGCACCTCGATGGAGGTCCGGGACGTCACGATGGACTTCGCGTACGGCGAGTCGTTCACCGAGTCCAGCCCGGAGGCGTACGAGCGGCTCATCCTCGATGTGCTGCTGGGCGACGCGAACCTCTTCCCGCGCCACCAGGAGGTCGAACTCTCCTGGAACATCCTCGACCCGATCGAGCAGTACTGGGACGCGCACGGCAAGCCGGCGCAGTACCCGGCGGGGACGTGGGGGCCGGTCGAGGCCGACGAGATGCTCGCACGAGACGGACGGAGCTGGCGCCGGCCATGAAGATCGACCTCACGGACACCAACTCCAGCAAGATCAACAGCGCACTGGTCCAGGCGCGCCGCGACATCGGCACGCCGGCCATCGGCATGGTGCTCACCCTCGTCATCGTCACCGACGAGGAGAACGCGTACGACGCCCTCAAGGCGGCCAACGACGCCTCCCACGAGCACCCCTCGCGGATCATCGTCGTGATCCGGCGGATCAGCCGCTCGCCGCGCAGCCGGCGTGACGCCCGCCTGGACGCCGAAGTGCGCGTCGGCGCCGACTCCGGCACCGGCGAGACGGTGGTACTGCGGCTCTACGGCGACCTCGTCAACCACGCGCAGTCCGCGGTTCTCCCGCTGCTGCTGCCCGACGCCCCGGTGGTCGTCTGGTGGCCCGAGGGGGCCCCGGCGGACCTGGCGAAGGACCCGCTGGGCGCGCTCGCGCAGCGCCGTATCAGTGACACGTACGCCACCGAGAACCCGCTCGCCGCGCTCGCTCGGCGGGCGGAGGCGTACGCGCAGGGCGACACCGACCTGTCCTGGACCCGGATCACTCCCTGGCGGTCCATGCTCGCGGCGGCGCTCGACCAGCAGTCCGTGGAGATCGCTTCGGCGCTGGTCGAGGGCGAGGACGAGAACCCGAGCTGCGAACTGCTCGCGATGTGGCTGGCGGACCGGCTCCAGGTGCCCGTACGCCGGGTTCTGTCGTCCGGCCCGGGTCTGACGGCCGTACGCCTGGAGACCAAGGACGGCGACATCGTGCTGGACCGGGCGGACGGATCGCTGGCGACGCTGTGCATGCCCGGCCAGCCGGACCGCGCGGTGGCGCTCAAGCGGCGGGAGACGGCCGAGCTGCTCGCGGAGGAGCTGCGCCGGCTCGACCCGGACAACATCTATGAGTCCGCCGTGAAGTTCGGGGTGGACCGGCTGCACCAGGGCGCCGCGCCGGCCGCCGGGTCCGAGGCCCCGGCCGAAGCCCCGGAGCCGGACGCGGAAAAGCCCGCCCCGGCGAAGAAGGCGGCCGCGAAGAAGGCGGCGGCGAAGAAGGTGGCCGCGAAGTGAGTACCCCGCAGGTCGTCGTGCACCGCGACAAGGATCTGATGGCTCAGGCCGCGGCGGCGCGGCTGATCACGAAGATCGTGGACGCCCAGGCCGCGCGGGGCTCCGCGTCCGTCGTCCTGACCGGTGGGCGCAACGGCAACGGGGTGCTCGCGGCCCTGGCCGCGGCGCCCGCGCGGGACGCGGTGGACTGGGCACGCCTGGACCTGTGGTGGGGGGACGAACGGTTCCTGCCGGCCGACGACCCCGAGCGCAATCACACCCAGGCGCGGGCGGCGCTGCTGGACTCGGTCCGGGTGGATCCGGCGCGGGTGCATGTCATGCCCGCCTCGGACGGCCCGTACGGGTCGGACGCCGACTCGGCCGCGGCGGCGTACGCGGACGAGCTGGCCGCCGCGGCGGGACCGGAGAACCACGGTCCGGTGCCGACCTTCGACGTGCTGATGCTGGGCGTAGGCCCGGACACCCATGTCGCGTCGCTCTTCCCCGAGCTGCCGGCCGTACGGGAGACCGAGCGCACGGTCGTGGGTGTGCACGGCGCACCCAAGCCGCCGCCCACCCGTATCTCGCTGACCCTGCCCGCCATCCGCGCGGCCCGTGAGGTGTGGCTGCTCGCGGCGGGCGAGGACAAGGCGGGCGCGGTGGCGATCGCACTGGGCGGCGCCGGGGAGATCCAGGCGCCGGCGGCGGGCGCGTACGGCCGCAGCCGCACGCTCTGGCTGCTGGACCGCGCGGCGGCGGCGAAGCTGCCACCCCAGCTGTACCCGCCCGCGTCGGCCTGAGCGTGAACGTCCGACGGCGGCCCCGCACCCGGGTGGGTGCGGGGCCGCCGTCGTGTGGTGGGCATTTAACGGCCGCGCAGCTCCCGATACGTAGCCACCAGCGCCTTCGTGGACTCGTCCAGGCCCGGGACCTCCGCCGCCCCCGACAGGGCCGGCTCCAGTCGCTTGGCCAGGACCTTGCCCAGCTCGACGCCCCACTGGTCGAAGGAGTCGATGTTCCAGATGGCGCCCTGGACGAACACCTTGTGCTCGTAGAGCGCGACCAACTGGCCGAGCACCGAGGGCGTGAGCTCCTTGGCCAGGATCGTGGTCGTCGGGTGGTTGCCGCGGAACGTCTTGTGCGGGACGAGGTCCTCCGCGACGCCTTCCGCGCGTACCTCGTCGGGGGTCTTGCCGAACGCCAGCGCCTGCGTCTGGGCGAAGAAGTTCGCCATCAGCAGGTCGTGCTGGGCCGCCAGGCCCGAGCTGAGCTCGGCGACCGGCTCCGCGAACCCGATGAAGTCCGCCGGGATGAGCTTCGTGCCCTGGTGGATCAACTGGTAGTACGCGTGCTGGCCGTTGGTGCCGGGGGTGCCCCACACGACCGGTCCGGTCTGCCAGTCCACCGGATTGCCGTCACGGTCCACCGACTTGCCGTTCGACTCCATGTCCAGCTGCTGCAGATACGCGGTGAACTTGGAGAGGTAGTGACTGTACGGCAGCACGGCGTGCGACTGGGCATCGTGGAAGTCGCCGTACCAGACGCCCAGCAGACCCAGCAGCAGCGGCACGTTGGCCTCCGGCGGGGCGGTGCGGAAGTGCTCGTCGACCAGGTGGAATCCGTCCAGCATGTCGCGGAAGCGGTCCGGGCCGATGGCGATCATCAGCGAGAGCCCGATGGCCGAGTCGTACGAGTAACGGCCGCCGACCCAGTCCCAGAACTCGAACATGTTCGCCGTGTCGATACCGAAGTCGGCGACCTTCTCGTCGTTGGTGGACAGCGCCACGAAGTGCTTGGCGACCGCCGCCCGGTCGCCGCCCAGCCCGCCGAGCAGCCACTCGCGCGCCGAAGTGGCGTTGGTGATGGTCTCGATGGTGGTGAAGGTCTTGGACGCGATGATGAACAGCGTCTCGGCCGGGTCCAAGTCCCGTACCGCCTCGTGGAGATCGGCCCCGTCGACGTTCGAGACGAAGCGGAAGGCCAGCTCGCGGGCGGAGAAGGAGCGCAGCACCTCGTAGGCCATGGCGGGGCCGAGGTCCGAGCCGCCGATGCCGATGTTGACCACGGTCCTGATGGGCTTTCCGGTGTGCCCGGTCCACGCGCCGGAGCGGACCTGGTCCGCGAAGCCGGCCATCTTGTCCAGCACGGCGTGCACCGCCGGTACGACGTTCTCCCCGTCCACCTCGATCACCGCGTCGCGCGGCGCCCGCAGCGCGGTGTGCAGGGCGGCGCGGTCCTCGGTGGTGTTGATCTTCTCGCCCCGGAACATCGCGTCCCGCAGCTCCGCCACGCCGGTCGCCGCGGCCAGTTCGCGCAGCAGCGTGAGCGTCTCGTCGGTCACCAGGTTCTTGGAGTAGTCGATGTGCAGGTCACCGACCTGGAGGGTGTACCCGGTGCCGCGCTCCGGGTCCGCCGCGAACAGCTCACGCAGATGGGTCTCCCCCAACTGCTCGCGGTGCTTGCCCAAGGCGGTCCACTCCGGCGTCTGGTTGAGCCTGGTACGGCCGTCTGCGTTCATACCGGTTATCAGCCCACTTCTTCTCGTACCTGCGTACCTGCCCCGCTGCCCCCCAACCTAGTTGATCGGAGCAGTGGCAGCAGGGAGGCGACCGCGCACACGAACAGCCCGGCCGCCAGCAGAGCTGGCGTGTTCAGACCCCAGGCGCCGGCCACCGCCCCGCCCAGCATCGCTCCGAGCGGAGTCCCCGCGATCGTCATCGTGCGGAAGGCCGAGCTGATGCGGCCCAGCATGGATACCGGGCTGCGCTGCTGCATCAGCGTCACCTGGTTGACGTTCCACACCATGCCCATGAAGCCGAACACCGTCAGCGCACCGGCCAGCGCCCACAGTTCGCGGACGGTCCCCATCGCGACGAGACAGCAGATCTGTATCGCGCCGGCCCCGAAGACGCCCCGGATCCGCCCGAACCGCTCCGACAGCCGGCCGGCCAGCAGTCCCCCCGCCACGCTGCCCACCCCGTACGCCGTGATGGCCAGCGCATAGCCGGCGTTCCCCACGTCCAGCCACCCCGTCACATGCAGCACCAGAGTGGCGATGAGCGCCCCCATACCGATGTTGCACAGGGTCGTGGCGGTGCACAGCCCACGCAGCGCCCGGTCCCGCCACAGCACCCGGAGCCCCGCCGCGATGTCCCCGCGCAGGGTGCTCCCGGCGGGCCGCGGCGGCCGGTCCGGCACGGATATTCGCAGCGAGGCGATCAGGACGGCCGCCAGGACGTATGTGGCCGCGTCCGCCGCGTACGGCAGCGCCGCCCCGCCGGCGAGCAGTACGGGCACCAGAGGGGCCGCGAGGAAGGCGCCCGCGATCTGCTGCCCGGTGAGCAGCCGGGCGTTGGCGCTGCCCAGTGCCTCGGCGGGCACCATCGAGGGCAGCAGGGCGGTGGCGGCATTGTCGAAGAGCGTCTGGAGGGTGGTGAGCACGAAGGCCAGCGCGTTCAGCAGGGCGAGCGAGGCGTGCCCGAGCGCCACCGCCACCGCGAAGGCGGCGACCAGAGCGCCCCGCAGCAGGTCGACCATCCACATGGCCCGCCGCTGGTCCACCCGGTCCGCGACCGCTCCGCCGAGCAGCCCGAACACGAGCCAGGGCAGATACCCGCAGGCCGTCACCAGCGCGACGAGCAGCGGTTCCCTGGTCATTGACGCGGCGAGCAGCGGCATCGCCGCCGTCCGCAGCGAGTCCCCGAACCGCGAGACGACGGCGGCCGTCCACAGCCGGCCGAACCCGCCCCGCCACGTGGGCGTACGCACCACCGCGGCCCCCGCGGACTCGATCGCTGCCACAACTCCCCCTGGTGATCGACTGCTTCACCAGCGTAGGAGGCACCACTGACAACGGGCGGAGGTGCGGTGGGGAAGAGGGTGCCGGAAAGCCGTCCGGCCGGGCACCTCGGTGGGTGCCCGGCCGGACGTCAAGTCTTAGATCTCGCCCCGCAGTTTCGCGAGAGCCTCGGCGAGGATCGCCTCGCCATCGGCGTCGCTGCGCCGCTCGCGTACGTACGCGAGGTGGGTCTTGTACGGCTCGGTGCGCGGTGGGTCCGGCGGATTGTCCCGGTCCTGGCCTGCCGGGAATCCGCAGCGCGGGCAGTCCCAGTTGTCGGGGACCTGCGCGTCGCTGGCGAAGCTCGGCTGTGTCTCGTGCCCGTTCGAGCACCAGAAGGAGATGCGGAGCCGCGGCGCGGACTCGCCACGCTCGGCCTCCCCCATCGGCCCCGCTCCGACCCGACTTCCTCGGATCGCGTTGCCACTTGCCACGGTCGTAACTCCCTGCGTGATGGTGCTCGAAGTCAGCCCAGTCTACGTAAGGCCCAACGCGCGTCCAGTGACCGGAGTTACTTATCGGCCCCCAAAACGCAGGCCCATGATAGGCCGCGCAGGCGACGCCGCAGCGGAAGAGCGGTCAGCCCTCCAGCTTGATCAGCAGACCGAGCGCGACAATGCACGCGAACCACATCAGACCGACCACGACGGTGATGCGGTCAAGGTTGCGCTCGGCAACCGAGGAACCACCGACGGACGACTGCATACCGCCACCGAACATGTCGGAGAGGCCGCCGCCCTTCCCCTTGTGCATCAGCACCAGCATCATCAGCAGCAGGCTGAAGACGATCAGGGCGATCGAGAACCCCATAATCACGGCTGAACCCTACTTTCCCGGAATTCCCTCGGACTGAATTGGACGACGGGGGCCGGGTGGCGCCTGCCACCTCGACCCCCGCCAGGGTACGACGGATCCGCTCTACCGCATACTCACTGGTCGCGGAAGCGGACGATCTTGACGAACTCGTCGGCGTCCAGCGCCGCGCCGCCGATCAGCGCGCCGTCGACGTCCGGCTGAGCCATGATCGCGGCGACGTTCCCGGACTTCACCGAGCCGCCGTACTGGATGCGGACCCGGTCGGCCAGCTCCTGCGAGTACAGCTCCGCCAGCCGGCCGCGGATCGCCCCGCAGACCTCCTGTGCGTCCTCGGGAGTGGCGACCTCGCCGGTGCCGATGGCCCAGACCGGCTCGTACGCGATCACGATCGTCCCGGCCTGCTCGGCCGGGATGTCCTTCAGGCCGCCGTCGAGCTGGCTCAGCGTGTACGGGACCTGCTGACCGGCCTTGCGGATGTCCAGGCCCTCGCCGACACACAGGATCGGCGTGAGGTCGTGCTTGAAGGCGGCCTTGACCTTGGCGTTGCAGATCTCGTCGCTCTCGCCGTGGTACTGACGGCGCTCGCTGTGGCCGACGGCCACGTACGTGCACTTGAGCTTGGCCAGCATCGGGCCGGAGATCTCCCCGGTGTACGCGCCGGAGTCGTACGCCGAGATGTCCTGGGCGCCGTACTTGATCTTCAGCTTGTCGCCGTCGACCAGGGTCTGCACCGAGCGGAGATCGGTGAAGGGGGGCAGGACGGCGACCTCGACCGCGTCGTAGTCCTTGTCGGCCAGGGCGAAGGCGAGCTTCTGGACGTGGGCGATGGCCTCGAGGTGGTTGAGGTTCATCTTCCAGTTGCCCGCCATCAGCGGGATGCGCCCTTGAGCAGGAGCAGTCATTGAGAGTCAGTCCTCCAGTGCGGCGAGGCCGGGGAGCGTCTTGCCCTCGAGGTATTCGAGGCTGGCGCCGCCGCCGGTGGAAATGTGGCCGAATGCCTTCTCGTCGAAGCCCAGGATGCGAACGGCCGCGGCGGAGTCGCCACCGCCGACCACCGTGAAGGCGGGGCTGTCGACGAGCGCCTGGGCAACCGCTTTGGTGCCCTCGGCGTAGTCGGGGTGCTCGAAGACGCCCATCGGGCCGTTCCAGAAGACGGTGCCGGCGTCGGCGAGCTTCGAGGCGTACAGCTTGCGGGTCTCCGGACCGATGTCCAGGCCCTCCTCGTCGGCCGGGATGGCGTTCGAGGCGACCGTGGACGGGTTGGCCGGGGCCTTGGTCTTCAGGTCCGGGAACTCGGCCGAGACCAGGACGTCGACGGGGAGGACGAACTCCACGCCGCGCTTCTCCGCGCGGTCCAGGTAGTCCAGGACCGTCGGGATCTGGTCCTCCTGGAGCAGCGAGATGCCGACCTCGTGGCCCTTGGCCTTGAGGAAGGTGTACGCCATGCCGCCGCCGACGAGGATGCGGTCTGCCTTCTCCAGCAGGTGGTCGATCACACCGAGCTTGTCGGACACCTTGGCGCCGCCGAGGACGACGACGTACGGGCGCTGGACGTCCTCGGTGAGCTTCTTCAGGACGCCGACCTCGGTGGCGATCAGGCCGCCGGCCGCGTGCGGGAGGCGGGCCGGGAGGTCGAAGACCGAGGCGTGCTTGCGGTGCACCGCACCGAAGCCGTCGCCGACGTACAGATCGGCGAGCTCGGCGAGCTGGTCGGCGAAGGCGCCGCGCTCGGCGTCGTCCTTGGACGTCTCGCCGGCGTTGAAGCGCAGGTTCTCGAGCACGGCGACCTGGCCGTCGGCGAGGCCCGCGACGGTCGCCCGGGCGGACTCCCCGACGGTGTCGGTCGCGAAGGCGACATCGGCCTCGAGGAGTTCGCCGAGCCGCGTGGCGGCCGGGGCGAGCGAGAAGGCCGGGTCCGGGGCGCCCTTGGGGCGGCCCAGGTGGGAGGCGACGACCACGCGCGCGCCGGCGGCGGCGAGCTTGGCGATCGTCGGCTGGACGGCGCGGATGCGGCCGTCGTCGGTGATGGTGGTGCCTTCGAGCGGCACGTTGAGGTCGGCGCGGACGAATACTCGCTTCCCCGCGACGCCGTCGGCGAGAAGTTCGTCGATCGTCTTCATGTGTTGCTTACTCCTAGAGAAACCGGGGCCTGAGGAGACCGTCACAAGATGCAGGGCTCGAACAGCGCGTCGTTGCGCCGTGCGAGCCCTGCGTCTCACATCGAAGTGCCTACCGGCCCGGGATCAGAGCTGGTTGCCGACGAAGACCGTGAGGTCCACCAGGCGGTTGGAGTAACCCCACTCGTTGTCGTACCAGCCGATGACCTTGACGCTCTTGCCCGACACCATCGTCAGGGAGGAGTCGAAGGTGCAGGAGGCCGGCCAGTTGACGATGTCCGAGGAGACGATCGCGTCCTCGGTGTACTCGAGGATGCCCTTGAGCTGGCCCTCGGCGGCCTTCTGGAAGGCCGAGTTGATCTCGTCCTTGGTGACCTCGCGCTCGAGCTCGATCACCAGGTCGGTCACGGAGCCGGTCGGGACCGGGACGCGCATCGCGATGCCGTCGAGCTTGCCCTTGAGCTGCGGGAGGACCAGCGCGGTGGCCTTGGCGGCACCGGTGGTGGTCGGGATGATGTTCTCGGCGGCGGCACGCGCGCGGCGCAGGTCCGAGTGCGGGAAGTCCAGGATGCGCTGGTCGTTGGTGTAGGCGTGGACGGTCGTCATCAGGCCCTTGACGATGCCGAAGTTCTCGTCGAGAACCTTGGCCATCGGCGCCACACAGTTGGTGGTGCAGGAGGCGTTGGAGATGACGTGGTGGTTGGCCGCGTCGTACTTGTCCTGGTTGACGCCCATCACGATGGTGATGTCCTCGTCCTTGGCCGGAGCCGAGATGAGGACCTTCTTGGCGCCCGCGGCGATGTGCTTCGCGGCGTCGGCCTTCTTGGTGAAGATGCCGGTCGACTCGATGACGATGTCGGCGCCGAGCTCGCCCCAGGGCAGGTTCGCCGGGTCACGCTCGGCCATCGTCTTGAAGGTCTGGTTGCCCACCGTGATGGAGTCCTCGGTGTGGCTGACCTCGTCCTTGAGGCGGCCCAGGATGGTGTCGTACTTGAGCAGGTGAACCAGGGTCGCGTTGTCGGTCAGGTCATTGACACCGACGATCTCGATGTCCGCGCCCTGCTCCAGGAGCGCCCGGAAGTAGTTGCGGCCGATGCGGCCAAAACCATTGATGCCTACGCGGATCGTCACGAACCGATCTCCTCGTTGGTACGCCGGATGTCCGCCGGCGAGCTGTATGGGATGTCCCCGACCGCCTACGACCCTACCCCTCCGCGGGCCGGGTAGTGACATCGGTCGCATTCGTGGCGGGACCAGGCGGCCCGTACCCATGGGTAGGGATACGGGCCGCCCGGGACGTGGCTCCCCTCCCCGGAGCCGGTGCCGCGTCAGTGTTGTCTCAGTGCCGCGTCAACGCCGCAGAGACCGCAGGGCCTTGCCGACCAGCGCTGTGCGGTCGGCGGCGGCCGGGACGTGCTCCAGGCCGAATCCGAGCAGCACGGTGTCACGCGTAGTGACCGCCGCATATGACTTGAAAAGCTCGCCGGAGCGGGCCCAGTCGCCGGCGATCTCAGGGCTCCCGGCGGGTGCGCCCGGGACCGTCCAGGCACCGAGGGAGGTCTCGAAGCCCTCGGCCTCCTTGTCCGCGCCCGCGACGACCAGCCGGGTGTCGTCCGCGAAGACACCGCGTCCGCCGCTGCCGGGGTCGGTGACGGAGCTGAGTGAGAGCTCGACCTTCTTGCCCGCGTAGGCGCTCAGGTCGAAGGAGACCTGCTTCCAGCCGCCGGAGGATCCGGTGAAGCTGTTCCAGGCCCCTCTGGTGCCGGTCGGGGTGCAGCTCCCCGCTCCCACAGTGAGGTAGTGCCGCAGGAAGGGGTGGCCGTTGACGAAGTAGCCGGCCTCGCACTCCTCCGGGACGGCCGTGCTGGTGAGGCCGCTCGCCTCGGGGAGCGTGGTCCAGTCCTCGGCCCCGGCCGTGTGGGCCTCCAGCACGGCGTGGTCGTAGCCCGGCTCGGTGTTCCAGTTGAGGGCGAGGCGCAGTTCCGGCTTGTCGGCCGCGCTGACACCGGTGAGGTCGACGGTACGGGTGAGGCGCTTCCAGTCGTTGTCCACGTGCGTGGCGGCGGCCATCCACTGGCCCGCGTACGGAGCGTACGGGTTGACCACTCCCGCGTAGTTGCCCGCCTGCGCGCTCTCGAACTGCGGGAAACCGTCGGGCGGCAGGGTGTCGGAGGTGACCGTGTAGGCGCCGGCCGCGTTCAGCGGGTTGGCGGGGCTGCCGGCGGCCCCGGCGAGCGGGCCGGTGAACCCGGCCAGCCTTCCGGCGCCGGTGAACCCGGTGGCGGTGGGCGCGGAGGTACGTCCGTACGCACCCAGGTAGTACTGGCTGAAGTCGTTGGTCGTGGCCCGGCCGACCTGGGCGTTGCCGCCGGCCAGCTCGCCGGCCTCGATCAGCTTGCCGCCCTCGTTGAGGAAGGCGCGCAGCGCCAGCTGGGTGGGTCCGCCGGGGGCGCGGTCGCCGGTGTAGTGGACGGCCGTGGAGAAGTGGCCGAGGACGCCGAGCGGGTGCGGGGCGCCCTGGGTGGCGACGTCCCAGACGACGGCCTTGCGGCCGTTGGCCTTCAGCGCGTCGACGTACTTCTGGGCGTGCTGCGCGGGGACTCCCTCTTCGGCGACCACCACGGTGCCGGCCCGGGGCCGTTCGGCGATCGTGTAGGTGAAGTGCTCGCTGGAGGTGGGCTTCCCGCTCCTGGTCTCGCCGGTGAACCACACCTCGACCTTGTCGCCGACGTCTCCGTCCTTGACCTTGGCGCGGTACTCGTCGAAGCGGATGTTGTCCTCGCCGCCGTAGGTCTCGCCGCCCTTCCAGGGCTTGAGTGCCATGTCGTGCGTGCCGCCGCCGTTGACGCGGTACCTGAGCTCCTTGTCACGGACCGACTTGCGGGCGATGACGGACACCTCCTGGTCGCCGCCGCGGGCGTACGAGGTGGTGAAGGGGTCGACGGTGAAGTCGGGAGCCTCCAGGCCGACCGCGGAGGACGGCTGGTCGGGGTGGGCGGCGGTCTCGGCGACGGAGAGCGCGAAGGGGATGTTCTTGGCGAACTCCGCCTGGATCAGCTTCTCGTCGTCGGGGAAGTTGAAGCCGGACTGGCAGTCCTCGGCCTTCCACTGGTCGTTCGGGTCGGAGTTGGAGACGGTCTGGCAGGTGGTCATCTCCGGGGTGAACATCATCATCCCGTTGACGTTGGCCGCGTGGCCGTCGGACTCACCGTTGGTGGTGTACAGCTCGGAGGAGACCTGCGGATAGTAGCCGGGGACGGCCGGGTTCTCGGGGGTTCCCGCGAGAGCCTTGTACAGGACGTCGTCGGGGGTCGGGGTGGCGACCTGCCAGCCGACGCCGTAGAGGATCAGCTCGGCGGCGGAGTGGTAGTTGATGCCGTACTCGAAGCCGATGCGCTTCTGGAAGCGGTCGAGCGCGACGGTCTCGGGCTCGGAGGAGGGGCCGGCGCCGCGGTAGGTCTGGCTGGCCGGGGCGGGGGACGAACCCTCGTTGTCGTAGCCCCACTTGTAGGCGAAGTTGCGGTTCAGGTCGACACCGTCGGCGTTGGTGATCTCGCCGTCGCCGTCGTTGTCGCGGAGGTTCTTGCGCCACAGCCGGTTGTCGGTGGACTGGTGGGTGTGGTCGTAGCCGTCCGGGTTGGCGGAGAGCACGAACCACAGCTCGGTGGAGTTGACCACCTTGGTGATGCGCGGGTCCTTGCCGTAGTTGTCGAGGTAGTGGTGCAGCAGCCGGCGGGTCATCTCCGGGGTGATCCACTCGCGGGCGTGCTGGTTGGACAGGTACAGCACGGACGGCTTGGCACCGTCCTTGGTCCGCTTGGCGCCCTTGGTCAGCTTGAGGGCGAGGATGTCCTGGCCCTTCACGGTCTTCCCGATGGAGACGACCTTGGTGATGTCCGGGTGGGCCTGCCCGGCCTTGACGATCTCCTCCTGGAGATTGCCGTCGCCGCTGTACGGGCGGTAGACGCCGTCGCCGGCCGCCTGCAGCCGCGCCTCGGTCTTCGCCGAGACCTTGCGCTCGGTGACCTTGACGCCCTGCTTCGCGAGGCCGCGGGCCTGGGCGTCGGTGAGGAAGAGCTCGACCCGGGCGGTGCCCTGGTCGGGGGCCTGTTCGCCCAGTTCGTGGGCGTCCTGGCCGAGTGCGAGAAGCAGGGGTACCTGCTCCTTGGTGACATCGGCGTTGAAGACCTTCACCGCGTCGGCGGCGGGGTCGGCGGCACGGTCGGCGCTTCGCCCGGCCTCGGCCTGGGCGACCGGTGCGGCCGCCAGTCCGCCGAGCAGCAGTGCACCCGCTGCGAGGATCGATCTCGCTCTGGGTCTCATGAGCCCCCCTTGCATTTGTTTGCCACAAAAGGACAGATGCCAGGCTCATGACACCCCATGATCATGTCAATAGGGCACCGCGACACGGAAACGCCGCTGCCGATGACCCGAATGGCCGACGGCAGCGGCGAATTGACGCCATGTCATGGAGGTCAGCCGACCAGATTGTCGGCCATGTCCTCGGTCAGATTGCACTCCGTACCCGGGATACCCAGATCCTGCGCCCGCTTGTCCGCCATCGCCAGCAGCCGGCGGATCCGGCCCGCGACCGCGTCCTTGGTCAGCGGCGGGTCGGCGAGTGCGCCCAGCTCCTCCAGCGAAGCCTGCTTGTGCTCCATACGCAGCCGGCCCGCGGCGGCCAGATGCTCGGGCACCTCTTCGCCGAGGATCTCCAGCGCGCGCTGCACCCGCGCGCCCGCGGCCACGGCGGCCCGCGCCGAGCGGCGCAGATTGGCGTCGTCGAAGTTGGCCAGCCGGTTGGCGGTCGCGCGCACCTCACGGCGCATCCGCCGCTCCTCCCAGGCCAGTACGGACTCGTGCGCACCGAGCCGGGTCAGCAGCGCGCCGATCGCGTCACCGTCGCGTACAACGACCCGGTCGACCCCCCGCACCTCGCGGGCCTTGGCCGCGATGGAGAGCCGGCGCGCCGCGCCGACCAGGGCCAGCGCCGCCTCGGGACCCGGGCAGGTCACCTCCAGCGAGGAGGAGCGACCGGGCTCGGTGAGCGACCCGTGGGCGAGGAAAGCGCCGCGCCAGGCCGCCTCGGCATCGCAGGTGGCACCGGAGACGACCTGCGGGGGCAGACCCCGGATGGGCCGGCCGCGGCCGTCCACCAGGCCGGTCTGGCGCGCCAGCTGGTCGCCGCCGGCCACCACCCGTACGACGTAACGCGAACCGCGGCGCAGACCGCCCGGCGCCATCACGATGAGCTCCGAGCCGTGTCCGAAGATCTCCAGGATGTCCTTCTTCAGCCGGCGCGCCGCCATGGCGGTGTCCAGCTCCGCCTCGATCACGATCCGGCCGCTGACCAGGTGCAGCCCGCCCGCGAACCGAAGGATCGCCGAGACCTCTGCCTTTCTGCAGCAGGTCCGGGTGACGGGAAGCCGGGAGATCTCGTCCTTCACCGCTGCCGTCATCGCCATGGGCCGATCCTTCCATGCATCCGAAAAATACGGTCGTACGCGGCGGCCAACAGCTCCGGGTCGTGCTTGGGGCCATCGGGCGCGGCGACCGGCGCCAGCTCGACCGCGGCGCCGAGCCGCTTGGCGGCGTCGGCGAGGGACTCGCGGTCGGGCACGGCGGCCTCGTCGGCCAGCACCACGTCCAGGGCGAGTTTAGGGGCGTGTCGGGCCAAAACCTCCAAATGACGCTGCGGGGAGAAGCCATCGGTTTCGCCGGGCTGAGGCGCGAGGTTGAGCGACAGGACCCGCCGGGCCTTGGTCTCCATGAGCGCGTCGCGCAGGTCCGGCACCAGCAGGTGCGGAATCACCGAGGAGAACCAGGAGCCGGGGCCGAGCACCACCCAGTCCGCGTCGAGGACCGCCTCGACGGCCTCGGGCACGGCGGGCGGGTCGTGCGGGACGACATGCACGGACTGCACCTCGCCCGGGGTCAGCGCGACGGTCGCCTGACCGCGTACGGTGGCGATCTCGTCGGGCCGGTCCGGGTTGTGCCCCCGTACCAGCGCCTGCAGTTCCAGCGGTACGGCGGACATGGGCAGCACCCGGCCGTGTGCGCCCAGCAGCCTGCCGACCAGGTCGAGCGCGCTCACATGGTCGCCGAGCTGCTCCCACAGCGCGACGATCAGCAGATTGCCGACCGCGTGCTCGTGCAGCTCACCCTGGGACTGGAAGCGGTGCTGGATGACCCGGGCCCAGGTCTGGCCCCATTCGTCGTCGCCGCAGAGCGCCGCGAGCGCCTTGCGCAGGTCGCCGGGCGGCAGTACGCCCAGTTCCTCGCGCAGCCGCCCGCTGGAGCCGCCGTCGTCGGCGACGGTGACGACGGCGGTGAGGTCGCCGGTGATCCGGCGCAGCGCGGCGAGCGACGCGGACAGGCCACGGCCGCCGCCGAGGGCGACGACCTTGGGCTGTGCACCGCGTCTTCGGTTCGTGCGCACCGCGTCACCGCCGCGCTGCGGAGTGATCCGGCGCAGCCGCCGCAACCTGCCCACCTGCGGGTTCGTGCCACTCACTCGCGCCCCATGTCCCGGTGGACGACGACGGTCTCGACTCCCTCGGAGGCGAGGCGGGCGGCGAGCTTCTCGGACATGGCGACACTGCGGTGCTTGCCACCGGTGCAGCCGACGGCGACGGTCACGTAACGCTTGCCCTCGCGCCGGTAGCCGGTCGCGATGAGCTGGAGCAGCTCGGCGTACCGGTCGAGGAACTCCTTGGCGCCCGGCTGGTTGAAGACATAGCCCGACACCTCCTCGTTCAGGCCGGTGAAGGGCCGCAGCTCCGGGACCCAGTGCGGGTTCGGCAGGAAGCGGCAGTCGACCACCAGGTCGGCGTCGACCGGCAGGCCGTACTTGTAGCCGAAGGACATGACGGTGGCCCGCAGCTCCGGCTCCTCGTCGCCGGCGAACTGGGCGTCCATCTTGGCGCGCAGCTCGTGGACGTTCAGGCTGGAGGTGTCGATCACCAGATCGGCGTCGCCGCGCAGCTCGCGCAGCAGGTCGCGCTCGGCCGCGATGCCGTCGACGATGCGGCCGTCGCCCTGCAGGGGGTGCGGCCGGCGGACGGATTCGAAACGACGTACGAGGGCTTCCTCGGACGACTCGAGGAAGACGATCCGCCGGGTGACGTTCTTGGCCTCGAGGTCCGCGAGCGACTCGCGGAGGTTGTCGAAGAAGCGGCGGCCGCGGACGTCGACGACGACCGCGATCCGGGCCACATTGCCCTGGGAACGTGCGCCGAGCTCCACCATGGTGGGGATCAGCGCGGGCGGCAGGTTGTCGACGACGAACCAGCCGAGGTCCTCCAGGCACTTGGCGGCGGTGCTGCGGCCCGCGCCGGACATACCGGAGATGATCACCAGCTCGGGAATGGCCGCCTCGGCGGCCTGGCCGGCCTCCACGCTCGTGCCCGTACTCACCTGTGCTCCGTCTCGGTCGTGCTCAGTCATTCCTTGATCCCCCGATCGGACAAGGTCCCCGCGGGTGCGGGATCCTCATCCTCAATGATCTCTCCTGTCGCGGTGTTCACCGCAGGGCCGGCGGGTGCCGCCGAGGCGAGGGCCGCGGCCACGGTCTCGGCCGTCTTGCGGCCTATGCCGGGCACCTCGCAGATCTCGTCGATTGTCGCCTGCTTCAGCCTCTTCACCGAACCGAAGTG
Source organism: Streptomyces mabaensis (assembly GCF_053763515.1). Taxonomy (NCBI): domain Bacteria; kingdom Bacillati; phylum Actinomycetota; class Actinomycetes; order Kitasatosporales; family Streptomycetaceae; genus Streptomyces; species Streptomyces mabaensis. The sequence goes on from NZ_JBSOPZ010000041.1 coordinate 32,668, forward strand.
CTTGATCAGCGCCTGCTTGCGCGTCTCACCGAGCCCAGTGACGGCGTCCAGCGGGCTCGCCTTGATCCGCTTCGTCCGCTTGCTGCGCTGGTAGCGGATGGCGAAGCGGTGCGCCTCGTCACGGACCCGCTGGAGGAGGTACAGCCCCTCGCTGGAGCGGGGCAGGACCACGGGATCGCCCTCGCCGGGCAGCCAGATCTCTTCCAGGCGCTTGGCCAGGCCGCACACGGCGACATCGTCGATGCCCAGCTCGTCGAGGGCCCGCTGGGCGGCCGCGACCTGCGGCTGCCCGCCGTCGACCACGACGAGCTGCGGCGGATACGCGAAACGCTTGGGCCTGCCGCTCTCGTCTCCGTCCGACGCGGTCCCGGGCGCCGGCTCCTCCTCGGCCCCCTCCTCCGGCCACTCCCCCGTCTTCAGCTTCTCCTGGACGTAGCGCCGGAAGCGCCGGCTGATCACCTCGTGCATGGACCGGACGTCGTCCTGACCGGCGAACGACTTGATCTGGAAGCGGCGGTACTCGCTCTTGCGGGCCAGGCCGTCCTCGAACACCACCATCGAGGCCACGACGTCCTCACCCTGGAGGTGCGAGATGTCGAAGCACTCGATCCGGAGTGGTGCGGAATCCAGGCCGAGCGCCTCGGCGATCTCCTCCAGCGCCCGGGAGCGGGTGGTCAGGTCGGAGGCCCGCTTGGTCTTGTGCAGCGCGAGCGACTGCTGCGCGTTGCGCCGGACCGTCTCCATCAGGTCCTTCTTGTCCCCGCGCTGCGGGATGCGGAGGCTCACGTTCGAGCCACGGCGCTCGGTGAGCCACTGGACGACGGCCGCGGCGTCCTCCGGGACGGCGGGAACCAGGACCTCCTTGGGGACGGCGTCGCCCTTCTCCTCGCCGTACAGCTGCTGCAGCGCGTGCTCCACCAGGCCGGCCGTGTCGACGGCCTCGACCTTGTCGGTGACCCAGCCGCGCTGGCCGCGGACGCGGCCGCCGCGGACATGGAAGATCTGGACGGCGGCTTCGAGTTCGTCCTCGGCGACGGCGATCAGGTCGGCGTCGGTGGCGTCCGCCAGGACGACGGCGTTCTTCTCCATGGCCCGCCGCAGCGCCCCTATGTCGTCGCGCAGCCGGGCCGCCCGCTCGTACTCCATCTCCTCGGCGGCGTCGTGCATCTGCTGTTCGAGCCGGCGCAGGTACGTGCCGGTGCGCCCGGCCATGAAGTCGCAGAACTCCTCGGCCAGCTCCCGGTGTTCGTCGGGGGTGACCCGGCCGACGCAGGGTGCGGAGCACTTGCCGATGTAGCCGAGGAGGCAGGGCCGGCCGATCTGGGCGGAGCGCTTGAAGACCCCGGCGGAGCACGTACGCACCGGGAAGACGCGGAGCATCAGGTCGACGGTCTCGCGGATGGCCCACGCGTGCGCGTACGGACCGAAGTAGCGGACGCCCTTCTTCTTGGGGCCGCGCATGACCTGGACGCGCGGGTACTGCTCGTTGAGTGTCACCGCGAGGGACGGATAGCTCTTGTCGTCCCGGTACTTGACGTTGAAGCGGGGGTCGAACTCCTTGATCCAGGAGTACTCCAGCTGAAGCGCCTCGACCTCGGTGGAGACGACGGTCCACTCGACGGAGGCGGCCGTGGTGACCATGGTGCGGGTGCGCGGGTGGAGGCCGGCGACGTCCTGGAAGTAGTTTGCGAGCCGCTGGCGCAGGCTCTTCGCCTTGCCGACGTAGATCACCCGGCGGTGTTCGTCGCGAAACCGGTAGACCCCCGGCGAGTCGGGGATCTGTCCCGGCTTGGGGCGGTAGCTGGAGGGGTCTGCCATGCCTCACACCCTACTGGCGGGGACCGACAGTCCAGCGGCCGAATCCGCGGCGGGGCGGGCAGCGGGGCGGGCAGCGGGCGAGCTGCGGGGTGAGCTCCGGGCGAGCTGTTGCGGGTCAGGCGCCGCCGGGGCCCGCGATGAGCTTTCCGCCCTCCGCCCTGACGGGTACCGCGGGCAGCGGATCGGTGGCGGGGCCGCGCAGCACCTGGCCGGTCGCCACGTCGAACCGGCTGCCGTGGCAGGGGCAGTTGCCCTCGGTCCTGTTCTCGGTCTCGTCGAGCTTGTCGAGTACGCAGCCGGCGTGGGTGCACTGCGCGCTGAACGCCCGGTACTCGTTCTCCGCCGGGCGGCTCACCACCAGCTTCTGCTCGCGGTAGAGCTTCGCACCGCCGACCGGCACCTCGCCGGCGGCGCCCAGGTCGACCGGGGCAGTCGGGGTGGGGGGTGTGGAGCCGCCGCTGTTCGTCTGCGGCGAGCAGGCCGTGAGCCCGAGGCCGAGCCCGGCGGCGCCGGCCAGCGCCGCCCCTCGCAGCACGGTACGGCGGGCGGCGTCGGGCTGGGCGGGCATGGCTGTCTCCACTGGTGGGGGTGTCGGTGTCAGGGGGTACGGGAGGCCCTGGGGGCCGGGAGGAGACGATACCGGTGGGCCTTACGCCTCCCACGGGCCATGGGATACGTTCCCCCGCATGATCGTCGTCGCCGGAGAAGCCCTGATCGACCTGGTGCCGCAGGGCACGGCGGCCCCCGGCGCCCCGCTGCCCGCGCTGTTGCCGCGGCTGGGCGGCGGCCCGTACAACACGGCCCTCGCCCTGGGCCGCCTGGGGGCTTCGGCGGGCTTCTGCTCGCGGGTCTCTACGGACGGCTTCGGCGAGGCGCTGCTCGACGGTCTGCGGTCGGCCGGGGTCGATCTGGCCCTCGTCCAGCGCGGGCCCGAGCCGACCACGCTGGCCGTGGCGTCCATCGGGACGGACGGCTCGGCGGGGTACGGCTTCTACGCCGAGGGCAGCGCGGACCGGCTCTTCGAGACGCCGGCCGCCCTCCCCGCCGAGACCCGGGCCCTGGCGCTGGGAACGTGTTCGCTGGTGCTGGAGCCCGGCGCGAGCGCGTACGAGGCGCTGTTGCGGCGAGAGGCGGCGCGCGGGGTGTTCACCCTGCTCGACCCGAACATCCGGCCGGGGCTGATCCCCGATGCGGAGGCCTACCGGGCGCGGTTCGGGGGCTGGCTGCCGCACGTGGATCTGCTGAAGCTGTCCGAGGAGGACGCGCGGTGGCTGGGCGGCGCCCCGGCGGACTTCCTGGCGGGGGGTGCCGCGGCGGTGGTACTGACCCGGGGTGCGGCCGGGATGACCGTACGGACACGGGCCGGGCTCGAACTCGCGGTACCGGCGGAGCGGGTCGTGGTGGCCGACACGATCGGCGCGGGCGACACGGTGAACGCGGCGCTGCTGCACCGGCTGGCCGCGCACGACGCGCTCTCGGCGCGGGCGATGGGCGCCCTGGACGAAGCGGCGTGGCGGGACATCCTCCACTTCGCGGCCCGGGCAGCAGCGGTCACCTGCTCCCGCCCAGCCGCCCAGCCCCCGTACGCGAACGAACTGACCTTCTGACCCGCGGCCCCGCCCGCACGGCATCACCCGGACCACGGCCGGCGCGGCCCTGCCGATCCGGGCCGGCCGGTGCCGCGAGTGGCCACGACCCGTCAGGACCTGTCCGGCGGATCTTGGCCGGGACCACGACTCCCCCAGACTCCGTCCGGGGGTGTGCCCCCAGGCCCGGCACCTCGCCGCGTTGCCGAACCAGGCGCCGCGTCCTGTCCGGACCTGATCCGCCGGACAGGCCCTACGCCTTTCGCGTGCGCGCCGCCTTTGCCGTTCCTGCCGCCTTCGCCGTCACCGTCTTCCTCGCGACCGCATTCGCCTTCGCCGCCACCGTCTTCTTCGCCGCCGCCCGCTTCAAGGGCGTCCGCGCCGCCGGCACCACCGCGTCGCTGATCCGGTCCGCGCCCAGGATGTCCCGCAGGAACTTGCCGGTGTGGCTGGCCGGGACCGAGGCGACCTGTTCCGGCGTGCCCTCGGCCACGACCAGGCCTCCGCCGCTGCCGCCCTCCGGGCCCATGTCGACGACCCAGTCGGCCGTCTTGATGACGTCCATGTTGTGCTCGATGACGATCACCGAGTTGCCCTTGTCCACCAGATTCGACAGCACCTTGATCAGCTTGCTGATGTCCTCGAAGTGCAGCCCGGTGGTCGGCTCGTCCAGGACGTACACCGTCCGGCCCGTCGAGCGCTTCTGGAGCTCGGAGGCGAGCTTGACGCGCTGCGCCTCGCCACCCGACAGCGTGGGCGCGGACTGGCCGAGCCGGACGTACCCGAGGCCCACCTCGTTGAGCGTCCTGAGGTGGCGGGCGATCGTCGGCACCGCCTCGAAGAAGTGCAGCGCCTCCTCGATCGGCATGTCCAGCACCTCGGCGATGGACTTGCCCTTGTAGTGGACCTCCAGCGTCTCCCGGTTGTAGCGCGCCCCGTGGCAGACCTCGCACGGCACGTACACATCCGGCAGGAAGTTCATCTCGATCTTGATCGTGCCGTCACCGGAGCAGTTCTCGCAGCGGCCGCCCTTGACGTTGAAGGAGAACCGGCCCGGCAGATAGCCGCGCACCTTCGCCTCCATCGTCTCCGCGAACAGCCGGCGAACATGGTCGAAGACACCGGTGTACGTGGCCGGGTTCGACCGGGGCGTACGGCCGATCGGCGACTGGTCGACGTGCACCACCTTGTCGACGAGGTCGTCGCCGTCCACCCGAGTGTGCCGCCCCGGCACCGACCGGGCGCCGTTCAGTTCCCGCGCCAGGTGCGTGTACAGGATGTCGTTGACCAGCGTCGACTTCCCGGAGCCGGAGACTCCGGTGACCGCGGTGAGCACACCGAGCGGGAAGGAGACGTCGATGTCCTGCAGGTTGTTCTCCCGGGCACCGTGAACCGTCAGCCTCCGCCCGGGGTCCACCGGACGCCGGATGTCCGGCATGAGGATGGCCTTCTGGCCGGACAGGTACTTGCCGGTCATCGACTCCTCGTTGGCCAGCAGCTCCTTCAGGGAACCGCTGTGCACGACCTTGCCGCCGTGCTCACCCGCACCCGGGCCGATGTCGACGACCCAGTCGGCCACCTTGATGGTGTCCTCGTCGTGCTCCACGACGATCAGCGTGTTGCCCATGTCCCGCAGCCGCACGAGCGTCTCGATCAGGCGGTGGTTGTCACGCTGGTGGAGTCCGATGGACGGCTCGTCCAGGACGTACAGCACGCCGACCAGACCCGATCCGATCTGCGTCGCGAGCCGGATGCGCTGCGCCTCCCCACCGGACAGCGTGCCGGCCGCGCGGTTGAGGGAGAGGTAGTCCAGGCCGACGTCGACCAGGAACCTCAGCCGCTCGTTGACCTCCTTCAGCACCCGCTCGGCGATCTTCTTGTCCCGCGCGTCGAGGCGCAGCACACCGAGGAAGTCGGCGCACTCGCTGATCGACATCGCGGAGACCTCGGCGATGGACTTCTCCATCACCGTGACCGCGAGGACGATCGGCTTCAGGCGGGTGCCCTCACAGGTCGGGCAGGGCACCTCGCGCATATAGCCCTCGAAGCGCTCGCGGCTGGAGTCGCTCTCCGCCTCCGAGTGCCGGCGCTTGACGAACGGCACCGCCCCCTCGAAGGAGGTGGTGTACGCCCGCTCGCGTCCGTAGCGGTTGCGGTAGCGGACCTCGATCTGGGTCTTGTGCCCGTACAGCAGCGCCTTCTTGGCCCGCTGGGGCAGCCCGGCCCACGGGATGTCCGTACGGAAGCCGAGTTCGTCGGCGAGCGCGCCGACCAGGCGGGCGAAGTAGTCCTTGGTGTGGCCGAGCGACCAGGGCGAGACCGCCCCCTCGTCGAGGGACTTCTCCTCGTCCGGGATGATCAGCTCGGGGTCGACCTCCATCCGCGTACCGATGCCGGTGCAGTCGGGGCAGGCGCCGAACGGCGAGTTGAAGGAGAAGGAGCGCGGCTCCAGCTCCTCGAAGGAGAGGTCGTCGTACGGGCAGTAGAGGTGCTCGGAGAACATCCGCTCACGCTCGGGGTCGTCCTCCGGGAGGTCGACGAAGTCGAGGATGACCATGCCGCCGGAGAGGCCGAGCGCGGTCTCGACCGAGTCGGTCAGCCGGCGCTTGGCACTGTCCTTGACGGTGAGGCGGTCGACGACCACCTCGATGGTGTGCTTCTCCTGCTTCTTCAGCTTGGGCGGGTCGGTCAGCTGAATCGTCTCGCCGTCCACCCGTGCCCGGCTGTACCCCTTGGTCTGCAGGTCGCTGAACAGGTCGACGAACTCGCCCTTGCGCTCGCGCACCAGCGGCGACAGCACCTGGAAGCGGCTGCCCTCCGCGAGGCCCAGCACCCGGTCGACGATGGCCTGCGGCGACTGGCGCGTGATCGGGCGGCTGCACTCGGGACAGTGCGGCTTGCCGATCCGGGCGAACAGCAGACGCAGGTAGTCGTAGACCTCGGTGATGGTGCCGACCGTCGAGCGCGGGTTGCGCGAGGTCGACTTCTGGTCGATGGAGACCGCCGGGGACAGGCCCTCGATGAAGTCCACATCGGGCTTGTCCATCTGGCCGAGGAACTGGCGGGCGTACGACGACAGGGACTCGACGTAGCGGCGCTGGCCCTCGGCGAAGATCGTGTCGAAGGCGAGGGACGACTTGCCCGAACCCGAGAGTCCGGTGAAGACGATGAGCGAGTCGCGGGGCAGGTCGAGCGAGACGTTCTTGAGATTGTGCTCGCGAGCGCCACGAACGATGAGACGGTCGGCCACGCCGGTCCGCACCTTTCTTGAGAGAAGCAGGGGGACTATGCAGACAGCCCCGTCCCAGGGTATGGGGGGCGCCGGGCGATGTCGTAAGGATTCAGCTCCGAGCCTATAGCACGCGCATTCGATTTCCGGCACGCGCCCGAAGGCTTCACCCGAACGAGTGGGCGGCGCTATCGTCAGCGTCATGATCGATCATGAGCGCGACCTGGCATCCGTACGCGAAGCGACCGAGCGGCTGCTCGCCGCGACCGGCAAACTGGACAACGCGGCGGTCGCCGAGCCGTCACGGCTGCCCGGCTGGAGCCGCGGTCACGTCCTTGCTCACCTGTCCCGTAACGCCGACGCCCTCGTGAATATTCTCGAAGGCCGGCCGATGTACCTCAGCGCGGAGGCCCGCGAGGCGCACATCGAGCGCGACGCCCCCCGCCCCCTCGACACACAGCTCGCCGACGTCCGCGACAGCGACGCCCGATTTCACGAGGCGGCCGGCGTTCCGGCCGACTGGGCCCGCATCGTCTCCCTGCGCAACGGCGTCACCGACGTCGCCGCGCGGCTGCCCTTCCGCCGGCTGATCGAGGTCGAACTGCACCACGTCGACCTGGGCATCGGCTACGAGCTGGAGGACCTCCCGGAGGACTTCACCGCGCGCGAGATCGAGTTCCTGGCGGACCGTTTCTCCGGCCATCCGGACGTCCCGTCCCTCACCCTGACGGCGCCGGACGGACGCCAGTGGAGCACCGGGCGCACCGGCGACGCCGCCCCGCTCACGGTCCGCGGCAACGCTGCCGCGCTGCTGGGCTGGCTGGCGGGCCGCGGCGACAGGGGTGCGGGCCTGGACACCGGCGGAGCCCCGCTGCCGTCGCTGCCCCCGCTATAGGCTGAGCCCATGACGTACAGCGGAGCGGTGAGGGTCGGCGGGCCGGCCGACGTGCACGAGCTGGCGGACCTGATGATCTCCAAGGTCGCCGTGGGCCCGATGGACAACAACGCCTATCTGCTGCGCTGCCGGGCCACCGGCGAGCAGCTGCTCATCGACGCGGCCAACGACCCCGCCACCCTGCTCCAGCTGATCGGTGACGACGGCATCGCGTCCGTCGTCACCACCCACCGGCACGGGGACCACTGGCAGGCCCTGGAGGCCGTGGTCGCCGCGACCGGCGCCCGTACCTTCGCGGGCCGGTACGACGCCGAGGGCATTCCGGTGGCGACCGCGGTGCCGGTCGAGGACGGCGACACCATCGCGGTCGGCCGGGTCTCCCTGACCGCCCGCCACCTGGTCGGCCACACGCCGGGCTCCATCGCCCTCGTGTACGACGACCCCCACGGCCACCCGCACCTGTTCACCGGCGACTGCCTCTTCCCGGGCGGTCCTGGGCGGACAACACGCCCGGATGACTTCAAGAGCCTGATGGACGGCCTCGAAGAGAAGGTGTTCGGCGCCCTGCCTGACGAGACGTGGGTGTACCCGGGCCACGGGAAGGACACGACGCTCGGTGCCGAGCGGCCACATCTCGGGGAGTGGCGCGCCAGGGGCTGGTGACCTGGCCAAGACCGCCGCATGCAGCTGAAGCCCGCCACTATGGCGGGCTTCTTCGCGTTCCGAGGGCTCGAGCCGATCAGCCGGCGTCACCATCCGCGCTGGTTGACCAAGGCCCCATCGGAGGGCGCTCGGGCAGCTTCGCCCCTGGCCGGCGCATGTACCAACGGATGAACTCGCGCAGGACTCGCGCGCGAGGACTGCGGCCCTCGGGGTGCACGGCGCGGGTAGCGGCTTCGAACGGCTCCCACTCATCATCGGGCGCGCGGAAGCGGCGGGGGGTGTCGTACTCGTTCTCTACCTCGGGCGTCATGCCCGTGAGCGTATGCGCTTGTGGCTACAGGCCGCAAGCTTCGAGGGCGCCGTTTGTAGCTACAAGATCTTCCGGTAAACCACTTGCTTTGTGGCTACGAAGCACGTAAGTTTGTAGCCACAAGGACGGCCCCCGGCGGTGCTACCAACACCAGCCGAGGGCCTGACGGAAACCTGAGTCAACCAGGAGCCCGCTGTGATCAAGTCTCTCATCCGCGAGACCGGCCGCCTCATCTCCACCGTCACCGACGCCGTCCGCAGCGTCATCGACCCCGCCTCGCTTGCCGGCACGGCCACCGAGGCCCCGGAGCCCACCGGCCTGTACGAGGCCGACGAGATGCCCGCCGTTGAGGACATCGAGGCCGCGGCCGCCGGCTACCAGCGGGCCGCCGAGCAGGCCCGCGCCGGAGACCGCGGCAAGCGCGCCGCTAAGAAGGTCCTCGACCGCCTCCCCGCCGGCCGCTACGGCGCTTGGCTCGTGTCCCGGGTGACGTCGAACCGTCAGACCGCGGACCTGGAAGAGATCCGCCGCATCTTCAAGGCGCACGGCCTGGGCCCCGTGCCGATGAAGTCGGCCGCCCCGTCCCTCAAGGTCGAGCGCGCCGCCGTCGAGGAGACCGAGCCCGCGTCCGTCCTGGTCGCCGCGTAACCCACCCCGGCCCCTGACCTGTCCCGTGCAGAGAAACGGGACGGCCCCGGTCGGTGCTGGAACACCGGCCCGGGGCCTCGGTCAGGACCCTTCAGCGTCAAGGAGTCCAACCGTGAGCAACACCGTACAGAACAGGCTCGTCCCGGCCATCGGCGTCGAGCACACGGGTCGCCTGCCCCACGTCGTCGCGATCGCCCACACCCTCAGCACCGCGTTCACCACCGCGCTCAGCGTCGCCCACCAGCACATCCACGACGGCAGCCGCTCCGCGGCGTCGGGGCAGCCCGTCCCCACGGCCTGCCCCGACGGCGTCGCCTGGTGCATCGGCCGGCCGGTCGACCACGCCGACCCGAGCGAGCGCATCCACTACGGCCCCGCTACCGCCCTCACCACGGCCAGCGGCGACGAGGTGATGACCTTCTCCCTCGTCCAGTGGGACGACGAAGACCCTGGGCTCGAGTTCGAGGGCGACGGCGATTGGGACCAGCTCACCCTGAGCCAGGTCGACACGTTGCGCGCCGACATCGCCGAGTACCTCGCTCGGCTGGATGCCGCCCGCGACCAGCTGGCCGGGCTTCTCGACGCCGAGCAGAAGCGCACCGCGCCGGCAAGCGTGCGGGCCGAGGCGGCGGAGCGGGCCGCCATCGAGGCCGGCAAGTGAGCGCCGACCAGTCGCCGATCGGTGGGGCCGCCCGCGAGGTTCGCGGGCGGCTCGCCGCCACCGGCGAGACCCGCGCGCTCCTCACCGCCGTCCTCGAAGCGCTCGCCATCCCCCACCCCGCGACCATCGGCGACAGCGAGACCCACGACCGGATCCTCGCCGACCGCGTCATGCACGCCCGCATCGCCCTGGAGAACGTCCTCCAGCGCGGCGACGACCCCGGATGGTCCGCCGACTACCTCCGGGCCCGACTGACCGAGCACCCGGCCATCGGATACCGCGCCGCCGGCACGCCGCGGACCGAGGCCGGCCGATGACCGGGCCCCGCACCGTCACGGTGCACACCCTCGACCACGGCAACGTCACCCTCTCCGAGCCGTCCTGGTGCCTCGGCCACGAAGCACAGCACCCCGAGTACCAGGTCGACCTGATCCACACCGGGCCCGCGTACACGCTCGACTTCCGCGGCGTGCAGCTGGTCGCCGCAATGTTCGTCCAGTCGCCCCACGCCGACGCGCCCGAGGCCCAGCAGACCGGGGTGTACGTCGAGTTCACCAGCTACGGCAAGAGGCTCGACCCCGCAGGGCTCGACCAGCTCGCCGCGGCCCTCGTCGAGGAGGCAGCCGAACTTCGCGCGCTCGCCCGCCAGCTGTCCGTGATGCTCGCCGGGGGTGGCCAGTGAGCCGTCGACACCGCGCCGGATGCATCCGCGGCGATCGAGGCCGCGCCCTGCGGTACCGCCTCGCACGCCGAGACGGCCGCCACTGCTTCTACTGCCGGCGGCCGTTCACGGACGTCACCACAGCGACGCTCGACCACTACGTGCCCTACAGCCTGTGGGCCACGAACGTCCGCTTCAACCTGGTGCTGTCCTGCGAGCCGTGCAACACCCGCAAGGGTTCGACGCTGCCGCTCGGCCTGGTGCTGCTCCTCACGGCCCGCCATCCGGCCGAGTTGGCGGTGACCGCATGAGCACCCCGCCCGCGGCCGGCGCCCGCACCTCCGTGCGCGTCGACCAGGAGCTGTCCGACGACCTCGCCGTGATGATGCGCACCGGTATGACAGCGTCCGACGCACTCCGCCACGCGGTCAGCATCGTGGCCGGCGCCTACCGCAACGCATGGGCCGCCGGGGTCGTCCCGGACAAGGTCGAGCCGCGGATTGTCGCCTGCCAGATCGCCCCGTCCGACGCCCCTCACCAGGGCGGACGTACGACGGCGGACACCCGCCGGGACACCGGTCCGACGCCGGGCACCGCGCGTCGGACACCCGTCGGACAGCGGGGGTAAGCCGTGCTGCCCGTGCTGTTCGCTGCGGCGATGGTCGGAGGCTTCATCGGCCTCCGCCTCGCCGGGCCCCGTCGCGACCGCGACCTGTACGCGCTGCCCGTGCTCGGGACGTGCGCCCTCATCTTCACGCTCGCGGCCCTGTACGCCGCCATCGTCCACTGAGGATTGCTGTGAACTTCGCACCCATCGGCGTCAGCCTCGGCGGCGCCGCATTCGGCACAACCATCCTCGCCCTCGTGCTCCAACGCTGGTGGCTCAAGGGCGCCAAGGCAGCGAAGGGAGAAGACGGCAGCGGCCGCAGCTGGAAGACCCTCATCCCGTTCATCCTCGGCGGCCTCTACGGGATGCTCGCCATCCTCGCGGCCGGCGGCTTGCTCGGCGTCGTCACCGGTATCGCCTTGTGGGGCGCCAACGGCCTCGGCGACCTCGCCCTCGTCTACGGCGTCGGCGGGAACGCCCCTATGGCCTCACGCGCCCGACAGATGGCTCTCACCGACGGCGGACACGTCGTCGTGCTCCTCACGACCGCCCTTGTCGTCGGCGCCTGGCGCTGGTCGAAGAAGTTCCCCCGCAAGCAAGTCGGGCTCGGTGTCCTGTGCGGCATCAGCCTCGGCCTGAACGCGGGTGTGGCCGGGGTGATGGCCGTACCGCTGGCCAACTTCGCGAACGTGGCCGGCGCCTGGTGGACCGGAGCCGTGTCATGACCGCCGTACGGGCGGTGGCCGCGCATCTGTGCGCCGGATCGGCGGCCTTGTGCCGCGCGTACGGGGCGTGGCTGCTCCCGGGCAGCCTCGGGACCGCTTCGGCGCGGCTGGCAGGGTCGGCCGCCACAGGGGCGTTCGTCGGGCTGATGCTGTACGGCAGCCCTGCCCTGTTGTGGCTGGCCGCTGGCGCCTGGTGTGTCGCCTCCTGGCGCACTGCCGTCACCTCTTCCGTATCGGGGCATCAGGAGGCGCCCGGCCTCGAAGAGGGGGAGTTCCTCGACCTGCTGCGCGCCACCATCGGGGATGCCCGCGGCGTGCACCTGGCCACCCTCCGGGACCGGCTCGACGACATCGCCTCCGAGCAGTCGTGGGACATCCCCGCGGTGCGCGCACTGTGCGATGCGGCAGGGGTGGCCGTGCGCCCGTCCGTACGCGTCCGCGGCCTCGGGGTCTCGGTCGGGGTGCATGCAGACGACGTTCCAGCCCCTCCCCTGGCCCCTTCCGAGAGGGGTCCTGTAGGCGGTAGTTCCGCAGGTCACGGCTCAACTACAGCTACAACTACACCCCGCGTCGTCGTGCAGCACGGCGGGGCCCAGACGACGATCTACCCCGCGCGCGAGGGGGTGAACGAGTCGTGATCCGACGCCTGCTGAACGCTGTAGACCTCGTGTACTGCGCCGCCTGTGGCTGGTGGTACCCGCCGCACAACCACTGAACATCTTCTGCACCTAGTTGCAAAACAGAGGCCCCCGAGGCGCGGAGACGCGTACACACCTCGGGGGCCGACTGCTGCCCGTCCGCCGCTCGTTCCGCCGTCGGTTGAGCAGCGGGCGGGAGTCTCATGGGCAGGCCCACACCTCGGTATCGAGGACGTGCACGCCTTCCCGGCCGCGCGCCCAACCGCGAGGCACCGCGCCAGTCGTCAGCGGCTTCCCACACGCGCAGCAGGCCCGCCCGGCGTACTGCTCCCACGACAGTTCGCCCACGGGCGGTACCGGAGCAAGGCGGCAGTCCGGCAGCCGTACGGCTGCCCGGGTCTCGGCCGGGGCGGTCACGGCTTCCCGCCAGGTTTCGGGGGCCAGGACGTCCCCGAATACTCGTGGAAGTGATCGCCGTCGTGCCGTGGGGTCAGCGTGCAGTTGCGCGTCGGCGCATCAGGCTTCGGTGCCCAGCAGAGGTTGAGTCCCACGGGCGGCCTGGTCGCTACCGTCTCGCCGGTCATGAGGCGACCCGCTCGCCAGCGGCGGCCACGAGGCCGCGCTGCTCGCGGCACGGAGCGCACGCGAACAAGGAGTTCGCGGCGCTGTCGCCGCCCGACGTGCGCGGGACGGTGCGGATCAGCTGGGCGGTTCCGGATGGTCCCCGGTGCCAGTGGCACCAGCCGGCTTGTGCTGCTTCGGGGTTGGCGCCCGTGGCGCCCGCTCGCGTGGCCATGACCAGGACGGTAGGAAGGCCAGCTGGGCTACAGCCTGCTGGTTGCGCCGGATTGCGCGTGTGACTGGGGAGGTTGGCGGCGGTTGCTCAGGCCGGGCTGACCAGGTTTCGCGCGCGGGCGATCAGCCGGTGCGCCTGCGGGCCGTACGCCGCGGCTTCGTTGAGCTGTTCCCACACCCGCCCATACAGCGCAAGGTCGTCGGCGGAGTCGAACTGCAACTCCGTGTTGATGGTCTCGACGACGACGCGCTCCTCGTCGAAGATCCAGAAACCATGCTTCGGGGTCAGCTTCAGCGGAGCTCCGAGCGGCACAATGCCGAGCTCCACCGTGCTCATGCCGATCAGCCCCACCAGCCGATCCAGTTGTCCGGCCATCACCACGCGGGGGCCGACCAACGCGTGAAGGGCGCCCTCCCACACCAGGACGCGGAAGAGCTTGCCCGCCTCGTACAGCACCTCTTGGCGCCGCATGCGGGCGTGTACGGCCGCCTCGGTGTCGCGTGGCGACTGCATCAGCTCGGCATTCTGGGCCAGCAGGTGCCGGGCGTAGTCCGGGGTCTGGAACAGGCCCGGGATCACCGTGGTCTCGTAACCGCGCATCGTGGCTGTGCGCTTGTACTCGACGACGTACCGGTCCTGTACGGGGCGGTGGCCGGCGGCGAGCTGCCTGCGCCAAGAGCGTTGCTGCGACTCCAGGCCGCGCAGACGGCTCTTCAGGTCGGCGGCCTGCGACGGCGCCCCGGCCGCGTCCGCCCATGCATCGAGGTCGTCCGTCGTCGCGGTCTGCTTGCCGTTCTCCAGCCGCGAGACCTTCGAGCGCTGCCATCCGAGCCGGGCGGCGAGATCCTTGCCGGTCAGGCCGGCCTCGGCGCGCAGCTCCCGAAGGCGCGCACCGAGGGCGACCCTGGCGCTCTGAAAGTCCGTGCTCACACGGACGAACGTACCTGCGCCCAGACCTCGGCAGTAGGGACCGCGACGGGCCAGGCGGCGTCACGCGCCCGGCACGCGGCGAGAACCTGCGCCGGGTCGTCGACGACCTCAACGCCGATCGTGGTGTCGGTGTCGTCGATGTGCATGCGGACCAGGACGCGGGAGTCGAACAGCCACAGGTCGAAGTCGGGCAGCTCCAGCCGCTCGGCCTCGGACCGAGGCAGCACGCGGATGTCCTCGCCGGCCTCGACGTTTCCGGCCGCGGTCGCCATGAGGAACCGCTGCCCGTCCGTGGGCGGCTCGTCGATGATCCGTACGCGGGAGAACCGGGCGCCCTGAGCGGTCTTCTGCCGCACGTTCACGTTCCACGGATGGTCGGGCTCCGCCTGCGGCTCGATGCCGCGCGTGAAGGCCTGGAAGCGGGCTCCCTGCCGGTCCGAGGCGTACCCGCGGCGGGTCTCCAGTCGCCATGCGGTGTGCTCGAACTCAGCGAACAGGTGGGTGATCTCGTCGAACGGGATCAGGGGTGGCACCGTCACTCCTTCGGGGCGAAGCGGGTCAGCAGCTCACGAGGGATCACGACGAACGTCTCCCCAGCGCCCACGTCGCGGAGCTGGGCGAGGTGCTCGGGGTCGGTGAGTTGGTCGCCCTGGACGACGATGTCTCCCGTCTCTTCGACCTCGTACAGGGTGGGGCAGTTGCCGTGCTCGGACGTGGTGCCGATGAACCTGAGCGTCATGTCGTGCTCCGTTCTGGCTGGTTGGGAGTCCAGCATGCGTCTGATGGAGCCACGGCGGCCGCGAGTTGCGCGAGATTGCCGCCGGCCCCTGCCCGGCGGATCGTTGCGCGCAACAGAGCGCCCGGCCCCCTCGCGGTGAGGATGCCGGGCGCCGTGTCAGCCGTGCAGCCTCTCCAGCGAGGGGCCGAGAGGCCCCGGCGCGCCCGAGCGGCCGGGAGGGACAGGAGCCGCGGCTCTCAGCCCATTGACGGCGGCCAGCCGGGAACGGGTATCGCCTCGCTGACGAAGTTGAGGATGCGCCACCCGGGCCCCTCCTCGTACCGCATCAGCAAGGGAACCATCTCGTACCGTTCGCCCGGCTGGATCACGCCGCTGGCCGGGATCGGCGTGAACTGCACCAACTCGACGTCAGGCGCCACGATGTCAGGGTTCACCTTCATGCCCCAGGTGTCACGCTGGACCGCGCTGTCGGCGCCGCGCAGCTGCGTGCGAGCGAAGGCGTCCCACAGTTCGTGATCCGGCCGATCGGCGGTGAAGGCCTCGACCACCGCGTCCGGGTCGTATCCGTCGCCGCGGGCTTTGTCGAGCATCGGGTGCAGCCATGCCTGAGCCCAGCACAGGCGCACAGCGGGTCGACGCATACCCACGCCGCGTCCATGTCGTGGTCGATCCAGAAGGCCTCAGCGAACGCCCAGGCGCCCCGGATAACAGGGGCCTGCGTCTCGTACGGAACATCGACTTCATCGTCTGGTGTCATGCGCTGATTGTGCTCTCGCCCCTGCCGCCGGTGATCAGTTGCGCTCCCTGTCTCGCTTGCGGATGGCGTCGGAGATGTCGCCGGCCATAGCTCCGGCCCACTGCTTCCGCTCCGCCGCCGAAGGCATGGCGAGGCTGTTCATGGTCAGGTTGACGATGACGTCTCCGCCCCGGCCTGTGGCTGCGCTGGCGAGGATCGCGTCGAGCTTCGCCGTGTGGTCCGCGGTCAGCACCCGCTCGGGCCGCCTGGTGCCGTTGAACAGCCCGGGTGGCAGGATCCCGCCCTCATCAAAGCTGGTCGCCGGCTGGAACCCGTACCGGTCGGTGAACATCGAGTCGCGGTAGCTGCGGGCCCGGGAGCCGACGACCACACCGTCACCGCCCCGCGACTCGACGTTGACGCCGCCGATCGTGCCGGCGACGTGGCCGACACCGGCGTTGGTGATGCCGATCATGTACGGCGAGTTGAGGTTGCGGACCCAGCCGCCGGGGGCGGTGCTGCCGGAAAATGCGCCGGTGGCCCAGCGCCGGTGGGGGCGCTGCCCGCGGATGACGGACTCGATCGCGCTGGTGAACCCGGAGCAGTCCCAGCTCGGGTTGCCGTTGCCTGCCCACTGGTAGGGCAGGCCGTGCTGCGTCTTGGCCCACGACAGTGCACGCTGCACGCCGGGCCCACCGACGGCCTTCTTGTCCTCCTTGCCCAGCCACTCCAGCATGCGGGTGAGCAGCGTGTTCGGGATGCCCTTCGCGAGCCGGCCCCACTGGGTGCCGCCGTCGGGGATGCGGTTGATCAGCGGCCGGACCGTGGAAGAGATCGCCTTGCTGGCTGCGGACTTCAGCCCGCCGACGACGAGATCCTTGGCCCAGCTGAGGCCGGACCCGATGGCGCCGCCGATGTCGGTGATGGTGCCGACGATGCCGCCCCGGTCGAAGAACTGGGTGGTGGGCTGCATCTTCTGGGCCTGCTGCTTGTTGGGGTTGCCGCCGGTGCCGGTGGGCCGGTCCTTGCCGAGCATGGCGTCGATCGCGCGGTAGCCGCCGAGCTGGTCGACTTCGTCGTTGGACAGGACGCGTTCGCCGGGGGTGAGCATGGCGGGCGTGTTGTCCTTGGTGCCGCGGCCGCCGGGGACGATGCCGCCCTTGTTGAACTTCAGCGAGATGGCGGGGAGGGTGATCTTGCTGGAGATCTTCGAGGCGATCGTGTTCCACATCGAGCGGATGCCGCGGTTGTAGACGGCGTCGACGATGAACCGGATCGGTGAAGAGATCTTCGACTTCACGCCGGACCAGATGGTGCCGAGCCCGTCCCGCAGGAGCGTGAACATGCGGGTCAGGTTTGATTTGAAGGAGTTGAACCGGTCGCGGATGGTGTTGATCACGCCGGTGAAGCGGTCGCGGAGCCCGTTCCATAGGCTGTTCCAGGTGTTGCTGATGCTGGTCTTCAGGTTCGTGACCGAGGTCCGCAGGAACGACCAGGCCTGGTTGAAGGCTGACCGGATTGAGCCCCAGAAGATGTCCCACCTGGTCTTGACGATCGACCAGAGGCCGTTCCAGATGGCGACGATGCCGTCCTTGAGCTGCGTGAAGATCTTCTTCGCGCGGTCCCAGAGGTCTTGGAACCACTTGACGATCAGCCGGACGAGGTCCGGGATGATCGAGTGGCCGACGAGGACGTCGAACAGCCACTGGAACTTCTCGACGATCCACTTCACGGCGTCGGTGACCGCGTCGACGAACTTGACGATCCAGCCGATCACCGTGGTGATGACTGGCACGAGGATCCCGAGCGCGGCAGCCAGGACCGTCGTAAGGATCTGGGCCAGGCCGACGATCAGCGGCATGAGCGGCGTGACTACCTCCATGGCCAACTTGAACAGCGAGCCGATCAGCTCACCGATCGGCGGGATCAGCGGCAGCAGCGCGGCGAGCAGCGGCGGGAAGAGCTGAGCAAGCTGCGCGAACATCCCGCCGAGGTTGCCGACGTGCTCCGCGACCAGGCTGATGATGGGCACCAGCGCCGTGGCCAGCACGCTGATGAGCTGGGTGATGACCGGCCACAGCATCGTCAGCACGGGCGCGAACGCCGCAATCACGGTGCCGATCAGCTTTCCGATCGGTTCGAGGATCGGCATCAGTGCGGTCAGACCGTCGACGAGGAGGACGGTGAAGTCGTCGATGACGGGAAGCAGCGCTTCGATGATCGGCATCAGCGCCTTGCCGAGCGACTCCGCCAGCTTGGCAAGGACGGGGCCGAGCGCATTGGCCAGTGTCGAGATGGTTGGGGCGAGGGCTGCGAGGAGCGGCAGTACGGCTTGGATGACCGCGCCGAGAGTGCCGGCGAGCAGCTTGGCAATGTCGTTGATCGCCGTGAAGATCGTGGTAAGCATCTTCTGGACTTCCGGCATCGCCGTGATCCGGCGCAGCTCCTCGAACACTGCACCGATCGCGCCCAGCGCATCACCGCCGCCCGCAGAGGCGGCCTTCATGATGTTGCCGATCGTGCCGAAGATGTCGCCCAGCAGGCTGCCGAACTGCTTCGCCACCTCGACCGCCTGGTCGATGACCTCGGTCAGATGCCCGGACTCGAAGGCCTGCGTCAGCTGCTGCGACACCCGGTCGGCGACCCCGCCCATCGCCGTCGTCATCCGCTGGAACGCCGGCGCCGCCGCCACCGAAAGCTGCACGAACGCCTGCCCCAGCTGGCCCGGGACGCGCTCCAGCGGCTTCATGCCGTTGGTGAAGCCGTCGAACATCCGCTTCAGGACGCCCTGATCGCCGAGCCGCGCGAAGGTGTCCATCAGGTTGCGGCCCATGTTGTTGAGCACGCCCGCCATGCCGACCAGCCCGCCGCGCACCGACGGCAGCACCGACGCCGACATCCGCGTCAGCGTCGACCCCAGCCCCCGGAACAGCGCGTCCTGCACATCGACCCGCACCGCCGACCAGGCCGGCGCGATCCCGCGGACCGCGTTGACGAACTCCCGCGCGTTCGGCGACAGCTGGGCCATCGCGTCGTTGAACTTGGTGGCCTCCGTGCTGCCCTGCGCCATCGCCGCGGCGACCGCGCGCTGTGCATCGGCGAGGGCCTCCTGCGCGCCGCGTACCTGCCGTGCGGCGGACACCTGCGCGTCGGCGACACCCTGCTGCGCGTCGGCCAGCGCCTGCTGCGCATCGCGTACGGCCTCGGCCCCGTCCCGGGCGACCTGCGCAGCGGCCGCCTGCGCCTCACCGACCGCCCGCGCGCGGTCGCCCACGTTCCGCTGCGACTCGGCCACCCGGTCCTGCGCCGCCCGGACCGCGTCGGAGCCCTCGACGCCCTTCTTCGCGGCGTCGGCGTTCTCCTCCTTCAGCCGCTGCGTCTCCAGCTGCTGCTCGTCCAGCCGCTGCACGGCCCGGTCGTAGGCGAGCTGAGCCCTGGCCAGGTCGTCGGCGTTCGCCTTCGCGCCCTTGGCCTTGATCGCGGCGAGGTCCTTCTCGGCCTCGGCGACGTCCATGACGGCGTCGCGCTGGTCGAGCTCGGCCGACTTCAGCCGGTTGCCCAGGTCCTGCAGCTGCTCGGCAGCCGTCTTGCGGGCGTCGTTGAGGTCTTCCTGCGCGCGGACGGCGTCCTGCTGTGCGTCGGCGAGGTCCCGCTCGGCGTCCGCGACGCGCTGGAGCGCGGCCTTGCGGTCGGCGGCCGCGCGGACTTCGGCGTCCCGGACGTCCTCGGCGGCCTCCCGCACCCGCTGCTGCGCGTCGGCGATCTGCCGGGCCGCGTCGACCTGCGCCTCCTTCAGCGCGCGCGAGGAGCGGGCCACCTGGATCTGCGCCGCCTCCAGCGCCCGGGTCGCGGAGGCGGCCGCGGTGGCGGAGGAAGCGCCGGTCTGGAACGCGGACTTGAAAGCCGTACCGACGCCGTGCAGGCCGACACCGAGCGCGGCGCCCATCGTGATGAGCGACCCGAGCGCCGGGGCGGCGAGCGCTGCGGCCGGGCCCATCTGCGCGATCGCGGACCCCAGCGACGCGACGGCCGGCAGCGCGAGGAGCGCCGCACCGGCGAGCATCACGAACCGGGAGCCGAGCATGCCCGCGCTGGCGCCGGCGGAGCCGAGGGTGCCGCCCAGGCTCGCCAGGTTGCCGAAGCCGAGCATGTTGGTGCGGATGTTGACGCGCCGGTCGCGGGTCAGGAACGCCAGGCTCGAGTTGGCCGCCGCGGTGTCGGCGTCCGCGGTGACGCGGAGCGTCCGGCGGCGGGTGAGGTTGGCGATGTCGTTGGCGGCGACGCGGGTGTCGACGTCGACGCCGATGCGTACCCGCTGGCGGCGGGTGAGGCCCCGGATCTCGTCGGCCGCGACGCGGGTGTCGGCGGAGGCGAGGATCCGGACGGTCCGGTCTCCGGTGAGTTTGTCGAGCTTCTTCTCCGCGCGGTCGTAGGCCGGCTGGTTGATCTCCGGGGAGATGTCGACGGTGTGGTCTGCGCTGAGCAGGGTGCCCAGCGCGGTGTCGTCGACCTCGACCTTGACCTGGACGGTGCGGTCCCGGGTGAGGAGCGTGAACTTCTCGGCCGCCGCCCTCGTGTCCGCGTCCGCGGTGATCCGCAGCGAGCGGGAGCGGGTGAGGAGGGCGAGCTCGTCGGCCGCGACGCGGGTGGCGAGGTCCGCGGTGAGCTGGATCTCCCGCGCCTTCGTGATCTTGGCGAGGGAGGCGACCGTCGCCTTCGAGTCGAGATCGAGCGAGACCTTCATCCGCCGCGCCTTGACCAGCGTGGCGATCCGCGCCGAGGCCGCGACGGTGTCGAGATCGACGCGGGCCTTCAGCCGGACGTCCTGCTTCTGCAGGCGGGCGATGTCCGCGTCCAGCTTGGTGCGGTCCATGCGCGCCTCGACGTAGGCGCCGGCCAGGCGGAATTCGCCCATCAGGCGGCCGCCTTCGAATCGTCGGCCAGCAGTTCCATCAGGGGCTGGCCGACCGCGTCAGCGAGGGCATCAGCGATGGGGATGGGCGGCTGCGCTGCGCCCCGTTCGTAGGCGTACAGCGCCCAGACAGAGCGGCCCGCCCGGGCGGCGACGTCGTGGATGCTCAGGCCGGCGGCGCGGCGGGCGGTGCGGAAGCGGTGGCCGGAGAAGGTGCGCGGCACGGGTGACCCCAGGTGTGGGCAGCGGCGGGACGGAGGATCGTCCGCGGGCCCGAGTGGTCCCGCCCCTCTCGCCTGGCATCCGCATCACGCGGTGGCACGCAGCCCGTGGCCGGCTGCTCGTTCGCCTGCCGTGTCAGTGCCTCTGGTCCGGTTGGGCATCACGCCCTTGGCATCTCGCCTGCGGATCGTTGGCTGTCGACAGCGCTCGGCTCGTCCTCATTGGAAGGATACTCCAATGAGCTTACGATTCGAAGGAGAGGAATAGGTGACTCCATGGAATCGAAGGCATTCATTCGCGTTCGCCGTACACCCCCCGCCGAGCTGGGCCCGATGCTGCGGCAGGCCCGAGAGCGCGCACAGCTGACTCAGGCAAAAGCTGCCGAGGCAGTTGGCGTGCAACGGCCCTACATATCGAAGCTCGAGGACAGCTCCCGCTGCCCGTCGCGCGTCGTGGCCCTGCGCCTTGTCGACATCTTGGCGTTGGGCGAACATGACGCCGCGCTGCTGCTGGGAGCCACCGTCGAGGACGCGGGCCGCAGCCACCCCAGACGCTCCCCCGCCCGGACATGACGGAGCCCCCACCCGGAGGGCAGGGGCTCGATACGTCCGGCTGCTACTTGAGCGGGCAGGGGGCGGGCTGGGCCTGCGCGTCGAAGTGGCGCACGTTCTTGGGCTCCTCGCCAGGCCTGGCGGGCGTAAAGGTGATGACGCCGCCGCAGCGGCAGTTGTCGGTGATCATGTACGCGACCTTTCATAGAGGTTCCTTCGCCTCTTACTTCAGCCGGTCCATCCCGGACAGCAGGTCTCTACAAGGATGTTCAGCGTGCCGGATCAGGCGCCGCCGTCGGCGATGTGCATGGCCTTGGTCAGCTCCTCCTGCATGCGATAGCTGGGCGAGCGGTGCAGTGCTCCGGCGAGACGGTCGTAGCGGCGGGTGGTGCGCGGGTCCGCGTGCCCCATCGCGTCCTGCACATCCGCGAGCGGGACACCCTTGTCGAGCATCGCCGTGGCGTAGGAGTGGCGCAGCGAGTGGGGCGAGAGCGCGTCGGCATGCGGGAGGCCGGCTGCCCTCGCGACGCGGCGCACCGTGCGGAACGCGGCCGGCTCATCCATCGGCCGGCCCGTACTGGTGGCGAACAGCCACTCGTCCGCGCCGACTTCACCGCGCTCCGCAAGGTACGTCTCCACCGCCTCGACGGCGAGCGGCACGAGGACGACCCGCTTCACCTTGTTGCCCTTCACGACCAGGTCCGCCGTCCGGTGACCCTGGTCGGACCCGATGGCGCCGACCGTGGCGGCCAGGATGGAGCCGATCCGGCCGGCGGTGGTGGCGAGCACGACGAGCAGCGCGTAGGTGCGGCTCGACTCGTGCTCACGGGCGTAGGTCAGCAGCGCGCCCAGTTGGCCCGGGGTCATGCCGCGAGTGGTGGAGGAGTCGGCGTCGACGGAAGGCCGGTCCATGCCGACGAACGGGTTGCGCTCGGCGGCCTCTGCGCGCACCAGATAGTCGTACCAGCTCGAGGCAACGGCCAGGCGCCGGGCGCGGGTTGACTTGGCGAGGCCGGTGTCCCGGAGGGCGGCGGCGTACTGGTCGGTGTGCACGGCCCGCGCGGTGGCCGGGTTGGTTCCCGTGGCGGCGCACCAGGCGAGCCACCAGCTGGCGTCCTTGGCGTAGGCGGTGCGGGAGTGCTCCGACTCGCGCTTGTTCATCCATGCGGCGGTCGCCTCGAGGATGTTCGGCGCTGCGCCTGCGTCACGAAGCAGGCCGACAAGGGCGGTTGGCGAAGTAGCAGGCGGCGTCCCCCTGAGCTTCACCGCGGGTGAGGCCGGAGCGTCGGGGAGGGTGCTCGACTGAGGCACTGCGGGAGGGAAGATCACGACTACAGGATAACAGTAATTATTCTGTAGTGAGTTGGATCCCTAGGGATCGCTCCCGTTCGTTGCCGGTGAGCATGTTCCTTGGGCAACAGCCGGGGCCATGCCGCGGTGTGCGGCACTAGCCTGCGTCCATGGCAGAGAACGAAGACGACCGGATACAGAACGACATGACCATGAAGCTCGTCGGCTTCCTCACGGCCGGCGAGTTCTACGGCAGCGGAGGGGAGATGAGCCCGCAGGAGGCGGAAGCATCCGGCAACCTCGCCCTGGCGCTGATCCCTGACATCACCACTCAGGGGCGAATGACGCCGGAGGAGGCTGGCCGGCGCATCAGTCAGGAGATGACCGCCCACATGCTGCGCCTCCTCGCGACGTTCGCCTTCGTCTTCGGCGAACTCGCCGAAGTACATGACGCCGGCAGCGAGATGACTACAGCCGAGCTGCTCCGCACCCTCGCAATGAACGCCGCCCAGGACAACGACAAGTAGCAGCGCGGCTGAACTTGGCATGAGCGCGCCCGGCCGTCGTGGTGACCGGCCGGTCGCGGTATTGCTCTCTTCAGGCTGCGGAGGGGCCCGGGTCGTCGTCGCGCCCCTGGTAGCGGCGTGCGTGCCACTCCGCAGGCGACACCCCCGCCGCCGGCCTGGCTGGCACCGCCTGGCGGGCCCGCAGGCGCGCCAGGTGCTGCTCCCCCGGAGTCTGGGTGGGCAGCTCGATGACGTCGGGTATCTCCTGGCCCAGGACGCGGGCCGCCAAGCGCTCGGCGGCGGTGGCCTTCCGGGTGCGCGGCTTGCCAGTCACAGCGTCTCCCCAAGCTCGTTCACTGGTGCTTCCTCCATTGCTACGTACGCGGTGATGACCGCCTGGCGCTTCGCTTCTCGGTTAGCCCCGACGGGGACTTGCACCTCGATCCGTACGGGTGCGGCCGTACCGAGGACCCGACGGCGCGTGCGGTCGATTCGTGCGAGCGTCCGCGTCATGTCCCGCCCGGTTGCCGTGGCCAGCTGCTGCGCCGCGGACTCTGCTTCCTCGAGGCGGTCCAACTCGATCTGCCGCCACTGCTCGACCTCGGCCGGCGTCACGGCGATTCCAGCTCGTCACGCAGCTGCTGCTCCTCGAGGGCCACCCTCGCCCTTGCCGCACGGATCATCTCTTGCAGCTCCAAGTCCTGTTGCGTGACCTCGTGGACTGTGGCGTGCACTGCAACGGGCTGGTCGAGGCCGAGCATCCGCCGGCGGGACTCGCTGATCCGGACGGCGGTGTTGATCGCCCGGTCGTCCCCCTTCGTGATCTTCGGGGCGAGTCGGGTGAGGTACAGGTCGAGGCGCGCGAGTTCGAGCGCGCGCAGCTCGTCGGCCTTCGGGCTGACTTCGAGGTCCACGGCGTCGCGAACTCGATTGAAGGCCGTGCCGATGGAGAGGTGAAGTCGGTTGGCGATGTCCCGGTAGGTGTGTCCTTCCAGGCGGAGAGCCAGGCAGGCGGCTTGCTCGGCGCCGATGCGTGCGGCGTCGGGGCGGGCCTGGGGGACGTCGGTCATGTTCAGCTCCCTGTGTTCAAGACCGGGCCTCCTGCGAGGCCCGGCCGGGTTGGGTCAGGCGTCGATGGGCGGTACGGCGGAGAGGTTGGCCAGTTCGGCGGCGAGGCAGCGGAGTCGGGCGACGGCCTTGGAGCGAGTGCCCGGATCGAATCCGACACCGACAGGGTTGGCGTGCTGCAACGCGTGGTCGGCGAGGAGTTGCAGGGCCGCCTCGGCGTCGGCGAGGGCGCGGGCGAACTTGGCGCCGGCGAAGGCGTACTGCTCTTCGTGGTGGAGGCGCCGGCTGCCGGTGGTGGCGGAGGCTTGGTCGTACAGGTCGTTGAGAACCTGGCGGGTGGCTTCGCAGGATTCCTGCTTGGCCGTGGCGCTGGAGTTGTTCTTCGCGGTGACGGTCTGCTCGTTCTTCTGCGCGGCGAGAAGCGCGTCGAGGGCTTCGGCGGTCTTGGTGGGCATGGTGGCCCGGTTGTTCGGGATCATGAAGTCGTGGCTGCGGTCGCCGGCGATGACGAAGCTGATGGACTCGCCCTTGAAGGTGATGGTCATGGGGTTCTCCCTGGTCAGTTGTTGGTGGCGGCGCGGATGGCGTCGGGTGCGGCGCTGATGTGGCCGTTGAGGACGGGGCACGTGTCGTCGTGGGCGATGTGCAGGTGCGTGATGCCGTGGTCGTCGGTGTGGAGGACGGGGGGCTCACTGCGGCAGTGGCTGCAGGTGTAGCCGAGGGTGAGTGCTGCGATGAGGGCGTCGGCTCCGAAGATGAGGTCGGATCGCTCGGGGACGGGCGGGGTGTTCGGCACATGGACCTCCGGTCTTGGGGGGGACAGGGGGGACACTGTTTGTCCTCCCCTCTCTCGCGCGGTACGCGAGTGAGATGATTTCTTCCTTCCTTTTCCATCTATGCAGGTCAGAGGGTTGCTTGATCTCGCAACCTTTAGGCGATCTAACGGATAGCCGGGGTTCCGAGGGAGGGAGGGGGGACAAAGCCTGTCCCCGTCCCCCTCTGTCCCCCCTCATGCGGCCGGTCGGATCGGGCCGGGGGCGACCTTGCCGCCGCCTTCGATCACCCACTCGCGCAGCTCGGCGTAGGCGATGGCGTCGCCCATGTGCTTCTTGTCGCGACCGGCGAACTTGGTCCGGATCGAACTCCGGGACAGAGCACCGCCCTCGTGGACGAGGACCGCGATGCGCGTCGCGATCCGCTCGACCGCCTTGTCTGCCCGTGCGTCTTCTGCCGAGGCCTTGGCATGCTCGACGCGGACCTCTTCGGCGATCCGGGCCTGGGTGCGCTTCTCCTGCTCCTGCCGGCGCTGTCGCTCGGCGTAGGCCACGACCTCGTCCCGGGCAGCACAGGACGCCTCCCAAACCAGGCGGGCCAACTCCCAGTCCTCGGTGTTGACGTGCAGGCGCCCGGCCAGGATCGCGAGGAGAGAGGCGACCTTGACGCGCATCAGCGGGGCGTGTGAGTCGAGCGGGTTCATGTTCTCGGCCGAGGTCTCGCCGCGCGCCTTGGCAAGATCTGCACGTCGCAGGTCGTCTTTGATGGGCTGGTCGAAGCTGACGAGCGTGGGTTGCTCGGCGTCGATCGCCAGGCGCCAGCTGGTGAGTTCGCCCGGCCAAGGGGGTGGTTCGTCCGGGATAGACGGGTCGATCACCTGAGTCCAGATGAACCGCTGTGGGGTTCCCTCGGCGACTTCGTCGAACAGGGGCGCCGCGGTCTCGGGTTGGAAGCCGACCAGCAGGCCCATGGAGTACGAGCCGCTGGGGATGTATCGGCTCGTCTCCCGGCTGGCGTTGGTCTGGCCGAGCGTCTGGCCGACGGCAGCACTGCGCAGGGTCTCTCCGAGGGTGGAGCCGGATCGTTCGCTCATGAGCCGGGTGAGGGTCTTGCCTTCATCGACGTAGAAGAACGCGTTGTGCCGGACTTGGGCGCGGATGGTCACGGTGACCGGGTCGCCCTTCTTCGGTCCGCCTTTGTAGATCTCTCCGGTGGGCTCCTCGCGGGTTCCCATGAAGACTTCAGCCATGCCCTCGCCGGACCCGACGGGCAGCCCGTCGCGGAAGTCCAGCCCGGGCGGGGCGGGCATCAGGCGATCGGCGACGTCCACGCCGGTCGACTTGCCGATGCCGGAGGGGCCGAGGATGCCGCCGAAGAGGTTGAGGGAGGCGAAGCCGGCCACGCCGGTGTCGGCGCGGATGTGGTGGGAGACCATGCCGGACAGGCGGGTCAATGCAGCTAGTACGGCGACGTCGCCGGAGCGAGTGCGCGAGTGCCCGGCCTGCCGGATGTGCCGCAGTTCGCTGCGGGCCGCGTAGAACTCCTCCGGGAACAGGCCGGGGATTCGCCGGTCTGCAGAGGCTGATCCGGGGGGCTCGTCCCACTGTGCCGGGGCGCCGGGGCCGGTGTCGCTCCAGTCGATGCCGGATTCAGCCTCTGTGGTCAATAGCGCGTTGCGGTTGCTCTGGCTGTCCGTACGGGCGACCGGGGGCCAGGGGTTCCGCGGGTTGGCCATGCCGGCGCGGAGCCCGGATTCGATCGTGGGGAGCGCGCGGCCCTCGGGGTGGTTGCCTGCTCGAGACGCGGAGAGCAGCGTTTCCCGGGCTTCGCTCTCGCTGAGTGCGTGGGCGCCGACGAGGGTGCCGAGGTTGAATGCAGCAGTGTTGATGGTGTTGTTCTGATCGCCATCCGGGGCGTTGGTGATGGCGTCGCACTCGGCTTGCATGACCTTGCGGGTGTACGCGTCGTGGCGGTCCGCGGGGATCGTCACCCCGGTTGTCGGGCCGACGGGCGCAGAGACCCGCGTCTGAAGCGCGGTCAGCAGCCACTGGGGCGCGGCAACGGGTGGGCACTCGGGGTCTGCCAGGGTGTAGATGACTCCCGTTGCGTGGACCGAGCCGGGGCCGATGACGTAGGCGTTCCCCGCGCGTACGTCACCATCGAACTTGCCCTTCAGCGCGCCCAGTCCGTTGCCGAGCTTGGCCTCGGCAGGGGCCCAGTAGTAGTCGTGGTGTCCCTTGGCCGTGTGGACTCGCATCGTGGGCGTGTGTTCGTAACCCAGGGCTTTCGCGACGTCTTCGAGAGCGCCGGGGCGGTCGCTGTCCATCACGAGGAGCTGCTCGCCATTCGGCCCGACGCAGCCGCCGACGAACACGCCGACGTTCCGCGGGGGGCCGGCGAAGTCGCGGTGCACCTGGCCCTCGTCGAGGGTGGCGCTTCTGGTGAAGGGCACGGCGGGGTGCTTGCCCCGGTCGACGCACGCGGCGGGTTCGTGGCCACGCCCCACGCCGCTGCACTGGTCGGTGCCGGGGTGGTCAGCGGTGAAGATGGCGAACCTGCGGCGGATGAGCCACAGGGCGCCGTCGAGTACCGAACCGCCGCCGATGGCTCGGTCGTTGGCTTCGGGGACGTGCGCGCTCACTCAGGCTCCGTGCTGGTTGCGGCCGGGACGATGGTCTCGGCAAGGGTGAGGACGTCGGCGCACCAGCGGCGGGCGCTGGCGAAGATGGCCCGCCGGGACGGTTGCGCTTCGAAGTCCGCCCGGATGGAGCCAAGGACGAGGACGCGACGAGCGCGTTCTCTGCGCGCTTCGATGAGGAGCGCATCTACGTAGGGATGGGGCGGCCATTCGCCGGGCGCGCGGGCCTCTCGGGCCGCTACGATGCCGATGTCTGGCGTGCCGCCGACTTCTTGCCGAGCCCCGGGACTGGACCCCCGGGGCTTTGCGCTTGGGGTCATGTTCTGCTGCCTTCGCGAGGGCGAGGGGTGCGGGCGGCCGCGGTGGAGGGGCCCCCTCGCGAGGGGCTATTGCTAACTGGCTGGCGTTGCCGGGGCGTCCGATTCGGTGCGGCGGTCAGGCGGCTTCGCCGTGCTTTCGCGCCGCGGCGTCCTGCTCAATGAGGGGCCGGAAGATGGCGCGAAGCTCGGCCTTTTCCTGAGCGTCGAGAGGCGGCCTCGCAGCGACGATCCGTGCGGTGAACTCTTCCGGGGTCTCCCCCGGCAGCATCCGGAGCCAGATGGTGTCGTCGCTCATGCGGCTTTCTGCTCTCGGAGTGCGCGGATGGCGTCGATGTACCGGTCAAGGAGTGCACCGCGAGGGGTGCGAATGCCTGCTTCCCAATGGCTGACGGCTTGGCGCGTGACGCCAATGACGTCGGCGATTTCCTGCTGCGAGAGTCCGGCCGCTTCACGCAGTTCCCGACGCTGCTCGGGACATGGCAGATCACGGCGAACCTGCAGGCGAGAGCGGATTTTTTCCGCCACCGTTGCGGTCATGTAGCCAGCATTGCAGGGGTGGTGAATTGCGTCAAGCCACCTCTGCACGGCTGGTGTGTTGACCTTGCGTTGACAGAACTGCAATGCTCAGAGGCGTGACAGAACCCGCACCGACTCCACCCCCCACGGACGCCGGCATCCGCCTCAGCTATCCGGAGAACCGTTCAGGAGACGTTGTCGCCTGTTTCGACTACACCCCTAGCGATGAGGGATGGACGGCATCCGGCGACATTGCGCGAGGCAAGAGCGGCCTGATCATCTCGCGGCTTGAGCTCCGCCCGGGTATGACGTCGAGCGGAGTGACGGGCAGTCTTCTTCGAAAGGTGCAGGTCGGCGAGCTCCTTGCGGGCATCAGGACGCAGATGTCATGGGAGGGCAATCAGCCGGTGGGCTCCCCCGTGGCGGATCCGGCGCCAGCAGTTACTGATAGACGTGGCGGCCGGGCGGCACTCACTGATGACCTGCTCCGCGACATCGCGGTGCGCTACCTGATCGAAACTCTCCCCGGTCAGCCACCGGGGGCGATGAAACGGATGAGCGCGCGGTTCGGTCGTCCCGAGGAGACCATTCGAACCTGGGTTGGACGTGCCCGAAGAGACGGGTGGCTGGGACCGAGCGTGAAAGGCCGGGCTGGCGCGGAGCCTGGGCCTCGCCTGCAGCTGTCCGTCGACGAGATGAACGACATCTACTCCGGACTCATTGAGCATGTAGTCGTCCGCAAGGTGGTCACGGAAGATGGCGACCCGGAGTAGCTCTCAGGGTTACGCCTCGGCTGCTCGCCCTTTCCATCCGACTTCGACGCTGGAGCGGTCGAACCCGGGGCCCTTCTTAGCCACAGGGTGGATCTTTACGCGTAGCCGGATGGCCTCGAGGGCCCGCCGCTTCTGCGTTACCTCGAGCCTCGGCCACTTCTCGCGCGCCTGAGGGCCGATCAGCCCTTCAAGCGCCGACATGTCCACGGGCTGCAGCCGGCGCGCCTCAGCCTCAGCCTCAGCGATCTGCCCCGCAAGCTTCCTGGTAATACGGAGCATCATCTCGCGCGTGATGTGCCCGTCGGCGTAGTCGTCCGCGGCGACGGCCTGTCGGGCGCGGAGGCCTTCGGCCCGTTCCATCGCGGCGAGCGCGGCCGTGTCGTCGGGGTTGAACACGTCGGCCGCTGCGGGGTCGGCGAGGATGCCGATGACGATGCCTTCGATGAACTGGTCGAGCGCCTCGACGTTGCGGCCCGTGCATCCACTGTTCGCAGCACAGCAGTACGTCGCCTTCTTGCTACCCCATCGGGCGTTGCCGCGCATGGCCACCTTCAGGTGCCCGCCGCAGACTCCGCAGGTGGCGAGCTCTCCCCAGGACAGTAGGTACTTCCGCTGTCCGGGCTTCTCCCCGGCGTCTGCCCGGTTGGCGAACAGCTCGCGGAGGCGGGCCTGCTGCTCGGGGGTGGTGAGCGCCGGCCAGGCGGCTGGGTATTCGTTACCGTGGTGTACGCGGATGCTGGCGTTCGCAGGCCGGAGGGCGATCTTCTGTCGGCGTACACGTGAACGTCCCCACCCGCGTACGGATGAACGTCCCCAGTTCTTGATGCCTTGAAGGGACACCT
>NZ_JBSOPZ010000042.1:0-58953 GCF_053763515.1 Streptomyces mabaensis
TTGGCCGAATCCGCCCATAGCTCCGCTATGGGCGAACCCGGCCGCCTTGCAGCTGCACGCACCAGACGCCGCTCGCTTATCCAGCCTGATCGCCCGGACAGGACCTAGCCGCCGCCGACGCGCAACGAATCTCCGTAGCGGCGCCGAAACGCGCAACGAATCACCCGTCGGCGCGCAACGGACGCGCCTTGTCCGGGGTGAGCGGCGGAACGTACCGTTTTGAACGTCCCCCCGAACACCCCGACGTTCCCGAGGTCTGCCATGCCGCCGCTGCGCACCGCCCTGCTCCAGAGCTCCGGTCAGCCCGGCGACGTCGTGAAGAACCTCGAGGTGCTCACCGGCGCCGCCCGCGCCGCCTCGGCCGCCGGTGCGGGACTGCTCGTCTGCCCGGAGATGTTCCTGACCGGGTACGCCATCGGGGCCGACGTGCACCGCCTGGCCGAGGCCGCCGACGGCCCCGGCGCCGAAGCCGTCGCCCGCATCGCCGCCGAGTACGGCATCGCCGTCCTCTACGGCTACCCCGAGCGCGAGGGCGACCAGGTCTACAACGCCGCTCAGCTCATCGGCCCGGCCGGCGAGCGGCTGGCCGACTACCGCAAGACGCACCTCTTCGGCTGCTTCGAGAACGAGTGGTTCACTCCCGGGGACACCCCCGTCGTCCAGGCCGAGCTGGGCGGACTCCGCATCGGAGTCATGATCTGCTACGACGTGGAGTTCCCGGAGAACGTCCGTGCCCACGCGCTGGCCGGTACCGACCTGCTGCTGGTGCCCACCGCGCAGATGCACCCGTTCCAGTTCGTCGCCGAGTCCCTCGTCCCGGTCCGCGCCTTCGAGAACCAGATGTACATCGCGTACGTCAACCGGACCGGCACCGAGGGCGAGTTCGAGTTCGTCGGCCTGAGCTGCCTCGCGAGCCCCGACGGCACCACCCGCACGCGGGCCGGCCGCGGCGAGGAACTGGTGCTCGGCGAGGCCGACCCCGAGCTGCTGCGGGCCTCCCGCGCGAACAACCCCTATCTGCGCGACCGCCGGCCCGGCCTGTACGCGTCACTGGTCTGACCCCCGGCCCGCTCTCCCCCCTCCCCGCTCCGCCCCTCTGCTTCAGCCTTTCCGCGCAAGGAGTCCGTACCCCATGACGTCCACGGTGCCCACCGCCGCTCACGACGAGCAGCCGCCCGCCCTGCCGCCGATCACCATGTTCGGCCCGGACTTCCCCTACGCGTACGACGACTACCTGGCCCACCCGGCCGGAATCGGCCAGATACCGGCGACCGAGCACGGCGCCGAGGTGGCGGTCATCGGCGGCGGCCTCTCCGGCATCGTCACCGCGTACGAGCTGATGAAGATGGGCCTCAAGCCCGTCGTCTACGAGGCGGACCAGATCGGCGGCCGGCTGCGCACCGTCGGCTTCGAGGGCTGCGATTCCGAGCTGACCGCCGAGATGGGCGCGATGCGCTTCCCGCCCTGCTCCACCGCGCTGCAGCACTACATCGACCTGGTGGGTCTGGAGACCAGGCCGTTCCCCAACCCGCTGGCCCCCGACACGCCGTCGACCGTCGTCGACCTCAAGGGCGAGTCGCACTACGCCACGTCGGTGGACGAGCTGCCCGCGGTCTACCGCGAGGTCATGGAGGCCTGGAACTCCTGCCTGGAGGAGGGCGCCGACTTCTCCGACATGAACACCGCCCTGCGTGAGCGGGACATCCCGCGGATCCGCGAGATCTGGTCGAAGCTCGTCGAGAAGCTGGACAACCAGACCTTCTACGGCTTCCTTTGCGACTCCCCGGCGTTCAAGTCCTTCCGGCACCGCGAGATCTTCGGCCAGGTCGGCTTCGGCACCGGCGGCTGGGACACCGACTTCCCGAACTCCATCCTGGAGATCCTGCGCGTCGTCTACACCGAGGCGGACGACCACCACCGCGGCATCGTCGGCGGCAGCCAGCAGCTCCCGCTGCGGCTGTGGGAGCGCGAGCCGGAGAAGATCGTGCACTGGGCGCAGGGCACCTCGCTCTCCTCGCTGCACGACGGCGCGCCCAAGCCGGCCGTGACGCGCCTGCACCGCACCGCCGGGAACCGGATCACGGTCACCGACGCCTCCGGTGACATCCGTACGTACCGCGCCGCCGTCTTCACCGCGCAGTCCTGGATGCTGCTGTCGAAGATCGCGTGCGACGACACGCTCTTCCCCATCGACCACTGGACGGCGATGGAGCGGACCCACTACATGGAGTCCTCCAAGCTGTTCGTGCCGGTGGACCGGCCGTTCTGGCTGGACAAGGACGAGGAAACCGGGCGGGACGTCATGTCGATGACGCTGACCGACCGGATGACCCGCGGTACCTATCTGCTGGACAACGGGCCCGACAAGCCGGCCGTCATCTGCCTCTCGTACACGTGGTGCGACGACAGCCTCAAGTGGCTGCCGCTGTCCGCGAACGAGCGGATGGAGGTCATGCTCAAGTCGCTCGGTGAGATCTACCCGAAGGTCGACATCCGCCGCCACATCATCGGCAACCCGGTGACCGTCTCCTGGGAGAACGAGCCCTACTTCATGGGCGCGTTCAAGGCCAACCTGCCCGGGCACTACCGCTACCAGCGGCGCCTGTTCACGCACTTCATGCAGGACCGGCTGCCCGAGGACAAGCGCGGCATCTTCCTCGCGGGCGACGACATCTCCTGGACGGCGGGCTGGGCCGAGGGCGCCGTGCAGACCGCGCTCAACGCGGTGTGGGGCGTCATGCACCACTTCGGTGGTACGACGGACGCGACCAACCCCGGACCCGGCGACCTCTACGACGAGATCGCCCCGGTAGAACTCCCCGAGGACTGACCCGAGGACTGACCCGGGGACTCCCGACCCGGCCCGCCGCCGCGCGCACAGCGTGGCGGCGGGCCGTCGCCAGTTTCCGGCGGCGGTGGCCCCATGGCCCCGGTCGCCGCGCTTCAGCGGCTGGGCGTCAGCAGACAGCGTCCGACCAGGCCCACGCCGGCATCCAGCCGCTCCCGGAACTCCTCGGCCAGTTCGGGGAGTTCGCGCAGCCCCCAGAGCACCCGCGCGGACGACCAGGCGGCGTCCCGGGCCCGTTCCAGGCTCCAGGACCCCAGCAGGTGGGTCAGCGGATCGGCGATCTCCAGCAGGTCGGGTCCGGGCATCAGGTCTTCCCGGATGCGCTCCTCGAGAGCGATCAGCATGTCTCCGACCTGGTCGAAGTCCCCTTCCAGTGCCGCCGGTTCGCAGTCCAGCACGCGGCAGGTGTCCACGACGGCGAGCGCCAGGTCGTGCCCGATGTGCGCATTGATCCCGGCGAGCGCGTACTGCAACGGACGTACACCGGGATGACGCCGGTACTCGAAGAGCGGACGCCAGCAGGCCGGTGGCCGCCGGCCCGCCGCCACCGCGTCCACGGCCGCCAGATAGCGCTCCGCGAACAGGACGTCCAGCGTCGCCGCGGACCGGGGCACCGGGAAGACGCCGAGGTCGATCTGCCGGCCGATCTCCTCGGTCACCGCCAGGTAGACCCGGTTGAACACCGCCACCCCGTCCGACGGTGGCCAGCCGGCCCCCAGGGCGCGCAGCCGCGCGGCCACCGCGTCTACCGACGCGTGGCCGAGGCGGCCGCGCACCGCGAACTGTTCCATCTGCGCCATGGGGGCAGCGTCCCAGGGACTAGGCTCCACCGGGTGGCATTGCGCCCGGTCTTCGCCGGTTCGGACGAAGGACGGTCGCCGGGGAGGGCTGGAGTGGGGGAAGGACCTGTGTCAGGCGAACGTGCGCAGAACCGCGTCCGGCGTACCGAGCGCCGACGGGCCGCGCGGCACACCGCCATGGTGGTCGCGGCCTCGGCCGTGGTCGCCGTCGGTACGGTGGCCGGCATGCTGACCGCGGTCGCCGGCGAGGGCGGGACCGACGACTCGGCCCGGCCGGAGGTGACCGAGGTCCCGACGCTCGAGCCGCTGCCCGCGCTGCCCAGCCCCTCGGCCTCTGCGTCTCCGTCCGGGTCCGCGTCGGCGTCCGCCAAGGCGTCGCCCTCGGCGTCCGGTTCGGGCAGGCCCTCTTCCGGGCCGACGGCGAAGAAGCAGGCCGCCCGGCCCGCGCGCGCCGACGCCGCGCTCTACCGGCACCCCGAGTCGCGGGTCATCGACTGGGTGGCCGCCAACCGTGGCGATCCGCGGCGCCCGCTCATCGAGTCGAGCATCGCGGCGCAGCCGGCCGCCGTCTGGTTCGCCGAGTACAACCCCGGCACCATCACCGGCAGAGTCCGCTCGGTGACGTCCGGGGCCGCCGCCGCGGGCCGGGTGCCCGTCCTCGTCCCGTACGCGATACCCGACCGGGACTGCGGCGGTGCGTCCAAGGGCGGTGCGCCCGATCTCGCCGCCTACGACGGCTGGATACGGGACTTCGCGGCCGGCCTCGGCGACAGCGAGGTCATCGTGATCCTCGAACCCGACTCGATCGCGCTCGCCGACTGCCTGTCGCCGGGCGACCGGGACGCCCGCTACGCCTCCCTCGCCCGGGCCGGCCGGGCCATGCACGCCGCGAATCCGAAGGCCAGGGTCTACTACGACGCCGGCCACTCCGGCTGGCACCCGGCCGAGAAGCAGGCCGCCGCGCTGCGCAGGGCGGGCGCCGCGACGAGCGGCGACGGCATCTTCACCAACGTCGCGAACTTCCACCGCACCGCCGACGAGACGGCGTACGCGCGGCGCGTCCTGTCCGCGCTCGGCGGGCCGGCCGGCCTGGGGGCGGTCATCGACACCAGCAGGAACGGCAACGGGGCGCCGGCGCCGGGCAACTGGTGCGATCCGGCGGGGCGGGGGCTCGGCCGGCCGCCGACCACCCGTACCGGCGAGGCGCGGATCGACGCCTACCTGTGGATCAAACTGCCGGGGGAGTCCGACGGCTGCAAGGGCGCGGCGGGTACCTTCACGCCTTCGTACGCGTATGAGCTGGCGCGGGGGTGACTCGTGCGCTGCCGGGCCGGCCGGCGGTCAGTGCCGCTTGAGCGTCGCCGGTGTGCCGGACGCCTTGGCCCGCACGCTCTCCCTGCTGCCCTGCCGCAGTACGCCCGCGCCCAGCACCAGCCCGAACGCCAGCGCCGTCACCAGCCCGAACGACACCACCAGCGAGGTCACATCGGCCACCGCGCCGATCGCCGAGGGGGCGATCAGGCCCGAGGTGTACGTGATGGTGGCGACGCCCGCGATCGCCTGGGCCGGCGCCGGGCCGCTGCGCCCGGCCGCGGCGAAGGCGAGCGGCACCACGACGGCGACGCCGAGGCCGATCAGGGCGAAGCCGGCCAGCGCCACCGGCGGGTTCGGCGCCACGACCACCAGCACTCCGCCGAGGGTGGCGAACACGCCGCTCACGCGCACGGTGCGTACCGGGCCGAACCGGTCGACCACCCGGTCGCCCGCGATCCGCGCCACCGCCATGGTCAGCGCGAAGGCCGTGGTGGACGCGGCCGCGAGACCGGGGGAGGTGTCCAGGACGTCCTTGAGGTAGACCGCCGACCAGTCCAGGCTGGCGCCCTCCGCGAACACCGCGCAGAAGCCCACCGCGCCGATGAGCAGGGCCGACCTGGGCGGCAGCGCGAACCGCGGCGGCGGGATGTCGTCCGGGGCGCTGCGCAGGTCCAGTACGCCCTGGCAGGCGATCAGGCCGACGACGGTGAGAACCGCCGCCGCGACGGCGTGGTGCAGCCGGGCGTCGCCGCCCGCGTGCGCGGCGACGGTACCGGCGGCGGAGCCGAGCAGGGCGCCGACGCTCCACATGCCGTGCAGGCCGGACATGATCGAGCGGTCGAGCCGGTTCTCGACCTCCACCCCGAGCGCGTTCATCGCCACGTCCGACATGCCGGCCGTGGCGCCGTAGACGAACAGCGCGCCGCACAGGGTGAGCAGATTCGGGGCAAGTCCTGGGAGTACGAGGGAGAGGGTCCACAGGGCGAGCAGCCCGCGCAGCGCGGTGCGGGCGCCGAAGCGGTGGCTGATCGCGCCGGCCAGCGGCATCGACACCGAGGCGCCGATCGCCGGGAACGCGAGCGCCAGGCCGAGCTGGCCGGCACTGAGTGAGGCGTGGTCCTGGATCCAGGGGATGCGGGTGGCGAAGCTGCCGGTGACCGCGCCGTGCACACAGAAGACAGCGGCCACGGCGATCCGTGCCCGCTTCAGCTGCTGCCGATCGAAGACCACTCCACTCATCATGAGGCAGTAAATTATCAGGGACCCTGCCTGATAGATAGATCCGGGCCTGATGACAGCGTCGGCCTGATGGACTGAGCCGGCCCGATGGACTGATCTGGAAGGATCCTCGGTATGCCGCCTGCCTCACCGAGCACAGCCCGGGCCATGAACGACCGGCTGGCCCTCCAGTTGCTCCAGCAGCAGGGCCCCTTGACGGCAGGCGAACTCAAGACCCTCACCGGACTCTCCCGCCCCACCGTCGCCGACCTCGTCGAGCGGCTCCAGGTGGCCGGGCTCATCGCGGTGGTGGGCGAGGCGGGTGCCCGACGGCGTGGCCCCAATGCCCGGGTGTACGGGATCGTCGCCGACCGCGCGCACCTGGCGGCACTGGACGTACGGACGCACAGCGTCTCGGTGCTTGTCGCCGACCTCCTGGGCCGGACCCTCGCCGAAGCCGTCCTGCCCATCGGCCCGGACACCGGGACCGGACCCGCTGTGGAGCGGGCCGTCGCCCTGCTGGAGCGCACCGCGCGTGAAGCCGGCGCCGCCCGGCTGCACAGCGTCGGCATCGGCGCGCCGGGGCTCGTCGACCCCGCCACCGGGGAACTCCGCGACACGACCGGCCTGCCGGCCTGGCACCGGGCGCTGGTCGGCGTACTGCACGAACGGCTGCCGGCTGCCGTGTTGCTGGAGAACGAGACCAACCTCGCGGCCGTCGCGGAACAGCGGCTGGGCGCCGCTCGCGACCGCGACACGTTCGTCCTGCTGTGGCTCGGCCACGGAGTCGGCGCGGCCGTCGTCCTGGACGGACGGCTGCGCCGCGGGGCATCGGGAGGTGCCGGCGAGATCGGCTTCCTTCCGGTGCCCGGTACGGCGGGTCTGCCCTCCGCGACCATGTGCGACGGCGGCTTCCACACCCTCGTGGGCAGCGCGGCCGTCTGTGCGCTGGCCGCAGAACACGGCATCGCCGCGGTCGCCGAGGCGCACGCGCCGCCGGCCGAGGCGGTCGTACGGGCCGCGGTGGCGGCGGGCCCGCGAGGCGGCCCGTTCCTCGACGCGCTCGCCGACCGTCTCGCCCTCGGGGTCGCCGCGGTCAGCGCGGTGCTGGACCCGGGTTGCGTGGTCCTGGGCGGCGAGGTCGGGCACGCGGGCGGCGAGCCACTGGCAGACAGGGTGGCGACCCGGCTGACGGCCCTGTCCCCCCTGCGTACCGAGGTGCGGGCCGGAACCCTGGGAGGAGCGGCGGTGCTGAGGGGAGCGCTGCTGGCGGCACAGGAGGCGGCCCAGGAGGAACTGTTCGCCGCGCCCCGGTGATGATCACCCGGCCAGACCTAGGGGCTGTCCGGCGGATCATGACCGGGGCCACGACGTCTGGCACGGCACCTCGCCGCGTTGCCGAAATGCCCGAATAGCTCCGCTATTAGGGCACTCCGGCGCCTTGCGATGCACCGCACCAGACGCCGCGTCCTGTCCGGCCCTGATCCGCCGGACAGCCCCTAGGCCAGTGGCGAGGACAGGTGGTGCTCTTGCGCCCGGGTGTTCCGGCAGCGGACGGCGAGGGCCGCGATGTCGTCGTCGAGTCTTCCGCCGCTGTAGTGGAGCAGGTCCTGGTGCAGCCGGTCGAGCAGCTCACGGGGTGTCGCCGGGCCTTGCTGCCGCATCCAGTCCGGCAGCGGGAAGAACTCGCCGGTGCGGTCCCGGGTCTCCGACACGCCGTCGGTGTAGAGCAGCAGCTGGTCGCCCGGGGCGAAGGCGACGGTGTCGACGAAGTACTGGTCTCCGATGAGCGTCGCGAGGTGGAGCGGCGGCGAGGGGGTGGTGGGCTCCAGGACCCGCATCTTCCCGCCGTGCACGAGCAGCGGTGGGGGGTGCCCGCAGTTGAGCAGTCTGAGGTGGCCGCCGCCGTGCGGGATCTCGGCGACAACAGCGGTGGCGAAGCGCTCCGGAAGGTCCTGGCCGGGGTACGCCGCGCTGTGGCGGGTCATGCTGGTCTCCAGCCGCCGGGTGATGCCCCTCAGGTCGGGCTCGTCGTACGCGGCGTCCCTGAAGCAGCTGATCACCGCAGAGGCCGCCCCCACCGCGGCCAGGCCCTTGCCGCGTACGTCGCCGATGAGCAGCCGGACCCCGTACGGGGTGTCGGCCGCCTCGTAGAAGTCGCCGCCGATCCGGGCCTGCGCCTGGGCCGCCAGATACAGCGACTCGATCTCGACGTCCTCGATGCGGCGTGGCAGGGGGCGTAGCAGTACCTTCTGGGCCGCGTCGGCGACGAGCCGGATGTGGAAGAGCGCCTCCTCCCGCTGGAGCCGGACATGGCTCGCGTATGCGGCCGCCAAGGTGACCGCGATGATCGCAGCCGCCGTGTACGGCGTG
Source organism: Streptomyces mabaensis (assembly GCF_053763515.1). Lineage (NCBI taxonomy): Bacteria > Bacillati > Actinomycetota > Actinomycetes > Kitasatosporales > Streptomycetaceae > Streptomyces > Streptomyces mabaensis. The sequence continues at coordinate 8,554 of NZ_JBSOPZ010000042.1, forward strand.
CCCAGGTCGGTGTAGAAGAAGCTGAGGGTGATCATGGCCAGCAGGCAGAAGGCCCCCAGCAGGATCGTGGGGAGCACGGGCCACATCGCGGCGGCCAGGGCGGGTGCGGCGGGCAGGAGGCGGCTGATGGCGATCTCCCTCGGGGTGGAGAACGCCAGGCCGGTGACGAGGATGGTGAGGATCACCGGTGACATCAGGGCAGCGTCCCACCGGCTGCCGTAGGGAGGACGACGGCGCCGCCCAAGGGTGATCACAAAGTGCATCATACCGGGGCTAAACGGTCATCACGGCTCATTGGGCTTCGAGGAAGTCCTCGAACGTCGTCTTGCCCAGGGCCCGGTCCGGGGTGAGGTGGAGGCCGCGACGGAAGCCCGCATACGCCTTGCCCGCCAGGGGTACTGGCAGGACCGGGCGGCGGCGGCCGGTGGCGTGCAGGTAGGCGCGGGCCAGGTCCGGGAGTGTGCGGACCTCGGGGCCGCCGAGGTCCGGGACCCGTCCTGCGGGCGGGCCCGCGGCCAGTTCGGCCAGCCGGTCCGCGACCTCCGCCGCGTCGACGGGCTGGACGCTCACCCCGGCGGGGACCAGCAGCACCGGCAGCTTCGCCGAGGTACGCAGGAGTCCCCGCACCAGGTCGTGGAACTGGGTCGTGCGCAGCACGGTCCAGCCGAGGCCCGACTCCTCGATCATGCGCTCGACCTTGTGCTTGATCGTGTAGTAGCCGAGCGGCACACGGTCCACGCCCACGATCGAGATGTAGACCAGGTGCGCGACGTCGGCCCGCCGGGCCGCGTCGATGAGGTGACCGGCCGCCTCGTCGTCGCCGCGCGGCGTGGTCGCGCAGTGCACGACCACCTCCGCACCCGCCAGCGCCGCGTCGAGACCGGTTCCCTCGCGCAGATCGACCGCGTACGGCTGTGCGTGCCGGCTCAGCACCCGTACCTCGTGCCCGGCCGCGCGCAGCCGGTCCGTCAGCAGGGAGCCAAGAGTGCCGGTACCACCGGTCACCAGGATTGTGGTCATCGCCAGATCAGCCCTTCGGGGTGGTTGGAAGCCCGCCGGCCTCAGCCTGCCAGAACGGCGGAGACCCGGCGGCGGCAAGGGCCTGGTCTCCGCCGCCGGGCGTTCATCGCCGGGGGTCAGCAGGCTCCGAGGTCCTGCCAGACACCCCACTCACCCGTGGTGCCGGGCTCTTCGCCCTTCGTCCACCACTTCGACTTCCACTGGTGCGACCTGTGCGCGACGGTCGTACCGCCGCCGTACTCGGTGGCCGCGTTCCAGGCGGGCGCCGCGCACTGCCCGCCGCCACCACCGTCACCGCCACCGGTCGTCGTTCCTCCGGTCCCTGTACCCGGTTCGACCACGGTCGTACCGCGCGCCAGGTCACCGGCCAGTGCGTAGGACCTGCCGCCGAAGGTCACCGTCCAGTTGGAGGGGGTGGACGTCGGCAGGTAGTACACGAAGTCGAGTTCGGCCGAGGCGCCGGGCGCCAGCGTCTGCCAGCTCGGCAGCTTCAGCGAGACGCGGTGGTAGTCGCCCTTCAGGCCGCCCACGTTGTTCGCGGCGGTGTGGTCGCTGCGCACGATCCTCGTGCCCCACCCCGACTGGTCCCTGGCATTGGCCGGCGCCGAGGTCGCGTAGTCGAACTGGAACTCCGTCCCGCCCGGCAGCGTGGTCGTCGAGTTGTTGGTGATCCTGAGTTTCGGACTGATCGGGTAGTTGGAGTCGCCGAGCGGGAACTGGCCGAAGTCGGTATCGATCTTCAGCGCCTCGGCCGGCAGTGAGACGGTGGAGCGCTTGGCGCCGTACGGGGAGGCCGCCTTGAACTTCTCGTACATCGCGGTGGTGAGGGTGTCGCCGGTCTCGTACTGGCCCTTGGCCGCGTTCCACGCGTAGTCGCCCGCCAGCTCCCACACCATCGTGCCGCCGATGCCCTTGTCGACGACGTAGTCGGCCTTGGCCTTCACCGACTGCTCGTCCTCGGTGGAGAGGAACACCTTCTTCTGGGCGTTCCACAGCCAGGGGGCGACCAGCGTCGAGTCGTACTTGCGGGCGTAGGTGCCGGTCAGCGTGGTGGAGGCCGGGAAGCCGTACGCGGTGACGTAGTTGCCGACGACGCCCTTCTCCAGGTTCTTGGCGTGCCACATGGGGTTGGAGCCGGCCGGGGACTCCTTGCCGGCGGTGTCCTTGTCGTGCCAGAGGTTGTCGATACCGACGGCGCCGTCACCGCACTTGGTCAGGCCCGCGCCCGCCGGGCAGGTGGTCGAGGGCGCCTTGCCCCACAGCCCGTCCGTACCGCCCTGCACGTTCTTGAATCCGCGGGTGTAGTAGGGAAGGCCGATGTTGATGCGGCCGGCCGGCATGGAGCCGCGGAAGTAGTGGTAGGCCCAGTCGGTGTTGAGGTAGCCGACACCGCCGTACTGGGACGTGGAATACACGCCCGCCGCGGCGAGTTCGCCGTCCTTGCCGTCGTCGAAGAGTGAGGCGTTCGGGCCGACGTACTCGTTCCAGGCGCCGTGCAGGTCGTAGGACATGATGTTCACGTAGTCCAGATACTTCTGCATCTGGAAGGTCTCCATACCGCGCAGGAGATATCCGGAGGAAGGCGCGGCGACGGTGAGCAGATAGTGCTTCCCGTCCGCGGCGCCGGCCCGGTCGAGCTTCTCCCGCAGCGACTTCATCAGCGCGGCGTAGCCCTTGACCAGCCCGGCCCGGCGGCCGTTGGAGACCTGCCAGTCCAGCGGATTGCCCGCGTCCTTCATGGTCGTCGGGTACTCGTAGTCGATGTCGACGCCGTTGAAACCGTACTTCTTGATGAAGGCGACGGCGGAGTCCGCGAAGGTGTCGATGCCGGCCTGGTTGACCGAACCGTCGGCGTTGGTGGCCATCGAGTAGAAGCCGCCGGAGTCCACCCGCTTGCCGCTGTCGTCGAAATATCCGCCGGTCTCGGCCCAACCGCCCACGGAGATGAGTGTTTTGACGTCGGGGTGCTGCTTCTTGAACTTGCTCAGCAGGTTGAAGTGGCCCTTGTAGGAGTACGCGGGGTCCATTTCCGCCCCGGCGACTCCCGGCCAGGTCATTCCGGTCGCGGCGTTGCCGGCGTTGTCGGTGCCGACCGAGATCCTGTTGTCGCTGCCGACGTGGGCGAAGGCGTAGTTGAGGTGGGTGACCTTGTCCCAGGGGATGTCGGAGGCGAGGTAGGCGGGGGTGCCGTCCTTGCCGGTGCGCCAGCCGGTGAAGTAGCCGATGACGCGGCGCTGGTGGTCGGCGCCCATCTTCTCGCGGCCCTCGGCGTCGTAGACCGAGCAGTACGGGACCTCGACGCCCGGGGTTCGGTAGAGGCCGTCGGGGCGACAGGACTCCTGGTCGGCGGCATGGGAGACGGTCGCGGAGAGCGAGCTGAGCAGCAGCCCGGCGACCGCCGCGCCGGCTGCGAGCAGCGTGGCTCTCGCGCGTGTGGGGGACAGCACGATCTGTTCCTCCTGGGGTGGGGGTACCTCATCGCACAACGAGCAGGCGGGTGGGGCGTGTTGGCCCGAGATGTGCGCACACCGGGCGGGCCGGATCCGCGGAGGTGACGCAGACCTTAAAAGGACTAGACCAGTAGGTCAATAGGTATGGACCAAGCCCGCGTGGGAATCCCCGGGGGGCGGTCCTGTGAGTCAGGCCACAGCCGATCGCCCGCATGGGCGACGAGCGGGCGTGGCACACTGACCCTGTACCAGAAGCAGCGCACTCCGGGGTCGGTGTAATTCCGAACCGGCGGTTATAGTCCGCGACCCGTCCGCATCCAGCGGCCGGTTGACCAGGTGAAATTCCTGGACCGACGGTGAAAGTCCGGATGGGAGGCAGTGCGCGGCGGGCCAGTATCGGGTACGCCGCCGTCGGCGGTCCGTCTTCGGACGAGCCGTTTTCCGGCCTCGGCGTCCTCCGTGCGCAGGTCCGTCTCTCTGTCGTCATCGACAGGCCCCGGAGTCCGTGCCCGATGAGGCAGGAGGACCCGGTGGCCATCACCGCCGACGCGGACGCCATGCGCCGCGCGATCGCGCTCGCCGCCCGCGGCCTCGGCTCGACCAGCCCCAACCCGGTCGTCGGCTGCGTGATCCTCGACGCCTCGGGCGACACCGTCGGCACCGGCTACCACCAGCGCGCCGGCGGCCCGCACGCCGAGGTCCACGCCCTGCGCGCCGCGGGTGAGAAGGCGCGCGGCGGCACCGCGTACGTCACCCTCGAACCCTGCAACCACACCGGCCGCACCGGCCCCTGCGCCCAGGCGCTCATCGATGCCGGGATCGCCCGCGTCGTGTACGCCGTCGGTGATCCGAACCCGCAGGCCACCGGCGGCGCCGAGACCCTGCGCGCGGCCGGGGTCCGGGCCGAGGGCGGTCTGCTCGCGGCCGAGGCCGAGGCGGGCAACGCCGCCTGGCTGACCTCCGTACGGCTGGGGCGTCCGTTCGTCCTGTGGAAGTACGCGGCGACGCTCGACGGGCGGATTGCGGCGGCAGACGGATCCAGCCGCTGGATCAGCTCGCCCGAGTCCCGCGCCGACGTCCACCGGCTGCGCGCCGAGGCGGACGCCGTACTGGTCGGCTCGGGCACCCTGCGCGCGGACGACCCCCACCTCGCCGTCCGCGGTGTCGACGGCGCCACCCAGCCGCTGCGGGTCGTCCTGGACACTCACGCGACGATCCTGCCGACCGCCCGGGTGCTCGACGACGCGGCGCCCACGCTCATCGCCGTGGGCGAGGACGCCGACACCCGGCACCTGCCCGGCGCGGACGTCGTGCGGCTCCCGCACGACAAGTGCGACAAGCGCGGCGTCGGCATCCACCCCCTGCTCACCGAGCTGTACGCGCGCGGCGTGCGCTCCGTACTGCTCGAAGGCGGGCCGACCCTGGCAGGCGCCTTCGTCGCCGCCGGCGCCGTGGACCGGGTGGTCGGCTACCTCGCCCCCGTACTCCTCGGCGCGGGCCCCGCGGCCCTCGCCGACGCCGGAATCTCCACCCTGACCGAAGCGTTGCGCCTCGACGTGACGGAAGTTCTTCGCATCGGTCCCGATCTGCGCATCACCGCCGTCCCGTCCTCAGCCCTCAGGGAGAGCTAAGTGTTCACCGGAATCGTCGAAGAACTGGGCGAGGTCACCGCCGTCGAGAACCTCGGCGACGCCTCCCGCTTCCGTCTGCGCGGTCATGTCGTCACCGCGGACGCCAAGCACGGCGACTCGATCGCCGTCAACGGCGTCTGCCTCACCGTCGTCGACACCGGGGACGGCGAGTTCACCGCCGACGTGATGGCCGAGACGCTGATCCGTTCCAGCCTCGGAGCGCTCGAAGCCGGCTCACGCGTCAACCTGGAACGCCCCATGGCCCTCGGCGGACGTCTCGGCGGCCATCTCGTCCAGGGGCATGTGGACGGCACCGGGCACATCATCGAGCGCAAGCCCTCCGAGAACTGGGAGATCGTGAAGGTCTCCCTCCCCGCGGACCTCTCCCGCTACGTGGTGGAGAAGGGCTCGATCACCGTCGACGGCGTCAGCCTGACCGTGGTCGACGCGGGCCCCGACTACTTCACCATCAGCCTCATCCCCACCACCCTCGCCCTGACCACGCTCGGCATCAAGCAGGCCGGCGACCCCGTCAACCTCGAGGTGGACGTACTCGCGAAGTACGTCGAGCGGCTGCTCGGCGCCGGTGTCGACCCGCTGCACGGCAGGGAGACGGCGCAGTGAGCGCCCTGGACTGGCTGGGCTCCGAGGCGTTCACGGCCTTCGGGCAGCACATCATCTGGTCCGACATGATCGGCAACTCGATCGGCCTGGCCGCCCTCGCCCTGGGCTGGCGCCGCTCCATATGGACCTGGCCGGCCCAGGTGCTGTCCGGTGTCATCCTCGTCGCCGCCTACGCCTCCGCCGAACTCGGCGGCGGTGTCGGCAAGCAGCTGCTGGTCATCGGCGTCGCCGTGTGGGGCTGGCGCCAGTGGCAGCGCGGCAAGCGGCAGGCGCAGGACGGCTCGATCGCCGTCCGGTTCGCGACCTGGCGCGAGCGCGGCCTGCTGCTCGCGGGAGCGGTCCTGGGCACCCTGGCCGTCGGCGGGCTCTTCACCCTCTACCCGTTCCTGTCGTGGAGCCCGTGGGCCGACGCGTACATCTTCGTCGGCACGCTCGTCGCGATGATCGCCCAGGCCCGCGGTCTGGTCGAGTTCTGGTTCGCCTGGCTGCTGGTGGACCTGGTCGGCGTCCCGCTCGCCTTCAGCAGCAACCTGGCCTTCTCCGGCCTGGTGTACGTCGTGTACTTCGCCCTCGTCCTGTGGGGCGCGTACGACTGGTGGCAGCGGTCCCGCACCACCTCCACCCCTGCCCTGGAAGGAGCGTCGGCATGACCGCGCCCACCTGGTACAGCGAGGACGGCATCGAGGACTTCGCCCTCGACCCCGTCGAGCAGGCCATCCGCGACATCGCCGCCGGCCGCCCCGTGGTCGTCGTCGACGACGAGAGCCGGGAGAACGAGGGCGACCTCGTCATCGCCGCCGAGAAGGCCACCCCCGAGATCGTCGCGTTCATGATGAGCGAGTGCCGCGGCCTGATCTGCGCCCCCATGGAGGGCCCGGAACTCGACCGGCTCGACCTGCCCCAGATGGTCGAGAACAACACCGAGTCGATGCGCACCGCCTTCACCGTCTCCGTCGACGCGGGCCCCCAGCACGGCGTGACCACCGGCATCTCGGCCGCCGACCGGGCCACCACCCTCCAGCTGCTCGCCGACGGCCGGAGCACCGCCGACGACTTCGTCCGGCCCGGGCACATCTTCCCGCTGCGCGCCAAGCCCGGCGGCGTACTGGTCCGTGACGGGCACACCGAGGCCGCCGTCGACCTCGCCCGCCTCGCGGGCCTGCGACCGGCCGGCGCGATCGTCGAGATCGCGGGCGAGGACGGGGTGATGCTGCGGCTTCCCGAGCTGATCCCGTTCGCCCGCAAGCACGGCCTGACGATCATCTCGATAGAGGACCTGATCGCCTACCGCCGCTCCGCCGAGCCGACCGTCCGGCGCGAGGCCGAGGTCCGGCTGCCCACCGCCTTCGGCGAGTTCACGGCGTACGGCTACCGCTCCACCGTGGACGGCGTCGAGCACGTCGCCCTCGTCCACGGGGACATCGGAGACGGCGAGGACATCGTCGTCCGCATGCACTCCGAATGCCTGACGGGCGACATCTTCCACTCGCTGCGCTGCGACTGCGGCCCCCAGCTGCACGCCTCCATGGAGCGGATCAGGGACGAAGGCCGCGGCGTCGTGGTCTACCTCCGCGGTCACGAGGGCCGCGGCATCGGGCTGATGTCCAAGCTGCGCGCGTACGAACTCCAGGAGCGCGGCCGGGACACCCTGGACGCCAACCTGGAACTCGGCCTGCCCGCCGACGCCCGTGACTACGCGGCGGGCGCCCAGATCCTGGCGGACCTCGGCGTCCACAGCCTGCGGCTGATGACGAACAACCCCGAGAAGACCGCCGCCCTCGTCCGGCACGGCCTGAAGGTCACCGGACGTGAGCCGATGGCCGTCCAGGCCGGCGAGCACAACCTCCGCTACCTGCAGACCAAGCGGGACCGGATGGGGCACGACCTGCCCTGGCTGGACGCGGCCCCCGCGTCCACCTGCGGCAACCAGTAGCAACCAGCAAGTGACAGCGCACAAGAACCGAGGAGAGCTGTGAGCGGCAAGGGCGCACCCGAACTGAGCGTGAAGAACTGCGGCGACCTCCGGGTCGCCGTGATCGCGGCGCAGTGGCACGAGAAGATCATGGACGGTCTCGTCAACGGCGCCCTGCGCGCCCTGCACGAGCTGGGCATCGACGAGCCGACCGTGCTGCGCGTTCCCGGCAGCTTCGAGCTGCCGGTCGTCGCCAAGGTCCTCGCGGGCCGCGGCTACGACGCGATCGTCGCGCTGGGCGTCGTCATCCGCGGCGGCACGCCACACTTCGAGTACGTGTGCCAGGGCGTCACCCAGGGCCTCACCCAGGTCTCGATCGACACCGGCGTACCCGTCGGCTTCGGCGTTCTGACCTGCGACAACGAGGAGCAGGCGCTGGACCGGGCCGGCCTGGAGGGCTCGCACGAGGACAAGGGCCACGAGGCGGTCACCGCCGCGCTCGCGACCGCCGCGATCCTGCGCTCGGTGTCCGAACCCTGGCGCTGAGAGCGAGCACACGGCCGCGTAGGGTAGAAAGCACCATGTCCAACAAGACGTTCGAGGAGCTCTTCACCGAGCTCCAGCTCAAGGCCGCAAACGGCGACCCCAGCACCTCCCGCACCGCCGAACTGGTGGGCAAGGGGGTGCATGCCATCGGCAAGAAGGTCGTCGAAGAGGCCGCCGAGGTGTGGATGGCGGCCGAGTACGAGGGCAAGGAAGCCGCCGCCGAGGAAATCTCGCAGCTGCTGTACCACGTCCAGGTGATGATGGTCGCCCGCGGAATCACGCTGGACGACGTCTACGCCCACCTCTGATCCACCCCTGCCCGAACCGCTGTACGTACGAACAAAGGAAGCCGACCTCATGCTGCGCATCGCCGTTCCCAACAAGGGTTCACTGTCCGGACCTGCGTCGGCGATGCTCCATGAGGCCGGCTACCAGCAGCGCAAGGAGTCCAAGGAACTCGTCCTCGTCGACCCCGAGAACGAGGTCGAGTTCTTCTACCTGCGTCCGCGCGACATCGCGATCTACGTCAGCTCCGGCCGCCTCGACATCGGCATCACCGGCCGCGACCTGCTGCTGGACTCGGGCGCCAACGCCGAGGAGATCCTCCAGCTCGGCTTCGCCCGCTCCACCTTCCGCTACGCCACCAAGCCCGGCACTGCCAAGGGCCCGGAGCAGTTCGGCGGGATGACGATCGCCACCTCGTACGAGGGCATCGTCGCCAAGCACCTTGCCGACCAGGGAATCGACGCCTCCGTCGTGCACCTCGACGGCGCCGTCGAGACCGCCATCGAACTCGGCGTCGCCCAGATCATCGCCGACGTCGTGGAGACCGGTACCAGCCTGCGCAACGCCGGCCTGGAGGTCATCGGCGACCCGATCCTCAAGTCCGAGGCCGTCGTCATCCGGCGCACCGGCTCCCCGACGGACGACCCGAAGGTGCAGCAGTTCCTGCGCCGCCTCCAGGGCGTCCTGGTCGCCCGCAGCTACGTGATGATGGACTACGACTGCCGCGCCGAGCACCTCGAGCAGGCCGTCTCCCTCACCCCGGGCCTGGAGTCGCCGACCGTCTCCCCGCTGCACAACGAGGGCTGGGTCGCCGTGCGCGCCATGGTCCCCGCCAGCGAGGCGCAGCGGATCATGGACGACCTCTACGAGCTGGGCGCCCGCGCAATCCTCACCACGGAAATCCACGCCTGCCGCCTCTGAGGACCGAGACCACCGCACCCATGTCTGCTTCCGCGAACCGGCCCGAACTCCCCGCCCTGCCGGTCACCTTCAGGCCGACCCGGACCCGGGTCGTGCTGCTGACCGCCGGCACGGTCATGTTCGCCACCATCACCGTCATCGCGCTGGCGCTGCGGAACCTGAGCCCGGGGGAGCGGGTCAGCTTCGTCTTCACCGCCGTCCTGCTCTTCGGTGTCCTGCTGCTGCTGAGCCGCCCCAAGGTGGTCGCCGACGACACCGGTGTCACCGTGGTCAACCTCACCAGCAAGCGGCGGCTCGCCTGGGCCGAGATCCTGCGGGTCAACCTCCGCCCGGGCGACCCCTGGGTCTTCCTGGACCTCAGCGACGGCACCAGCCTGCCCGCGCTGGGCATCCAGCCGGGCATCGCCAGGCAGCAGGCCGTCACCGACGCCCGCGCCCTGCGCGCGCTGGCGGAATCGCGCGGCACCGGCACGCACGAAACCCCGTAGCACGAACGACACCCCCCAGGGGTGTCCGCCGCGACATTGCGGCGCCCCCGGCAATGACTACCCTGGTGGCGGAGGCGCCGAGTGCGCCTCCGTCCCGTGCCGCACGCACGTCCGCGGCCCCGGGGCACCTGCTACTTGAGGAGTGACTCCCTCCAGCAATGGACGGATCGTCCGGCAGTACCTGCGCCGCCCCCTCCCCGGAGGCGGCGGCATGATCATCCCGCTGTTGCTGCTCGCCGCAGCTTTCGTCCTGATCCTCGCCAACGGCTTCTTCGTGGCGGCGGAGTTCGGACTCGTGACCGTCGACAAGCCCGACGCCGAGCGTGCCGCGGCCGACGGGGACCGCCGCGCCCGGACCGTCGTGAAGGCCCTGCGCGAACTCTCCTTCCAGCTCTCCGGCACCCAGCTCGGTATCACCCTCACCTCCCTCGTCGTCGGCATGCTCGCCCAGCCCGCGCTGGCCCAACTGCTGGCCGGGCCGTTCACCGCCGCGGGGATCCCCGAGGGGGCCGTACCCGGCCTGTCGGTCGTCGTCGGCATGCTCCTCGCGTCCGCCGTGCAGATGGTGGTCGGCGAGCTCGTACCGAAGAACTGGGCGGTCTCCCGGCCGCTCCAGGTCGCCCGCTTCGTCGCCGGTCCGCAGCACGCCTTCTCGCGGGTCTTCCGTCCGGTGATCTCGTCGCTCAACGCCGTGGCCAACCGGCTGGTCCGGGCCCTGGGCGTCGAGCCGGCCGAGGAGCTGGCGTCCGCCCGCACCCCCGGGGAGCTGGTCTCCCTGGTCCGCCACTCGGCACTGGCCGGCACCCTGGAACAGGACACGGCCGACCTGTTCGTCCGGACCCTCTCGCTCGGCGGGCTCACCGCCCAGCACGTCATGACCCCCCGCGTGAAGGTGAGCGCCCTGCAGTCCGGCGCGACCGCCGAGGACGTCCTCAACCTCACCCGGGCCACCGGCCTCTCGCGCTTCCCCGTCTACCGGGAGCGCATCGACGAGGTGGTCGGCATGGTGCACCTCAAGGACGCCCTCGCGGTACCCGCCGCCGAGCGGCTGCGCACCCCGGTGAGCCGGATCTCCGTACCGCCGCTGCTGGTGCCCGGGACCCTGCCCGTACAGCCCCTTCTGGAGCGGCTGCGCAGCGAGCAGCCGATGGCCGTCGTCGTCGACGAGTACGGCGGCACGGCCGGGGTCGTGACCCTGGAGGACATCGTCGAGGAGCTGGTCGGCGAGGTCCGGGACGAGCACGACGGCGACGAGGCCGTACGGCCCGAGCTGGCCGTGCTCCCCGCCGAGGACGGCAGGCCCGCCTGGGAGGCCGACGGCAGCTGCCGCGTGCACACCCTGCGGCGGATAGGTGTGGAGGTCCCCGACGGTCCGTACGAGACCGTGGCCGGTCTGGTCGCCGACCTGCTGGGCCGTATCCCGGCCCCCGGTGACCGCGCCGAACTCCCCGGCTGGCGGCTCTCGGTACGCCAGGTGGGCCGCTACCGCGCCGAGCGGGTACGGCTGGTCCGCGCCGCCGACGTGCCGGCCGAGCTGACGGAGGCCGTGCGATGAACGTGCTCCTGCTGCTCTTCGCCCTGCTGCTCGTGCTCGCCAACGGCTTCTTCGTCGGCGCCGAGTTCGCCCTCGTCTCCGTACGCCGCAGCCAGATCGAGCCGCTGGCCCGGCCCGGGCACGGCCGGCCGGGCTCGGCGCGCGCCCGCCAGGTGCTGCACGGCCTGGAGAACCTGCCGCAGATGATGGCCGCCGCCCAGTTCGGCATCACCGTCTGCTCGCTGACCCTGGGCGCCGTCGCCGAACCGACCGTGGCCCGGCTGCTGGAGCCCGCCTTCCACGCGGCCCGGGTGCCCGAAAGCCTCATCCACCCGCTGGGCTACGCCATCGCGCTCGCCGCCGTCGTCTTCCTCCATCTCGTCATCGGCGAGATGGTCCCGAAGAACCTCGCCATGGCGGCCCCGGAGAAGACCGCGCTGTGGCTCAGCCCCGGACTCGTCGGCTTCGCCCGGCTGTGCCGGCCGGTCACCACCGCCCTCGGCGCGTGCGCCCATGTCGTGCTGCGGCTGTTCGGCGTCGAGCCCAAGGACGAGGTGGAGGCCGTCTACACCAGCGCTCAGCTGGGCCGCCTCATCCAGGACTCCCGGCTGGCCGGGCTGCTGGCACCGGTGGAGCAGGAGCGCCTGGTGGACGCCCTGGAGCTGGGCAGCCGCCCGGTCACCGACGTCCTGCTGGACCGCGCCTCGCTGGTGTCCGTGGACCCCTGTATCACGCCCCGCCGGGTCGAGGAGCTGACGGTACGCACCGGGTTCTCCCGCTTCCCGGTGCGCGCGACGGACAGCGGCCCGTTCATGGGCTACCTGCACGTCAAGGACGTACTCGACCTGGAGGACGACGACCGGGCCGTGCCCCAGCACGTCTGGCGCCCGATGACCACGCTGCGCGCGGATCTCCCGCTGGACGACGCGCTGAGCGTGATGCGCCGCGCCGGGACCCATCTGGCGCAGGTCGCGGACGCCTCGGGCCGGGTGCTGGGTCTGGTCGCGCTGGAGGACGTGCTGCAGAAGCTGGTGGGCGAGGTGCGGGACCCCGCCCACCGGGTGGCTCCGGTGACCTTCACCCGGCTGGCGGACCCGCGCAGGGAATCACCCGAACAGGCGTTGGCGGGCTGAGCTCCCGAAAGGTCCCGAGAGTTCCCGAAAGGCTCGCCTCTCGGGTGCCGGCCTCTTCAGGGAGCCGACGGGTCCTGCGGGCCGCGGTCCGTGGGACCGCGGCCCGACAGCACCTCGCCGTACGCCTGCATCAGGTCGGGCAGCCGCAGCGTGGCCAGGTCCTCCCGCGTCGGCGTCCCGGGATAGCCGGAGAGCCGCAGATCGCGGTACGCGCAGCTCTTCTCGTACAGCGTGCGTAGGAAGCGGCCGTTGCCCAGCTCGTCGATCCAGTCCTGGTCGACCACGTGGCCGCTGATGCTGCGCAGCTCGTCGAGCGCCTCCTCGTCCCACAGGTCGCCGTTCTCGGCGGCCAGCACCTCCCCGATGGCGGTCAGTTCGAGCGGCCGGTACGAGGGGAAGTCCACCCGGGTGGTGAACCGCGAGGAGAGCCCCGGATTGGCGGCCAGCAGCCGGTCCATGCCCTCCGGGTAGCCGGCCAGGATGACCACGAGGTGGTCGCGGTTGTCCTCCGCGCGCTTGAGCAGCACCTGGAGCGCCTCGTCGCCGTACGCGTCGCCCTTGCTGTAGCCGGAGTTGGAGAGGCTGTAGGCCTCGTCGACGAACAGCACCCCGCCGATCGCCGAGTCGATCAGCTCATTGGCCTTGACCGCGGTCTGGCCGAGGAACTCGCCGACCAGGTCGGCCCGTTGGGCCTCCACCAGATGGTCGCCGCCGAGCAGCCCCAGGGCGTAGAAGACCCGGCCGAGAATCCGGGCGACGGTGGTCTTCCCGGTGCCGGAGGGGCCGGAGAAGACGAAGTGGCGCTTCGGCGGCTGCACCGGCAGGCCCTGGCCGGCCCGCAGCCGGGCCATGTGCAGCTGCGCCGAGAGCGCCTTGACCTGCCGCTTGACCGGCTCCAGGCCGACCATCCGCTCCAGCTCCGCGAGCGCCTGGGCCAGCAGCTCGGGATCCGAGGGGCCGGACGGCAGCTGCGCGGACCGGGCCGGCATGACCGCCTTCCGCCGGGCGGTCTCGGGCGGCACGGCGCCGCCGGGCGAAGCTTCGGGACCGGTCCCGAAGCGCAGGCCGTCCAGGGCCTCGGAGGCGGGCAGCGGGTCGGCGTCGCCCGGCCCGTCGGCGGCGTCCTGGCCGACCAGCGCCGGGGACACCGCCGCGTAGCCCGCCGGTTCGTCGAACCCGTCGTAGCCCTCGTAGCCCTCGTATCCGTCGTTGTCCGTGATCGCCGCGAGGCGGGCGGAGGTGTCCATGAACGCCGGGTCGATCCGGTGCACGGCCCGGTACAGCGGGAGCGCGGCGGCGCTGCGCCCGGTGCCCTCATGGGCCCGCGCGAGCCAGTAGCGCAGCTCCTTGCGCTGCGGCTGTTCGCTGCGGCAGCGCATCAGCGCGGCGGAGAGCAGCGGCTCGGCCTGCCCGTACATCTCCAGCCGGACCCGCGCCATGCCGCCGAACAGCCCGGCCTCGATGCCCAGCAGCGGATCGTCGACCAGCGGCTCGGTGTGCCGGACCAGCTGTTCCCAGTCCTTGACCAGATAGGCGCGGCAGGCGTGCAGAAAGCGGACCTGCGGGTGGGCGTCGACCGGCGGCAGCCCCGCCAACGCCCGGTCCAGCTCGGGTACGTGGCGGCCGTCGAGCCAGTGCGAGGCGTGGGCCAGCAGCAGGTCACGCGGCTTCTCCAGCACCGGCTGCACCCACCAGCCCAGCCAGTACCAGGAGTTGAGCGTGCGCCGGTGACGGGCGCGTTGCTCGCCGAACCGCTCGCGGTGGCGGTACATCCGCAGCAGGGCGGTGGTGGTGTCGACGCGCAGCGCGTGCAGCCCCAGCCAGGCGTCCGCCATCCCGGGGTCCAGCCGCACGGCCTCCCGGAACTCCTCCTCGGCCTGCGGGTACGCCCCCATCGTGTAGGCGTCGACGCCGCGCAGCCACGCGAGATCGGCCGGGGCGTGCGTGCCCTGCGTGCCGAAATCCATCAGTCCCCCACAAGCCGTGCCCCCGTGGTGTGCCGCCGGGCGAGCGCCCGTCGGCAGGATTGCTGAACCGCCGCGTCGTGGACGGGAGTTGTGCCGAGGGGCATCGTACCTGCGAGGACCCGCCCGGCCGTAGAGCGCACCCCGGCGGCCGGCCTGCCGGAGCGGCCCCCGGCACGGTGACCCAGGGTGAGGAAACGGCGGCGCGCAGCGCCCGCCAAGCGGGGAGGAGGGCAGAACGAAGCCCCCGGTCACGGGGGAACAACCGGGGGCTTCGCGTCTGCGACGGTCCAGAAGACCGCACATTGAGAACGTAAGACCTGTACGGCCCCCAGGTCAAGCAGAGTTGGTGGGTCCCAGGGGCGGGTTTCGGCCCTCTCGGGAAGCCTGAGCCAGGCAGTCACCCTCGGTGAGGGTGAGGGCCTGATCCCGCTGCCGCACGGGCCCCGGAAGACCACTCGTACCCCTCGTCACACTGTCGTACCAGGGTGTCGGCGAAAGGACGGGACGGGTCCTGGTGAAAGTGCCGCCGCTCCGCCGCCTCCCAACCGTCCCAGAAGCCCGAGAGCGCACTCCCGTCGCGGTCGCGGCCGCGCCTCCACGCCTGGTTTTCCGCCAATTCCATCCACAGCAGCCGCGCGAGATACGGACGCAGCGCGCGCCGCCCGGCCCCCACCCCGTCCAGGACGATCACGGGAGCGGGTTCCAGGGTGCGGGCGGGGCCGAAGCGGCGCAGCGTCCAGTCGTACGGCGCGTACCGCGCGGCCTCCCCGCGCGACAGCGGACCGATCACCTGGCTCAGTAGCCGCCGGGTCCAGCCGAACAGCTCCTCGTGCGTGGCCATGTCGTCGAGGTGCAGCACCGGTGCGCCGCCGAGGGCCTCGGCGAGCCGGTCGGCGAAGGTCGACTTGCCGGAGCCGGCGTGCCCGTCTACCGCGATCAGCCGGACGGGTCCGCAGCAGGGGTCGAGGGCGCGGAGTTCCGCGGCGAGCGTGTCGAGAGAAGCCACCCCCTCAGCCTAAGCGGGGGTGCGCAACCGCAGGTCACGCCAGTGGTCCAGTCCCCTGTCGGTGGGCGTGGCGCGGGCCGGAAGCTGGCAGAACTCCGCCGCGACCGGCCATAGTTGGCGGCACTGTCGTGCACCTGCTGCCCCGACCGGACACGGCTCGGGTATGACCGAGGGGGCCCCGCCCATGACCAGTCCCACGCCGCGCAGAACCGTGCTGGCCGCCGCACTGGCGGCCGCGGCGGCCGCGACCGCGGGATCCGCGGCCTCGCCCGCCGTCGCCGCCGGACCGGCCGAGGCGACGCGACGTGGCCCGGGTGCCTCACCGGTGGACAACCGATGCTGGACCTCCTACACCGACTGGCGCTCCGGCACACGCGCCGGAACCAGGGCCGTGGCCGGGCACCGCCCCGGACTGGCGATCGACACCCCGGCCGGCCGTACCGACTACACCGATCCGCACACCGGCCGGCGCGCCACCTGGGAGTACGCGAGCTGGACCTCCCCGGTCCACCGCTCGAAGGTCCCGGCCACCGAGATCATCGCCTTCTGGAACGCGCACACCCCGGCCGGTACCTGGCTGCTGGTGGAGCTGCGCGGCACGTATGCGGACGCCACCGCGACACCCTGGTACGTGATGGGGCGCTGGGCGGCGGGGGACGCGGACATCCGGCGCACCTCCGTCGACGGTCAGACGGACGGGCGGAGCACGGTCTGGACGGACACCCTCTCCGTCGACACCGCGTCGGCCCAGGAGGGGGCCGGTGGCCTGCGTCTGGTGTCGTACCAACTGCGTCTGACGCTCTACCGCAAGCCCGGCAGCACACTCACACCGGTCGTCTGGCGGCTGGGCGCGATGGCCTCGGACATCCCCGACCGGTTCACGGTGCCCGCGTCGACGCCGGGCGTGGCCCGCGAGCTGACGGTCCCGCGCTACTCGCAGAACACCCACATCGGCCAGTACCCGGAGTACGACAACGGCGGCGAGGCCTGGTGCAGCCCTACCTCCTCGCAGATGGTCATCGAGTACTGGGGGCGGAAGCCCACCGCCAAGGACCTGGCCTGGGTGAATCCGGCGTTCGCGGACCCCCAGGTCTGCCACGCGGCCCGGTACACCTTCGACCACCAGTACGACGGCTGCGGCAACTGGCCCTTCAACGCCGCGTACGCCGCCACGTACCAGGACATGAGCGCCGTCGTCACCCGGCTCGGCTCGCTCACCGACCTGGAGACCCTGATCGGCGCGGGCATCCCGGTCATCACGTCGCAGTCCTTCCGCGAGGAGGAGCTGACCGGGGCCGGCTACGGCACGGCCGGCCACCTGATGACCGTGATCGGCTTCACGGCGGACGGCGACGTGATCGCCAACGACCCGGCGTCGCCCAGCAACGCGGCGGTGCGCCGGGTCTACCGGCGGCGCGAGTGGGAGAACATCTGGCTCAGGACCAAGCGGTACAACGCGAGCGGAAAGGTGGTCTCGGGCACCGGCGGCGTCTGTTACGTGTACTTTCCGGCCCACCCCACCGCCCGGCAGCGGCTCGCCCTCAGGTCGCTGGGCCTGCTCTGAACACTTGGTCCGGGACAGGCCCGGTCCCGGGCTCAGTCGGTCAGCTCGTCGGCCAGCATGTCCATCAGGAGCCCGTCGTGCCAGCTGCCGTCCGGTCCGCGTTCGTAGCCGCGCATGATGCCGACCGGGCGGAAGCCGACCTTGGTGTAGCAGCGGATGGCGGCGGCGTTGTCCGCAGCCGGATCGATCACCAGGCGGTGGAAGCGGTGGTCGGTGATCAGGTGCCGGGCCAGGGTGCGCACGGCGTCGGTGCCCAGGCCCCGGCCGTGCACCGTGGGGTCCAGGAAGAGGTCGATGTTCGCGTGCCGGTAGTCCGGATCGGTCTCGGCGCCCCACTGGATGCCACCGACCGTACGGCCGTCCACCTCGATGACCAGCATGCTGATGTCGGGTTCGCCGAGGTCGCCGGCGATCTCGGCCTCGAGGTCCGCGTCGCCGCGCCAGCGGGCGTACACCTCGGGCTTCGCCCGGATAGCGGCCAGCGCGGGAACGTCGGAGGCGGCGGCGGGCCGCAGCGTCACCTCGGCGCCGTACAGAATCGTCTCCATGGACAGAACCTACTAGGGGGTGTCCCCCCTGGCCGCCGGGCCGGGTGACGAACATCTCTCCCGCGAGGCCGCAGTTCGCTGGCACATTGGACGGTCGGGGGGACGTCCATCGCCAGACGACCGAGCGAGTTTCCATGACTGCGACCACAGCCACGGCCACCACCACCGCCACCCGCGCCCGCACGGGCGGCCCCGATGAGGACTCCAAGCTGCTGGAGCACATCCTCGGCTGGACCCTCGTCGTCGTCCTCGCCATGTTCGTCACCCAGGCCGGACTGATGTAGCCCGGTCCGGCTTCCGGCTGGCTGAACCGCTTCGGGCGGGTCACCCTGGACTAGGTCCTGTCCGGGCGACAGGACCTAGCCGGGCCACCAGGCCGCATTCCGGTGGAGCACACCCACGGCCGATCTCGGCGGTGGATCTTGGAACCCGTGACGGAACGCCCCCGATCGGGCATACTCAAGCCGCCACAGCCGCTGGTCAGCCGCTTCCGTGATCCGGGAGAGCCGCAACGGCTGGAGAGCAGTACATCCGGCGGCGCGGCCATACCCTGCGCGCGCGACCGCCGCAGCGCCCGATCAGGGAGGAGAGCGCCGCCATGCCCGACCGCGCCCCGCAGCCGGTGGAACGACAGCTGCCCACCGAGGAGTCCCGGGACCTGCTCGCGCTTGTGCGCGAGATCGTCCAGGGCGAGATCCAGCCCCGGGCGGCCGAGGAGGAGGACGCCGGGCACTTCCCGCGCGAGGTCTTCACGCTCCTCTCCGACTCCGGTCTGCTCGGCCTGCCGTACGACTCCGAGTTCGGCGGTGGGGACCAGCCGTACGAGGTCTACCTCCAGGTCCTGGAAGAACTCGCGGCGGCCCGCCTCACCGTCGGACTGGGCGTGAGCGTCCACTCCCTGGCCTGCCACGCCCTCGCCGGGTACGGAACCAAGGAACAGCAGACCGAACATCTGCCCGCGATGCTCGGCGGCGGCCTGCTCGGTGCGTACTGCCTCTCCGAGCCGGCCTCCGGCTCGGACGCCGCGTCCCTGCGCACCAAGGCCGTGCGCGACGGCGACGACTGGATCATCACCGGCACCAAGGCCTGGATCACCCACGGCGGAGTCGCGGACTTCTACACCGTCCTCGCGCGTACGGGAGGCGAGGGCGCCCGGGGCATCACGGCGTTCCTGGTGCCCGGCGACGCCGAGAAGCTGAGCGCCGCCGCGCCGGAGAAGAAGATGGGCATGAAGGGCTCGCCCACCGCCCAGCTGCACTTCGACGGGGTGCGCGTGCCGGACAGCCGCCGGATCGGCGAGGAGGGGCAGGGCTTCGCCATCGCCCTGTCCGCGCTGGACTCGGGCCGGCTCGGCATCGCGGCCTGCGCGATCGGGGTCGCCCAGGCGGCGCTGGACGAGGCCCTGTCGTACGCCACCGGGCGGCAGCAGTTCGGCCGGCCCATCGCGGACTTCCAGGGGCTCCGGTTCATGCTCGCCGACATGGCCACGCGGATAGAGGCGGGCCGGGCGCTCTATCTCGCGGCGGCGCGGCTGCGCGACGCCGGACGGCCCTTCTCGCGGCAGGCCGCCATGGCCAAGCTGTTCTGCACGGACACGGCGATGAGCGTGACCACGGACGCGGTCCAGGTGCTCGGCGGCTACGGCTACACCATGGACTTCCCGGTGGAGCGGCTGATGCGCGAGGCGAAGGTGCTGCAGATCGTCGAGGGCACGAACCAGATCCAGCGCATGGTCATCGCCCGTCACCTCGCGGGTCCCGAGTCGCGCTGAACTGCGGGCCGGGCCGGCTCGTCCGGCCCGGCCAGATCGGCGCCGCAGTGAGCCGGGACCACTCCGGGTCCCGGCGGCCCGGCAGCGTACGGCCGTCATTCGCCCAACGGGTGAGCAGCGCCCGGTAGATGGGCGGATCAGCGGGGTGATGAACCGATTCTTCGGTGCTCGGCGTCACCAGGCGACGACGTCGGCCGGTCGCGGTGTACAGCGTGGTCATACCCGGCCAACGCCAGGTGGGACTCCGGGGTCACCCCCTGCGGTATTCGGGCGTGAGTTCACCATGTGACCGGGCCGGTCGCGGGAGCCGGCACGAGTATGGCCCCGCGCAGGCACGAGTATGGCCCCGCACGCGGTTTCTGACGTACCGTCAATTCTCCTGTCCCGCCCCCGCGCCCAGGAGGTTTGCCGTGGCCGAGGACCGCCCCGTCGCGCTCGACGAATACCCCGTCCACCAGGCCCCGTTGTCGATGAAGCACGTCGTCACCGGCGACCGCAACGCGTACGACCGGTGCATCTTCCACGTCCTCGACCACACCGGGCGGGCCCTGCTCATCGCCGGGCTCGGCGTCTATCCCAACACCGGGGTGATCGACGCGTACGCCACCCTCCGGCTCGGCGACGCGCTCCTCGCCGTCCGCGCCTCGGACGCCCTCACCGACGACCGCATGAACCTCTGCGTCGGCCCGCTCCGGATCACCGTCGAGGAACCGCTGCGCCGGATCCGCCTGCACTGCGCACCCGACCCCGACGACCCGGATTCCCTCTCCTACGACATCGAGTGGACGGCGGAGTTCCCCGCCGTCTGGGAACCCCACCACGTCCAGCGCCGCGGCGACCGCCTGATGCTCGAAGGCCGCCGCTTCGTCCAGGCCGGCGGCTGTACGGGCACACTTCGCGCCGGCGGCGAGGAGTTCCGCCTCACGCCGGGCGAGTGGACCGGGACGCGCGACCGCAGCTGGGGCGTACGGCCCCTGCCCGGCGAGGAGGGCGGCCGGGCCGCCGAGGAGTACCGGCCCGAGGGCTTCCACTGGATCTGGACGCCGGTCCGCTTCGAGGACCGCTTCCTGATGGTCATCGCCCAGGAGGACGCCGACGGCCACCGCACCCTCAACGAGGCGCTGCTCGTCCACCCCGACGGCAGCGGCCGCCGCGACGTCCAACTCGGCTGGCCCCAGGCCGACATCAGCTACCGCCGCGGCACCCGCCACCCGGAACGCGCCGTCGTCCACCTCAGCGACCCGGCCCGCAAACCCCACGAACTCGGGGTCGAGATCCTGGCCTCGTCCCCACTCGCCGTCGGCGCCGGCTACCCGCCCGCCACTGACTGGCAGCACGGCACCTGGCAGGGCCGGGGCTGGACCGACCGCCGCACGTACGACCTCTCCGACCCGGCCGCGCACCCGATGGCCGCCTTCGGAGTCACCGACCACGCCGCCCGCTTCACCCTCGACGGCCAGGTGGGCCACGGCATCTTCGAGCACGGCACCTTCGGCCGCCACGACCCGAGCGGATTCACCGGCTACGACTCGGTGGCCCCCTGAACGCCTGACGCCCCCACGGTGGCCCTGCGTACCCCCGGCGAGTGAGCCGAAGGGCGCGCGGCTGTCGAAAGGGAGGAGAGCGCAGGGAGCGAAGCGACCGAGCACGACAACCGTCGACAGACGAACAAAGCGCCCGGAGGCGAACCGAGCCCCAAGAAGAGGGAGCAGCCCTGTGACCACCGCCCCCCGACCCCGTACCACCACCCGCGATCCGGAGGATCTCGGCCGACGGCTGACCGCCTGGCTCGGCGGACGCCTGCCCGGCGCCCACGTCACCGGCATTCGCGTCCCCGAGTCCAACGGCATGTCCAGCGAGACCCTGCTCTTCGACATCGACCACCCGGACACCCCGCTGCGCGCCTGCGCCCTGCGGCTGGCCGCCGACCCGGACGCGTACACGATCTTCCCCGCGTACGACATGCCCCGCCAGCACCGCGTGATGAGCCTGGTCGCCGAGCACACCGACGTACCCGTGCCGCGCGTGCGTTGGCTGGAGGAGGACCCGGAGCCCCTCGGCGCGCCGTTCTTCGTGATGGAGCGGGCCGAGGGGCGGGTCCCGCCGGACGTCATGCCCTATACGTACGAGGGCAAT
Organism: Streptomyces mabaensis; assembly: GCF_053763515.1. Classification (NCBI taxonomy): domain Bacteria; kingdom Bacillati; phylum Actinomycetota; class Actinomycetes; order Kitasatosporales; family Streptomycetaceae; genus Streptomyces; species Streptomyces mabaensis. The sequence continues at coordinate 30,090 of NZ_JBSOPZ010000042.1, forward strand.
TGGCTGCACGCCGCGACCGATGCCCAGCGCGCCCGGCTGGAGGAGGCGAGCATCTCGGTCCTTGCCCGGCTGCACGACCAGTTCCCCGCCGAGGAGGCCGAGTTCCTGCTGCCGCCGGGCGCCGGCAGCCCGCTGCGCCTGCACGTCGACTCGCAACGCGCCTACTACCACTGGGTGGTTGACGGGCTGCCGGACTCACCGCTGATCGAGAGCGCCTTCGACCGGCTGGAGGAGCTCTGGCCCGCCGACGAGGGGCCCGCCGTTCTCAACTGGGGCGACGCCCGCATCGGGAACATCATCTACGCCGGGTTCGAGCCGGCCGCCGTGCTCGACTGGGAGATGGCGGCGCTCGCCCCGCGCGAGGTGGACCTCGGGTGGACCGTCTACCTGCACCGGTTCTTCCAGGACCTGACGGTGGGCTTCGGCCAGCACGGCCTGCCGGACTTCCTGCGCCGTGACGCCGTCGAGCGCCGCTACGCCGGGCTCACCGGCCACACCCCGCGCGACATGGAGTTCCACACGCTCTACGCGGCGCTGCGGCACGCGATCGTGATGCTCCGAGTCGCCTACCGCCAGGTCCACTTCGGCGAGGTCCAGGTCCCCGCGAACCCGGACGGCTTGATCCTGCACCACGGCAGCCTGGCGGCCATGGTGCAGGGAAGCTACTGGTGACCGACCGGACCGACCGGACCGACCGGACCGACGGGTCCGGTCAGGCGGCGTGCCGCTGTGCCTGCCGCGGCACCTGGACGGGACGCGAGCCCGGACCGCCGACGTGCGAGAAGGGCTGCGTCCGCCAGTCGAGTCCCTGCGGGAGCGTCAACAGCAGGGCGGTGTCCTGCTCCTGGACCTCCAGGGTCCGGTCGGCCGGCTGCGCGTCCGACGCCGAGCGCCCGGTGCCCGTGCACGCGGTGAGCCCGAACGGGTTCCACGGGGTGGGGCACAGCGCGTGCTCGGGGAGCACGTCCTCGTCCGCCAGCAGGGCGATCGGCTGTGCGCAGTCCGGGCAGATCACCCGGTACATCTCGAAGGTGTCGTACGCGTCGAGCTCGGTGTCGTCCTCGACGGAGTCGGCGAAATCGGCGGGCTCCGGTTCGGTACGTCCGGTGCGCTTCAGGTTCTGCATGGAGATTCCCCCCTCGGGTGGGCCGATAAGGCACTTGCGGCCTCGACCACAGCAAGCACTTCCCGTCGCGCGCGCCGGGTAACCGTGCAGGCCCCCTCGGCGGTGCCGCAAATCTGTGGCGTTCGTCACATGCCCGCCGCAGGTGCCATCTCGCCGTCACCTCCGACTGTGCCGGGAGTGCTCCGGGGCAATAGGTTGATCCGCTATGAGCACTATGGAGGAGCTGGATCGCCAGATCGTGGATCTGCTCGTCAGGGACGGGCGCATGAGCTACACCGATCTGGGCAAGGCCACCGGCCTGTCCACCTCGGCGGTTCATCAGCGCGTACGCCGACTGGAGCAGCGCGGAGTCATCCGCGGGTACGCCGCCGTGGTCGACCCCGAGGCGGTCGGCCTGCCGCTGACGGCCTTCATCTCGGTCAAACCGTTCGACCCCAGCGCTCCTGACGACATCGCGGAACGGCTGGCCGGAGTCCCCGAGATCGAGGCCTGCCACAGCGTGGCCGGGGACGAGAACTACATCCTCAAGGTGCGCGTGGCCAGCCCGCTCGAACTGGAGGACCTGCTGAGCCGGCTGCGCGCGCTGGCCGGCGTGTCCACCCGTACGACGGTGGTCCTCTCCACTCCGTACGAGGCCCGGCCACCCCGCGTCTGACCCGGGGATCCCGCGGGACGGGGGCGGGAACCGCGCGACCCCGCGCACGGAGCACCCCCGCGCAGGCGGGAGACTGGTGACCATGAGCGAGAGCACCGCCCCCCAGCCCGCCCCACCCCACCGCACCGTGCTGCTGCGCGGCGGGGACGTGCACAGTCCCGCCGACCCCTTCGCCACGGCCATGGTCGTCGAGCGCGGCCATGTCGCCTGGGTGGGCTCGGAGGGCGCCGCGGACGCCTTCGCGGACGGCGTGGACGAGGTGGTCGACCTCGAAGGCGCGCTGGTCACCCCCGCGTTCACGGACGCGCATGTGCACACCACCGCGACCGGCCTGGCCCTGACCGGCCTCGACCTCTCGGGCGCCCGCTCGCTGTCCGGGGCACTGGATCTCGTACGGGCCCACGCGGCCGCCCGGCCCGCCGACCGGGTCCTCCTCGGCCACGGCTGGGACGCGTCCCGCTGGCCCGAGGGACGGCCCCCGCTCCGCGGCGAACTCGACGCGGCCACCGGCGGGCGCCCGCTCTACCTGACCCGGATCGACGTCCATTCGGCGGTCGCCACCACCGCGCTGCTCGACCTGGTCCCCGGCATCACCACGCTCACCGGCTACCGTCCGGACGCCCCGCTCACCGGAGACGCCCACCACGCCGTCCGCGCCGCCGCGTACGCCGCCGTCACCCCGCGCCAGCGCACCGACGCGCAGCGGGCCGCGCTCGCCCGGGCGGCCTCGCTCGGTATCGGCTCGGTCCACGAGTGCGGCGGCCCGGACATCTCCGACGAGGACGACTTCACCGGGCTGCTGAAGCTGGCGTCGGAGGAGGCCGGACCGCGGGTCTTCGGCTACTGGGCGGACCATGTGACGGACGCCAAGGACGCCGACCGCATCCGCGAGCTCGGCGCGGTCGGCGCGGCGGGCGATCTGTTCGTCGACGGCTCCCTCGGCTCGCACACCGCCTGCCTGCACGAGCCGTACGCCGACGCCCCGCACACCGGCACCGCGCACTTCGACTCGGCCGATGTGGCCGCCCATGTGACCGCCTGCACCGAGGCAGGCATCCAGGCGGGCTTCCACGCCATCGGGGACGCCGCGATCACCTCGGTGGTCGAGGGAGTCCGGGCGGCGGCCGACAAGGTCGGTCCGGCCCGCGTACGGGCCGCCCGGCACCGCGTCGAGCACGCCGAGATGCTCACCCCGGAGACCATCGCGGGCTTCGCGGAACTCGGCCTGACCGCGTCCGTCCAGCCGGCCTTCGACGCGGCCTGGGGCGGCGCGGACGGGATGTACGCCCAGCGCCTCGGGGCCGAGCGGGCCGGCACCCTCAACCCGTACGCGGCGATGCTGCGCGTCGGCGTCCCGCTCGCCTTCGGCTCGGACAGCCCGGTCACCCCGCTCGACCCGTGGGGCACCGTCCGGGCGGCGGCCTTCCACCGCACCCCGGACCACCGCATCTCCGCACGGGCGGCCTTCACCGCCCACACCCGGGGCGGCTGGCGGGCGCTCGGCCGGGACGACGCGGGCGTCCTCGTCCCGGGCGCCCCCGCCGACTACGCGGTCTGGCGTACCGAGGAACTCGTCGTCCAGGCCCCTGACGACCGGGTCGCCCGCTGGTCGACCGACCCGCGCTCCGGCACCCCGGGGCTGCCGGATCTCACGCCGGGCGGTGAACTGCCCGTCTGCCTGCGGACGGTGGTGTTCGGACATACGGTCTTCGTACGGCCGGACGAGTGACGTAGCGGAGTGCCGTTCCGCCGATCGATGTGCGCGCGAGCGCCGGTTCGCCGCCTCAACCCTCGCTACTGACCTGGTGGTTCGACGAAACGCCGCAGGTCGAACGACTGTTGACAGAAGGCGCCCACCGGCCGGTAGGTTCGGCCGGGTCCACCACAGGACGTCCGGCCGGGAAACCTCCACGCAGTCGTCGAACGCCGCTGGGTCATGGGGTGGTGTGCCGCACCGGCGCACCGCCACTGGGAGCCAGGTTCAGCGCCCGCGCCTCGGGGGCGAGGGAAGGTTTCACCGGGCCGGCAGGTGCGACCCGGGTGGGGCCCGGACGTCCAGTAGACAACGGCTCTCGGTAGACCCGCAGCCAGCGGGTCCCAGGTCGGCCCGAAGGGCGCCGGGCCCCGATCCGCAGTTCCCCCGTCCTCTCCCGTCCTCTCCCGTCCGGCCACGGGTGTCGGCGTCGGGGCAGGCCCGCACGGCTGTGCTCGCTATGGTGGTGTTCTGACGGACTTAAGGGGAAGCAGTGAGCGACGGCGGGGAGCGGCGGTACGGCCCGCTCGGCACGGCCTTGGTGATCATTCCGACCTACAACGAGGCGGAGAACATCAAGCCGATCGTCACCCGGGTACGGGCCGCCGTGCCCGAGGCACACATCCTCGTGGCCGACGACAACAGCCCGGACGGCACCGGCAAGATCGCCGACGAGCTGGCCGCCGAGGACGACCACGTCCAGGTCCTGCACCGCAAGGGCAAGGAAGGGCTCGGAGCCGCCTACCTGGCCGGGTTCCGCTGGGGCATCGAGCACGGCTACGGCGTGCTCGTCGAGATGGACGCCGACGGCTCGCACCAGCCCGAGGAACTGCCCCGGCTGCTGACCGCCCTCAAGGGCGCCGACCTGGTCCTCGGCTCGCGCTGGGTCCCGGGCGGACGGGTGGTCAACTGGCCCAGGTCCCGCGAGTTCCTCTCCCGTGGCGGCAGCACGTACTCCAGGCTGCTCCTGGACGTCCCGATCCGGGACGTGACGGGCGGCTACCGGGCCTTCCGCGCGGAGACCCTGGAGGGCCTCGGGCTGGAGGAGGTCGCCTCCCAGGGGTACTGCTTCCAGGTCGACCTGGCCCGTCGCGCGATCGAGGCCGGCTACCACGTCGTCGAGGTACCCATCACCTTCGTCGAGCGCGAACACGGCGACAGCAAGATGAGCCGGGACATCGTCGTCGAGGCCCTGTGGCGCGTCACCGCCTGGGGCGTCGGGACGCGCGCCAACCGCATCCTCGGCCGCAAGGACCGCAAGCCTTCCTGATCACCCTTTATGCCGGCCTGCCCGGCCACCCGGCACACTGGGGGCATGACGACCGGCGCACCCCCTCCCACGGCTCGCAAGCGCTCGCGAGCCCGCTCCTTCATCCCTCTCGCCCTCGCCGCCTGGCTGGTCCTGGAGATCTGGCTGCTGACGGTCGTCGCGGACGCCGCGGGCGGCCTGACGGTGTTCGCCCTGCTGGTGGGCGGGGCGGTGCTCGGCTCGGTGGTCGTCAAGCGGGCCGGCCGGCGTGCCTTCACCACCCTGACCGAGACCCTCCAGCAGGCCCAGTCGGGCGCCGTGCCCGCCGGCCAGGACCGGCAGTCCGGCGGCAACGGCTTCATGATGCTCGGCGGACTGCTGCTGATGCTGCCGGGACTGATCTCGGACGTGGCCGGGCTGCTGCTGCTCCTGCCGCCGGTCCGCTCGCGGCTCGGCGCGTACGCGGAGCGGTCGCTGGACCGCCGGATGCGGGCCGCCACCTCCGGCAGCTTCGGCGACGCCTTCCAGCAGGCGCGCATTCACCGACCGGACGGAAAGGTCGTACAGGGTGAGGTGATCCGGCAGGACGGTCCCGCGCCGCGTCGCGAGGACGGCCCCCGGCCGCCGCTCACGCCCTGACGGACGCCCGCGGCTCCTGCTTCTGTTCGGTTGATGCGGTGCGGTACGCGATCGCCCGGCGTCAGGCGGACTTGCGGCTGTCGCGCGGATGCACGGCAATGTTCATGGCACCGGAGCGGAGAACGGCCAGCCTCTCGGCCAGCACCTCCTCGAGCTCCTCGCGGGTACGCCGCTCCATGAGCATGTCCCAGTGCGTACGCGCGGGCTTGCCCTTCTTCTCCTCAGGCCCGTCGCCGTCCACCAGGAGTGCCTGGGCGCCACACGCCTTGCACTCCCACTCCGGCGGAATCTCCGCCTCTACCGAGAACGGCATCTCGAATCGATGTCCGTTCTGGCATGCGTACTCCACCGCCTGGCGCGGGGCCAGATCGATGCCGCGGTCCGTCTCGTAGCTGGTAACCACGAGGCGCGTACCGCGGAGAGCTCGCTCACTCATGAATCGTGCCTCCCGGGCTTGTCGCCCACAGGACAGGTGTCGCTGTCGTCGTCATCCGGTCAACGTCCGGTCGGCGGTAAAGATTCCCGTTCCGGGTCATGCGTCGCCCGTCGTGCCGCTGCATTTGCAAGTTTGGAGTACCCACCAGTGCCCGGTTTGTCACATCTGGCAAGAGATGTCACCCGGCGTTTCTACTTCTTTAGCGCGCAGTAACGGTCCGCCTGGCTGTCCAAAGGCGTACACTACCGGCCTTTCACTTCGAGGTCTAAATCCGGTCCGGTACGGCATTGCCCGCCGCCTCGGCAGCACGCCGCACCGGGACCCGGGCGAGCAGGACGAATCCCAGCCCGAAGAAGATCACCAGAGAGATGATCGCGTCCCGGTAGCTGCCCGTGACCTGGTACGTCAGTCCGAACACCAGAGGCCCGAGCCAGCTCATCCCGCGGTCGCTCATCTCGTACGCGGAGAAGTACTCGGCCTCCTTGCCGCGCGGCACCAGGTGCGAGAACAGCGAACGCGACAGCGCCTGGCTGCCGCCCAGCACCAGGCCGATCGCCGAGGCCAGCACGAAGAACCACACCGGCGCCCCGGCCGGCAGGAAGTATCCCGCCACCAGCGTCAGCGTCCAGGCCGCGAGCGAGCCGAGGATCACCCGCTTCGCGCCGTACGTGCGGGCCAGCCGGCCCATCCCGAGGGCGCCGCCCACCGCCAGCACCTGCACCAGCAGGACGGCCACGATGAGGGTGGACTGCTCCAGGCCCAGCTCCTCGGACCCGTACACCGAGGCCTGGGAGATCACCGTCTGCACCCCGTCGTTGTAGACGAGATAGGCGAGCAGGAACGACAGCGTCAGCGGATGCCGGCGCATGTCCTTCAGCGTCTCGATCAGCTGCCGCCAGCCCTGGCCGACCGGGACCGGACCGCCCTCGCGCGCCACCGCCCGGTCGCGCAGCCGCCGCAGCGGGATCAGCGTGAAGGCACCCCACCAGACGCCGGCCGATGCCAGGCAGATCCGTACGGCCGTGCCCTCCGAGATGCCGAAGGCGTCGTGGCCCTGGAACAGGACCAGGTTGAGCACGAGCACCAGGGCGCCCGAGGTGTAGCCGAACGCCCAGCCGCGGGAGGAGACCGCGTCCCGCTCGTCGGGACCGGCGATCTGCGGGAGATACGCGTTGTACAGCACCATCGAGACGGCCAGCGACGCGTTGGCCACGACCAGCAGGAAGCCGCCCAGCAGATAACGGTGGCCGTCCAGGAAGAACATCCCGGCCGTCGCGGCGGCGCCCACGTAGGCGGCCGCCGCGAGCAGCGGCTTCTTGCGGCCCGTGCGGTCCGCCCGCGCACCCACGAGAGGCATCACCAGCACCGCGACGATCACCGAGAGCGACACCGAGTACGCGAAGAACGACCCGGCCCGCACCGGGATGCCCAGCGGGTGGACGAAGCCGTCCGCGTCGGCGGCGGCCTTGGCCACCTCCGTCAGATACGGCCCGAGGAAGACGGTGAGCACGCTCGTCGAGTAGACGGAAACCGCGAAGTCGTAGACGTACCAGCCGTGCTGCTCACGTCTGCGCCCGGCGGCCTCCGCCGTCGCGTCGGCCCCATCCGCGGTCTCCGCACTCACCCGCCCGCCCCCTCCTTCGTCCCCGGCCCGCACCGATGACGGCGGCGCGGTTCAGGTCCAGGCCCCCCGCTCGGTCAGTACCGCGCGCAGGACGTCGATCCGGTCGGTCATGATGCCATCCACGCCCAGGTCCAGGAGCGCTGTCATCCGATCCGCCTCGTTGACCGTCCAGACGTGTACCTGGAGCCCGCGGGCGTGCGCGGCCTCGACGAACCGGCGGTCCACCACGCGGATGCCGGACTGGAACTCGGGCACCTGCGCGGCCACGGCGCCGCTGCGCAGCGCGGCGGGGATCGCGTACGACCGCAGCCGCAGGCCCAGCACGCCCCGGACGCCGTAGGAGGTGGCGAGCCGCGGGCCGGCGATGCGATGGGCCCTGGCCACCCGGCTCTCGGAGAACGAACCGACGCACACCCGGTCCCAGGCCCCGGTCCGGCGGATCAGGTCGAGCAGGGGCAGGAGGGCCGGCTCGGCCTTGATGTCGACGTTCCAGCGGGCCTCGGGGAAGGCTTCGAGCAGCTCCTCGAACAGCGGCAGCGGCTCGCGGCCGGCCACCCGCGCCCGCGACACCTCGCTCCAGGGCAGCGCCGCTATCCGGCCCCGCGCGTCGGTCACCCGGTCCAGCGTCGCGTCGTGGAAGGCCACCAGCTTTCCGTCGGAGGTGGCGTGGACGTCGGTCTCGAAATAGCGGTAGCCCGCCCGGTCGGCACGTCCGAAGGCAGCCGCGGTGTTCTCGAGGCCGTCCGCCGCCCCTCCCCGGTGCGCGAAGGGGATGGTGCCCGGGTGGTCCAGGTAGGGATGGCGTACGTGGGTCACCTGGGCAGTATCGCGCGTCCGGGTTGCCGTCCGGCGACCACGGGACTGACGGGGTCCGCCTCCGGAATGGCGAACAGGCGCAGGAAGATCTGCGCGAGAGGTCCGATGGCCAGCGCGTAGAGGACCGTGCCCACGCCGACCGTGCCGCCGAGGACGAAGCCGGTGGCCACCACGGCCACCTCGATACCGGTGCGCACCAGACGGATCGACCGGCCGGTCTTCCGGTGCAGGCCGGTCATCAGGCCGTCGCGCGGGCCGGGGCCGAAGCGGGCGGAGATGTAGAGGCCGGTGGCCACGCCGTTGAGAACGATGGCGACCGCCATCAGCGGGATGCCCACCGCGAGAGACCCCGCCGCCGGAACCACCGCGAGGGTCCCGTCCATCGCGATCCCGATCACGAACACGTTCGAGACCGTGCCGAGCCCCGGACGCTGCCGGATCGGGATCCACAGCAGCAGCACCACCGCGCCCACGATGATCGAGACCACGCCGATGGTCAGCCCGGTGCGCTCGGCCAGGCCCTGGTGCAGCACGCCCCACGGTTCCAGGCCGAGCCCGGCGCGTACGAGGAGCGCGGAGCTCACGCCGTACAGCGCCAGACCGAGGTAGAGATACAGCAGTCGACGGGTCAAGGTGTGCCCCCTGGTGGTGGTAGTGGCCCGGCTCATGACACTCTGTGGCTTGGAAAGAGAAGCCATCCATGGCCAATTCGGGGAAGGTGGACTGGAATCATGGCTCAGTGGACTTCGGCGGTGGGCGCGGCGCAACTCGCCCGGCTGCTCACCTCCCAGCAGGCCCGCCCGGCCGTGCCGGGCGCCCGCCGCCTGCCCGCCTACCGTTCCCTCGCCGACGGCATCCGGCTGCTCGTCCTGGAGGGCCGGGTCCCGGTCGCCGCGCGGCTGCCCGCCGAACGCGAACTGGCCGTGGCACTGGCCGTCAGCCGCACCACCGTGGCCGCCGCCTACGAGGCCCTGCGCGCCGAGGGCTTTCTGGAGTCCCGCAGGGGCGCGGGCAGCTGGACCGCGGTCCCGGCCGGTAACCCGCTGCCGGCTCGTGGCCTGGAACCGCTGCCGCCCGAGTCGCTCGGCTCGGTGATCGACCTCGGCTGCGCCGCGCTGCCCGCGCCGGAGCCGTGGCTGACCCGTGCCGTACAGGGGGCGCTGGAGGAGCTGCCGCCGTACGCGCACACCCACGGTGACTACCCGGCCGGGCTGCCGGCGCTGCGCCGGACGATCGCCGACCGCTACACCGCCCGCGGCATCCCGACCATGCCCGAACAGATCATGGTCACCACCGGCGCGATGGGCGCCATCGACGCCATCTGCCACCTCTTCGCGGGCCGTGGCGAACGCATCGCCGTCGAGTCCCCGTCGTACGCCAACATCCTCCAGCTGATGCGGGCGGCCGGGGCCCGGCTGGTGCCCGTCGCGATGGCCGACGGGCTGGCCGGCTGGGACCTGCCCGTCTGGCGTCAGGTACTGCGCGACGCCGCACCCCGGCTCGCCTATGTCGTGGCCGACTTCCACAACCCCACCGGCGCTCTCGCCGACGAGGACCAGCGCAGGCAGCTGGTCGAGGCCGCGCGCTCGGCGGGCACGGTCCTGGTCGTCGACGAGACCATGTCCGAGCTGCACCTCGATCCCGCCATGGAGATGCCGCGCCCGGTCTGCGCGTTCGACCCGGCGGGCAGCACGGTGCTCACGGTCGGCTCGGCGAGCAAGGCCTTCTGGGCAGGCATGCGGATCGGCTGGGTACGGGCGGCCCCCGATGTGATCCGCAGCCTGGTGTCGGCCCGCGCCTACGCCGACCTCGGCACCCCGGTCCTCGAACAGCTCGCGGTCAACTGGCTCATGCACACCGGCGGCTGGGAGGCGGCCACCGAGATCCGGCGCACCCAGGCGCGGGAGAACTGCGAAGCCCTGGTCGCGGCGGTCCGCAAGGAGCTGCCCACGTGGGAGTTCGACGTGCCGCGCGGCGGGCTGACGCTGTGGGTGCGCACCGGCGGGCTCTCCGGCTCCCGTATCGCGGAGGCCGGCGAACGCGTCGGGGTGCGGGTGCCGTCCGGTCCGCGGTTCGGCGTCGACGGCGCATTCGAGGGGTACGTACGACTGCCGTTCACCGTCGGCGGACCGCTCGCCGAGGAGGCGGCGGCCCGGCTGGCGGCGGCGGCGAGGCTGGTGGAAACGGGCGCGACGACGGGCACGGAGGCCCCCCGGACGTTCGTGGCGTAGTTCCAGGGCCTGTCCGGGTGGCAGGCCCTCAGCTCTCCGCCGGTACCGGGGACGGCTTCCGGAGGGCGGGGTCGGCCTCGTCGTCGTCCTCGACGGTCTGGATCCCGGACGCGGTGCCGTCCTCAGCGCCGGTCACGTCGTCCACCGCGTCGTCCACCGCGTCGCCCGTCTCGTCGTCCGGCGGAATCTGGTGATCCGGGAGCAGGCCGAGCACCGCCCGGCGGTGCGGCTCGCTCGTCGCGTCGTCGTACGGATCGGGGGTGGCCGGCACCTGGAGGCGGTGTACGGGGCCGGTGCCCAGTCGGGCGTAACCGCGGCCGGGCGGGACGTCCCGGGTCGGGGTGGTGTGCGGCGGGACGCCGAGGACCGACGCGACCTCGTCGGCCGTGGCCGGGCCGAGCACGACCCGGGCGCGCGTGTGGGAGAGCACGGTGTCGCCGATCATCTCCATGCTCTCGAACTGGTCGGCCACCACGACCGTGACATTGGCCGTCCGGCCGTGCCGCAGCGGAACCTGGAGCAGCTCCTGCGGCTCGGCCCGCCCGTCCGCCGCCGCCAGGTGGCCCAGCACGCTGGGACGGTCGAGCAGGATCCACAGCGGCCGCCGGGTGTCCTCGGGGTCGGGCAGGCCCGCCTGCCGGGCCCGGTTCGCGGCGATCAGCCGGCGCTCGGTCTCGTGCGCCGCCCATTCGAGGGTGGCCAGCGTCCCGGTCAGCCCGCATTCGACGGACAGCACGCCGGAGCGCCCGGTCAGGCACGCGTACTCGCCCGTGCCGCCGCCGTCCACGACGAGGATGTCGCCGTGCTGCAGCGCCTGCAGGGCGATCGAGCGGATGAAAGTGGTGGTGCCGGCGCCCGGCCGGCCGACGGCCAGCAGGTGCGGCTCGGTGGAGCGTGCCCCGGTGCGCCAGACCACCGGCGGTACGTCCCGGGTCCCGTCGCCCTCGGTGACGGGCACGGTCCGCGGCACGCCGCCCGGATCGGTGAAGCCGAGGACGGTCTCGCCGGGAGCGGTCACGAAACGCTGAGCGGCGATGCCCGTCGGCAGCGCCGCCAGCACGCTCAGCTCCAGCTCGTTGCTCTCCTCGTCCCATGTGAAGAGGTACTCGCGGCCGCGCCCGGACTTCGCGTGCAGCACCTGCTCGATCCGGGCCCGGGACGCGGCCTCACCGTCGGTGAAGTACGCCGGGTACCGGATGCGCAGCCGGGTGAGCCGGCCGGCCTCGTCGAACGAGTGCTCGGCGAAGGCCTTGTCCCACGCGCCGCCATGAGTGAACAGCGGAGCAGGGTCCTCGGGCACGGAGAAGTAGGGGACCAGGGCCTCGTAGACGGCCTGGAGCCGTTCCCTCTCCGCCTTGTCGGGCCCGGTCTTCACGGGGGTGCGGTCGCGTCCGTGCCAGGCGGCCGCCGCCATCGCCGCGATGAGGGCGACCAGCGGTCCGTACGGAATGATCGCGACCACCGCGACGCAGGCCGCGCCCAGGAGCAGCGCGGGACCACGCCCCTCCTTGGGTGTCGCGGCCCATCTGCGCCGTCCGGCGGATGCCAGCCGGCGCAGACCGCGACTGATCGTGATGAGCGGATGAAGGACGTCCGTGGCGCCGTCGGCGGCCGTGCGCGCGAACTCGCGGCTGCGAGCGAGTGAGGCGCTGCCGCTGCGGAGAATGCGGGGGAGTGGTCGCCTGGCCACGTAGGTCTCCTGGAGTTGTGTGGAGCGGGCGGTCAGAGCTTGATCCCGCCCAGCAGGTGCGCGAGGCTCGCGCCGCCGGCCGAGATGCTCGGCGCGATCGCCGTACCGGCGAGATAGAAGCCGAAGAGTGCGCAGACGAGCGCGTGGGAGGCCTTGAGTCCGTCCTTGCGGAAGAACAGGAAGCAGATGATTCCGAGCAGCACCACGCCTGAGATGGACAGGATCATGAGGTTCTCCTGGGTGAGGGGACAGTCACCTTGAGTTGTTCCAGGCTCACAGGAAGTATCTATGTGACAAAAGGTCTAATCGGGTGAATTTCCGCCCTTTTCACTTGACCGGGTGTACTCGGCTGGCCAAACCCGCTCGACGTGATCTTTGCCTCGGCCGGGCCGGACCATGTCGGGAGGAGGGCAGTACGCTGTCGATTCACCCGTACGGCCCGGATGCCGTACGCGTCGAGTTCTCCCCAGGTCACAGCATGGAAGGCGGTACGTCCCGATGAGCGAAGTCCCGGACCCCGAGGTGGTCGAGCTGGCGACCAGGATCTTCGATCTCGCGCGCCAGGGCGACGCCGAGGCGCTCTCGGCCTACGTGGACGCCGGAATTCCGGTGAACCTCACCAACGACCGCGGGGACTCCCTGGTCATGCTCGCCGCCTATCACGGCCACGCGCCCGCCGTGACGGCCCTGCTGGCCCGCGGCGCCGACGCGGACCGGGCCAACGACCGGGGACAGACACCGCTGGCCGGAGCCGTCTTCAAGGGCGAGGAAGAGGTCGTCCGGGCCCTGCTGGCCGGCGGCGCCGACCCGCAGGCGGGCACGCCGTCCGCGGTCGACACGGCCCGCATGTTCGCCAAGACCGACCTGCTGGAACTCTTCGGGGAACGGTGACGGCCCGGCGGGAGCGGCCTGCCGTAAATGTGGTCGCGGTGGCGAAATGACTGGGTCATCATGACGTCGGATTCACGAACACGGGGTACGGGCAGAAGACGCCGGACCGAAGTGATCGCGAAGGGGTCCGTTTCCGGGCCACCGACGAAAGGCAGAGGAAGATGGTCTACACCAGGCAGAAGACGGCGGGCGGCCCGACATGTTGTTACGCGGCCAGGTAATGCGTCAATCCCCGGTTGCGTCGACAGCTTGATGTGAGGCATTTTCCCATGTTCGAACCAGTCATAGCGCCGAGCGGCACGCTGCTCGGCCTCCTGCAGAGGGGCCGCGGCGACGGAACACTGCACGCCCTCGCCGCGCCGCGGACCGATGCTCTCGCGGCTCTGAACACCTGCGTACTCAGCGACCCCCGCCAGGACTGGCAGGTCGAGAACCGCTCCCTCTACTACGCCCGGCTCTACCTCGATCTCGACGGTGGACTCGGGGAGATCGAGCAGCACCTCTTCCACGTCGACGACCTCGTCGACACCGACGAGAACCGCACCGGCCTCGCGCTCGCCGTCCTCGGGCACCTCGCCTCGTACGGCCGCGACGACGCGCTGGCGCTGCTGCGCCGCTACGCCGCGACCGGCGCCAACTGGGCCTGGGCGCTGGACGAGCTGGCGCTGCGCGACGACGACGCCGGGCTGCGCTCACTGGCCCGGCCCGTGCTCTCCCGCTTCCCCACGACCCCCGAGGGCGAGGCCGAACTGGCCGCGGCCGTCCGTGACGCCTTCGAGCCCAGGCCCTGGCGGCTGTGGGCCGAGGACCCCCGGGAGGAGGCGCTCGCCGCCCGGGTCCGCGCCGCGCGGGAACAGGGCTCCTTCGACCGCTGGCAGCGGCAGCTCAACACCACCGGCCCCCGGCCCGGCTGGAGCGTCCAGGCCGTACTGGACTGGGCCCAGGAAGGCCTCGAACGACAGCCCGCGCACCACCTGCACGTACCGGGAGCGCGCTGCCTGACCGCCGTCGCCGGCCCCGAGGACCGCGCGCGGATCCTCGACGCCGCCCGCCGCGGTCCCGACGGCGCGCGCGCCACCGCCCTGCGCTACCTCGCCGAACAGCAGGACCCCGAGGCCCTCGACCTGATCGGGGCGGCCGCCGTCGCCGCCTCGGACCATGTCGTCCGGGCCGCCGTCAGCGCGTTCGGCCGTATGCACAGCCCCGCCGCGGTGGAACGGGCCCGCGCCTGGGCCAACCGACCCGACCTGCTCGGCGCCGAGGCGGCCGCGCTGCTCGCCCAACGCGGCACGGGCCAGGACGCCGGGCTCGTGCTCGGCGCGCTGCGCCGGACCGTACGCGCCGACGGCCCGGATGCCCCCGCCCTGTGGAGCCTCGTCGACGGGGCGGGCCGGCTCTCCATCGGCTGCGCCGCCCCCGTACTGCGCCACGTCTACCGGGAGACCGCCTCCTCGCACCTGCGGGGCCGGACGGCCCGCGCGCTGGCCGCCACCGACCCCACCTTCGGCGCGGGCTTCGCCGTCGAATGCCTGTGGGACTGCGAGGAGACCACCAGAGAGGTGGCCGCACGGCACGCCGAGACCGGCGACGCCCGGGTGGTCGAGCAGCTCAGGCGGCTCGCCTCGGACCCGGCGGAAGAGGCCGAGGTACAGACCGCGGTACGGATGCGGATAGGCCCGGACGCCACCGCCACCTGAGCCGGCGCGGCCGCCCGCCCGCGGGGAGCGCGCCGGCGTGACGGAAACGCTCATGGGACGTTCCCCGCCAGGAAAGATCCTCGTTGGCACAGGAACTCCCCGTACGACGACAACACGGGTATGCGTGTCGTCATCGTCACCGAGTCCTTCCCGCCCGACGTCAACGGCGTGGCCCACTGCGCCCTCCAGACCGCCCGGCACCTCGCCCGGCGCGGTCATGACCCGCTCGTCATAGCCCCGGCCGCCGCAGCCGGGGCGCCCGCCGGGGGCACGGAGCCGTGCCCGGTGGTGCGGGTGCCGTCCCTGCCCCTGCCCGGCTATCCGCAAGTGCGCGTCGCCCTGCCCAGCCGGCGGGTGGCCGCCGCGCTCACCGCCCACCGGGCCGAGATCGTCCACCTCGCCGGGCCGTTCGTGCTCGGCGTGCGCGGCATGGCGGCCGCCGCCCGGCTCGGCGTCCCGGCCGTCGCCGTCTACCAGACCGACCTGGCCGGCTACGCCCGTACGTACATGGGCGCGGGCGAGTCCACCGCCTGGCGCCGCCTGCGGGCCGTGCACACCGCCGCCGACCGCACCCTCGCGCCGTCCGCGGCAGCCGTCCGGGACCTCGAACAGCACGGGGTGCCACGGGTACGGCTGTGGCAGCGCGGCGTCGACACCCTCCGCTTCCGGCCCGGCCTGCGGGACGAGGCGCTGCGCCGCGAACTGGCGCCCGGCGGCGAACTGCTCGTCGGGTACGTCGGGCGGCTGGCCCCCGAGAAGCAGGTCGAACTCCTCGCCGGCGTCTGCGGACTGGACGGCGTACGGGTGGTGGTGGTCGGCGACGGGCCGAGCGCACCCGGACTGCGCTCCGCACTGCCCGGCGCCCACTTCCTCGGCCGCCGGACCGGCGACGAACTCGCCCGGATCTTCGCCTCGCTGGACGTGTTCGCGCACACCGGACCGTACGAGACGTTCTGCCAGACCGTGCAGGAGGCGATGGCCAGCGGAGTGCCGGTGGTCGCGCCCGCCGCGGGCGGGCCGCTCGACCTCGTCGGCCACGGCCGGACCGGACTCCTGGTCCCGCCGCGCGACGCCGGCGCCGTCACCGCGGCGGTACGGACCCTGGCCGCCGATCCCGGGCTGCGCGCCGCGTACGGGCGGGCCGGCCGGGCCGCCGTCGAGGGCCGCACCTGGGAGGCCATCGGCGACCAACTGCTCGGCCACTACGCCGACGTGCTCGGCGAGCGTGCGGCGGTGGCGGCATGAGCGCGCCCCAGACGGCGGCCGCGCCGTCCGCCACGGCCGCGCACTCGCCGCACTCGCCGCTGCGGATCGTACGGCTGGCGAACTTCGTCACCCCCGCCTCGGGCGGACTGCGCACCGCCCTGCGGGAGTTGGGCGCCGGCTACCAGGCGGCGGGGCACGAGCCCGTACTGATCGTCCCCGGTGACCGGGAGGACGACCGGCAGACCGCCCAGGGCCGGGTCATCACCCTGCCCGGCCCGGTGCTGCCCGGCACCGGCGGCTACCGCGTGCTGGCCGACCGGCGGCGGGTGGCGCGGCTGCTCGACGGGCTGGCACCCGACCGGCTGGAGGTGTCCGACCGTACGACCCTGCGCTGGACCGGCGAGTGGGCGCGGCGGGCCCGGGTCCCCGCCGCGATGGTCTCCCACGAGACCGCGGACGGTGTGCTGCGGTCCTGGGGACTGCCGGAGCGGGCCGCGCGCAGAGCGGCCGACGGACTCAACTCCCGTACCTCGAAGGCCTACTCGACGGTGGTGTGCACCACCGAGTGGGCGGAACGCGAGTTCGCCCGGATCGGCGCGCGCAATGTCGTGCGCGCTCCTCTCGGCGTCGACCTGGAACGCTGCCATCCCGAACGGCACAGCCCGCTGCTGCGCGGCCGGCACGCCCGCCCGGACCAGGTGCTGCTTCTGCTGGCCTCCCGGCTCTCGGTGGAGAAGCGGCCCGGCACCGCACTGGACGCCGTGGCGGCACTGCGCCGGCGGGGCGTCCGGGCCGTCCTGGTGGTGGCCGGGGACGGCCCGCTGCGCGGCCGGCTCGAACAGCGGGCGCGGGCGCAGCGGCTCCCCGTCTCCTTCCTCGGCCATGTGACCGGGCGGGACGGACTCGCGGCCCTGCAGGCCTCCGCCGACGTGTGCCTGGCCCCCGGCCCGGTGGAGACGTTCGGGCTGTCGGCCCTGGAGGCGATGGCCTGCGGTACGCCGGTGGTGGCCAGCGCGTCGTCCGCGCTGCCCGAGATCCTGGGGACGGCCGGACGGGCCGCCGCGGACGGCGGCGAACCGTTCGCCGACGCCGTACAGGCCCTCCTCGACCGGCCCGAGGCGCTGCGCCGCCGGGCGGCGCGGGCCCGGGCGGAGCGGTACGGGTGGGGCGCCGCGGTGGAGGCGTTCCTCGCCGCCCACGACGCGCCGGTACGCGAACACGCCGTCCGCGCACGGGAGGTGGCGGCATGACGGCCCGCGCACGGAGAGTGCGGTTCGCCGCGCTCGGGGACTCGCTCACCGAGGGCGTGGGCGATCCGGTCGGCGGCGGCTGGCGCGGCTGGGCGGCGCTGCTCGCCGACGGGCTGGTAGCGGAGGAGGCCGACGGTGAGGCCGCCGGGGGAGCCGTCCGGGACGGCAGGGTCGAGTTCCGCAATTTCGCGGTCAGCGGGGCGCAGACCCGTGACGTCGTGGAGCGGCAACTGCCCGCAGCCCTGGCGTTCCGTCCCGACCTCGCCTCCGTGGTGGTCGGGGTGAACGACACCCTGCGGTGCACCTTCGACATCCACCAGGTGGCAGGCCGCCTCGACACCGTGTGTGCCGCACTCACCGAAACCGGCGCCCTGCTCCTGACGGCCTGTCTGCCCGACCCGGGCGGCATGCTGGGCCTGCCCGGCGCACTCGCCCGCCCGCTGGCCCGGCGGCAGCGCGCGGTCAACGCCGTCGTCCACGCGCTCTCCCAGCGGTACGGCGCGATCCATCTGCACGCCGCCGAGGGCGACTGGGTGACCGACCGGACCATGTGGAGCGCCGACCGGCTGCACCCCGGCGAGCGCGGGCACCGGATGCTCGCCGCCCACTTCCATGCCCTGCTGGCCGCCGCCGGGCACGCGTCGGGGCCCGCGCCCGGCCGTGAACCGGAGCAGCCCGCCCCGACCCGGTCGGCAAGCATGCTGTGGCTGGCCACGGCCGGCACCGGCTGGGTGGCGCGCCGCTGCACCGACCTGCTGCCGCAGCTGCTGCGCCTCGCGGCGGAGGAGGTGCAGCACCGGGCCCGCGGCACCAGCACCCGGCTGGACCTCGGCGCCTCGCACGCGGTGGCGGCGGCCCTGTCGGCACTCCCGGCGCGCGCGGCGGCCGAGGCGGGAGCGGCCTGATCAGCCGTGCCGTACCAGCTGGAAGATGACCGGAGTGCCGGGTACCGCCTGCGCGGCGGCGCAGAGCCGCGCTTCGGGCACCACACCGATCACCGGGTAACCGCCGGTGACCGGGTGATCGGCCAGGAACACCACGGGCAGGCCGTCCGGCGGCACCTGGACGGCCCCCAGCACCATGCCCTCGCTGGGGAGTTCACCGCTCCTCGCGCGGGCCAGCGCCGGGCCCTCGGTGCGCAGCCCGATGCGGTTGCTCGCCGAGGAGACCCGGTACACGGCACGCGCCAGACCGGCCACGGCCTCGGCGGTGAACCAGTCGTCGCGCGGCCCCAGGCGCAGCGGCAGCACCAGTTCCGCCGGAGGCGCCGGTACGGGGATCGCGTCGGCGCCGGCGGAAGGCCCCCGCGGTACGCCGAGGGGGAGCGTGCACCCCGTGCTGAGCGGCTCCGGGCCGAGCCCGGACAGCAGGTCGGTCGACCGGCTGCCCAGCACCGGCGGTACGTCGACGCCGCCACCGAAGGCGACATAGCTGCGCACCCCCCGGACGGCCCGGCCCACCTCCAGCACGGCCCCGGCGGGCACCCGTACGGCCGCGCCCCACGCCGCAGGGCGGCCGTCGACGCGTACCGGACACGGAGCGCCGGTGACGGCCGCCATCACGGCGGCGGTGGCCCGCACGGCGGTGCCGTCGACCGTGGTCTCCAGGGTCGCCGCGTCCGGCGCGTTCCCGGCCAGCCGGTTCGCCAGGCGGTGGGCGTACGGATCGAGGGCACCGGAGAGCGGTACGCCCAGATGCGCGTACCCGGGACGGCCCAGGTCCTGCACCGTGGTCAGCGCACCGGGCCGGACGACCTCCAGGCTCATCGGCCGTCCTCCGCCGTTGTCGGGGTGAGTTCGGTGAAGCGGACCCGGGTGCCGGGGGAGAGCAGCGCGGCGGGCTCCCGGGACGCATCCCACAGCACCACGTCCGTCGAGCCGATCAGCTGCCAGCCGCCGGGCGAGGAGCGCGGATAGACGCCCGCGTACTCGCCCGCCAGGGCCAGCGAACCGGCCGGGACGGCCGTGCGCGGCGTGGCCCGGCGGGGCACGTGGAAGCGTTCGGGCAGCCCGGTCAGATAACCGAAGCCGGGGGCGAAGCCGCAGAAGGCGACCCGGAAGGAGATGCCGCCGACGAGACGCGGGATCTCGGCCACCGGTACGCCCCAGAGCGCGGCGACCTCCGCCAGGTCCGGGCCGTCGTACCGGACCGGGACCGTGACCTCGGGGCCCGCCGAGGCGGCGAGCGGGGGCACCTGCCAGCCGGTGACCTGTGCGGCGAGGGCGCGCGGATCGGCCAGCCCGTCCAGCAGTACGGTCCGGGCGGCCGGGACGATCTCCCGTAGCGCCGGGAGCTCTTCGGCGGCCCGGCGGCGCAGCAGCTCGGCGTGCAGGGCCGCGGCATCCTCGGCCGTGCCGGCCTCGATCAGCAGCGCGTGCTCGCCCACCGGCAGGGCCCGCATCCCGCCGCTCGTGCCGCCCGTGCCGCTTGTGCCGCTCGTGCTCACGCCGCTCATACGAAGGGGGCCAACGCGACCCCGGCGCCGAGGAGTTCACGGCGGACCCGCAGGGCCAGCCCGGCCGCGCCCGGGGTGTCTCCGTGCAGGCAGAGCGACCGGGCCCGCACCGCGAGCGGCTCACCGGTGATGGCGGTCACCGTGCGGTCGCGCGCCATGGACAGCGCCTGGGCGACCACCGCCTCCGGATCGCGCAGCACCGCCCCGGGCTCGCCGCGGGGCACCAGCGTGCCCTGCGCGGTGTACGCCCGGTCGGCGAACGCCTCGGTGACCGCGGTGAGCCCGGCCCGCTCAGCCGCGGCCAGCAGACGCGAGCCGGGCAGCCCCAGCACCGGCAGCTCACCGCCGGCCAGCCGCACTCCCTCGACCACCGCGTGGGCCTGGGCCTCGTCGTACACCGTGCGGTTGTAGAGCGCGCCGTGCGGCTTGACGTACCCGACCCGGGACCCGGCGGCCCGGGCGAAGACCTCCAACGCGCCGATCTGGTAGGCCACTTCGGCCGCGAGCTCGTCCGGCGGCACGTCCATCGCGCGCCGCCCGAAGCCCGCCAGGTCCCGGTACGACACCTGGGCGCCGATCCGTACCCCGGCGCGGGCGGCGGTCTCGCACACGCGGCGCATGGTGGACGGGTCTCCGGCGTGGAAGCCGCAGGCGACGTTGGCGCTGGTCACGACGGACAGCAGGGCGTCGTCGTCGGTGAGCGTCCAGCGGCCGAAGCCTTCGCCGAGGTCGGCGTTGAGATCGATCGTCGGTGCCATGCGGTGAGCGTATGACAGGGGTGGGCAGGGGGAGAGGCGGCCCGGCCCTCAACCGGCCTCAACGGGCGGTGACGGCACCGTGGCAGGGAGATAGCGGGGTTCAAGCGGCCGTACCGGCCCATCCGTGCCGTTTGGGTCGTTGTCAGTGCGACCGCCTAATCTTGCCGTCGTGACCTTTCCTGCCCCGGCGAAGACCGTTCCCTCACCGGCGCCGGGCCCGGCTGCCGACGAAGGCCTGGCCCGGCGGCTCCGCGCGCTCGCGTGCACCGCACCCCTGCACGACCTGGACGTGCGCAAGGCGAACCTGGCCGGTGAGTACTCGGTGTACGCGATGGCGGAGGTCGCACTCGCCGCGATCGACCTGGTCACGCTCAACATGGACTTCGACACGGGCGCAGACCACGAACAGATAGTGGCCCGGCTGCTGCCGCGCGTCGCCGCCCAGGCCCCGCGCCGCCCGGCCGCGGAGCACGAGCGGGTCGCCCGGTGGGTCCTGGAGAACCTGATCAACGTCGGCAGCGTCGACCGGGGCTTCCGGGCGGTGTACGGCACGTTCGGGGCGGACGGCGCGTATGTGCGGCGTGACTACGACTTCAAGCTGATCGAGGAGGTGCCCGGGTACGGCGGCGGTGTGTATCTGCGCACCACCGACGAAGCGGTCAACGTCCTCGTCGGCGCCCTGGACACCGACGTCACCAGCGCGCAGATCGCCGCCGAGGTGAAGCTGGAGGTGCTGATCAGCCGCGGCAGGCTGGCCGACGCGCAGCTCGCCGCCGAGCAGGCCCGCTACCGCACCGTGCAGTACGCGGAGACGCTCCGCAGGACGCTCGACGCGACCCGGCGCAACGTCCGGGCCGTCGACTGGCTGAACACCGTGCCCGACATGATCGCCGAGGCGCTGGACCATGTCGCCGACCGCTACCGCCACGAGAACGCGATCCTCACCAACATCCGCAAGGCGCGGGACGAGGCCGAGACCGGAGCCGACCCGAAGACGGCGGAGCACAAGCGGCGTGCCGCCGAGCTCGTCGACATCGTCAAGGACTGCATCCGCCGCCATACGCAGTTGCAGTCGCGGCTGCTTGAGGCGGGTCCGCTGTTCCGCGCCGAACAGGACCGGCAGGCCTTCGCGGCGCCCGCCGCGCGCGCGGGACTCGATCTGTACGGACAGCTCGTCGCCCCGCTGCTGACACTGCCCGTGGAGCGGGCGAGCCGCGTCACGGACGCGTTCTTCGCCCACGGCACCGGGCTGCGCACGCCCGTCGCCGTCCGGGTTGGTGACCTGGTCGACATACTGCTCACGCCGCCGGTGGAGCGGGAGCATCTCGGCGCGGAGATGCCCGAGCCCGACCTGATCGCCACCCCCGACGACAGCCGGTTCAGCGAGGAGCAACTCGCGCGCGCGATGGAACTGCTCGACCTCCCGCACGACGCGCCGCGCAGGCTCTCGGGACTCCTGGCGGAGGCCCGCCGCCGCGACCCCGGTCTGCCGTACCTGGTGGCGCTGTTGGCGGTGCACGCGGCGAGCCCGCCGGTGGGCACGGCGTACCGGCAGGGCGAGGAGCGGCTGCTGTTCGCCGTGGACGACGGCACCGAACTGGACGACCCGGAGTTCGGCGGAGCCGACCTCATCGTGGGCACGGCCCTGCTGGACGCGGCCGGAATGGCAGCGGCCCGCACGGAGGCGGCATGACCACGGCCGACGACTCCTCCACCCCGCCCCCTGCGTCGGCTGACGCTCCACCAACCCCGGCGCGCCGGGAGCCCCCCACGCCCCCGGCCGGGGGCGGCCAACTGCGCTCGTCGCTGCGGGCGGCCCGGGGTGCGCCCGTTGGATCTCCATCCAGCCCCCGGCCTGGGGCGGCCGGCTGGGTGGTGCTGCGGTGGTGTGGGGTGTGGCCACGGGGCCTTCAATCAAGCCCCCGGGCCCCGGGCGCCCGGCTGGGGTGGTGCTGCGGGTGGTGTGGGGTGTGGCCGCGGGTTCTTCAATCAAGCCCCCGGCCCGGGGCGGCCAGCTGGGCTCGTCGGTGCCGGCGGTCCGGGGTGTGCCCTGTGCCCCTTGGGTCTCGTCCAGGCCCTGGGCCTGGAGAGGCTGGCTGGGCTGGTGCTGCGGGGCGGGTCCGCGGGGTCTTCGCTCAAGCCCCGGCCCGGGGCGGCCGGCTGGGCTCGTGCCGGGGGCGGCGCGGGGTGTGGGCCGGGGTGCCCAAGCCCCCGGCCTGGCCGGGGTGGGCTTCGCTTCGGCGTCGGCGGTGCGGAGCGGCCGCCGGTGGGGGCCCGGGGGCTTGCCCCCGGTTCGGGAAGGGGCGGGGTGGGGAACAAGCCCGCCGCAGGCGCTCCAGGCCCGCACCCCACACCCGCTTCCGTACATCCGCGATCCCGCAACAAGGAGCACCCGCAGTGACTGACGACCACGCAAGCCACCCCGCGTGGAGCGAGCACGAGCCGGCCGCGACGGGCACAACCGCCGCACCCGGCGGCGCCGTCACCCCCGCCGACGCCGCCGACGCGGCCCGGCTCGTCGCCTTCGGGCTGCAGCCCAAACTGCTCCCCGCACGCGACGCCGAGTACGCCGAGCTGCTCCGCCGCTACCGCGAGGACCCTCCGTTCGCACGGCTCGCCGACGCCGTCGCCACCGGCCTCGGACTCGTCGTCCTCGAGGTCTCGCCCCGCGCCGGGATGGCCGTCGCCGCCGACGAGGACTCCGTCTTCGCCGTACGCATGGGCGACTACGCACGCCGTACCACCGCCGACTCCGCCGACCGCTTTCTGCACGGCCTGGCCCACCTCGCCGTCGCCGCCCTCGCCTTCCCCCGCCCGGAGGACCTCGCCGACGACGGGTACATCGGCCGGATCACCGTCAACGGCGTGGACGCGTTCGTACGCCAGGCCTGCCGCCGCATCGAGGAGCGCGCCGAGGAGCAGGGAGAGAACACCGACCCCACCTCGGACGCGCCCGGACTCGAAGCCGCCTGGCGGGTCTACGCGCGACGCAGCGCCACCGGCGCGACCAAGGACGCCCGCCGGCTGGCCGGATCGACCACCGGCATCGTCGGAAAGGCCGTCGCCTTCCTCACCGACTCCGGCTTCCTGCAGCGCACCGGCGACGACGCCGGAGGCGCGTACCGCACCACCGCCCGCTACCAGTTGCAGGTCCGCGACATGGCCGGCAGTGCCGCGATGGCCGAACTGCTGGAACTGGGCGTGGTGCCCGTCACCGACGGCACGCCGACCCTCCTGCCGCCCCCCGATGCCGACGGCCTGGAACTGGCCGCCGACGCCGGCCTGCCCTTCCACGCCTGATCAGTGCCCGGTCCCGTCCCGCATCCGCACGTCTGAAGACAACGAGAGTCCGCCGCCATGTACGAGCTGTCCCGGATCCGCCTCTACTCCATCGGGCCCGCCGGTGCGCGCTACGCCGACACCGTGCTCGACCTGCGCGGAGTCGGCGAGCCGGTGCCTCACCCCGCCCCCACCCAGGCGGAGTTCTTCGAGGAGGAGCCGGCCGGCCCGCCGTGCCGGCCCGCCCCGGCGGGCGTGCTCTTCCTGGAGAACGGCGGCGGCAAGTCCGTACTGCTCAAGCTGATCTTCTCGGTGATGCTGCCGGGACACCGCAACACGCTGGGCGGCGCCAGCTCGGGCGTGCTGCGCAAGTTCCTCCTGGCGGACGACTGCGGGCACGTCGCGCTGGAGTGGCAGCACACCCTCACCGGCGAATGCGTCGTCGTCGGCAAGGTCAGCGAGTGGCGGGGGCGGCAGGTCTCCAACGACCCGCGGAAGTTCGCCGAGGCGTGGTACTCCTTCCGGCCCGGACCGGGGCTGAGCCTGGACTCGCTGCCCGTGGCGGAGTCCACGGCCGTGCGCCCGGTGGCGGAGGGCGCGTCGGGCGCGCAGGGGCGGCGCCGCACCATGAAGGGCTTCCGGGACGCGGTCACCGAGGCGGGCAAGGTGTACCCGCACCTCGACGTGTACTGGGAGGAGATCCACGACCGCTGGAACGAGCACCTCGGCGACCTCGGCCTGGACCCCGAACTCTTCCGCTACCAGCGGGAGATGAACGCCGACGAGGGCGAGGCGGCCGGTCTCTTCGCCGTCAAGAAGGACTCCGACTTCACCGACCTCCTGCTGCGCGCGGTCACCGACACCCGCGACACGGACGGTCTCGCCGACTTGGTCCACGGCTTCGGCAACAAGCTGGGCCGCCGCTCGGAGCTGACCGCGGAGCGGGAGTTCACCGCCGGCTCGGTGGACCTGCTGGGCCGGATCGTCGAGGCCGGGGACGCGCGGGGGCGCGCCCGTGACGTACACGCCGGGGCCGAGCGGCGGACCCGTACGCTCGCCCGGCGGCTCTCCGCGCGGGCCGCGGAGGAGCGTGGCCGCGCGGCGGATCTCGCGCAGCAGGTCACCGCCGCCGCGCACACCGTGACCGAGGCCGAGAACGGCCGCCGCCGCAGCTCGCTGATCGCCGCCGAACTCGCCTATCGGCACGCGTCGCTGGCTCTCACCGTCGCCGAGAAGGCCGCCGCCGCGCAGCGCCGGGAGCTGGTCGAGGCGCGCACGCTGTACTCCGCCTGGCAGGCCGCCGAAGCGGTTCTGCGCCACCGGGCGGCGGCCGACCGCTCGGCGCGCGTCGCCGTGGCCATCCGCGAGGCGGAACGGGACGCGGCCCCGGCGCTGGCCGCCCGGGCCACGGCGGCGGGGGAGCTCGTACGGGCCCTGCACACCGCCGCGGAGGACGGCGAGCGCGTCGCCAACGAGGAGGAGGAGCGTTCCGCCGGACTCCAGGAGGCGGGCGAGGCGGCCCACCGCGACGCGACAGCGGCCGCGACCGCGGCCCAGCGCGCCCGCAGCGACGCCGAGCACCTGCGCCAGCGGCTGACCGAGGTCGAGCAGGAGACGGCAGAAGCGGTACGGGCCGGGTGGCTGGACGATTCGGCGCCGGACGCCGACCCGGCGCGCGCGGCGCTCGCTGCGAGCGACGCGGAGAAGACGGCGGTCGCGGCCTGGGACGCGGCCCGCGACGCCGCGCGGGAGACGGCCGACCGGGCGAGGGAGGCGGCCGCGGCGGAGGCGCGCGCCGAACTCGCGGCGGCGCGCGCGTCGGACGCGGCGGAGGCCGCCGACGCGGCGTACGAGGCGGAGCGCCGGGCGGCGGAGTCGATCGCCCGGGACGACCGCCTGGCGGAGCTACTGAGCCTGCCGAGTCCTGCGCCGGCCCCCGGTGTCCCGCAACCGCGCCGGGGTGGCGCGGGGGCCCTCGGCGGAGGACCGTCGCACGCGCCGACGGCCCCGGACGGCCGAGGTATGGCAGCCGCCGCGCCCGGCCAGGACGACGCCCACACGCCGGGCCCCGGACGCGGGACCGATGGCCCTGGCGCCCCCGATCCGGCGGCACTCGGCAGCGCGGCCGAGGACCGTGACGGTCCCGGCTCGGCGGACGGCGATGCGGCGGCACATGACCGCATCGCGGTGACCGGTGGTTCGGTCCAGGTGCCTGGTGCCGGCTCAGCCGGTGGGTACCCGGTCCCCCACGGACCGCTCACCGCAGAAGAGTTGGACCGCGGCGCCGACGACCTGCGGCGGCTGCTCGACGACGGGGTCGCCTCCGCCGAGCGGCAGCTGTTCGAGCTGCGCACCGCCGCCGCCGACGACGCCCGCATCCTTGGTGCGCTCGGTGACGGGGGACTGCTGCCGCCCGGGCCCGACGTGCTCGCCACCGTCGAGTTCCTCGGCGAGCACGGCATCCCCGCCCTTCCCGGCTGGCGCTATCTCGCGCAGTCCGTCGACCCCGTCGACCACGCCGCCGTCCTCGCGGCCCGGCCCGAGCTCGTCGACGGTGTCGTCATCACCGACCCCGCCACGCACACCCGCGCCCGCGAAGTCCTCACCGGCGCGGCCCTGTTGCCCCGCTCGGCCGTCGCGGTCGGCACCGCGGCCGCGCTGCTCGCGCCCGTACCCGCCCCCGGCGCGGCGGCGGCAGGCGACGTGTTCCTTGTACCGCCGAACCCGGCCATGCACGACGAGCACGCAGCCGACGAGGAGCGGCGGGCGCTCCGGTTCCGGGCGACCGCCCGCGACACGGAGATCCGTGAGCTGGCCGGCCGGCTGGCCGGTGACCGCGCGCTGTCCGCCCGCCTCGGCTCCTGGCGCACCGGCTGCCCCCCGGGCCGGCTCGCCGAACTGGCGGATGCCGCGCGCGCCGCGCGGACGGCCGCCGAGGACGCCGCGGCCGAACTGACCGAGGCGCGTACGGTCCGCGCCGAGGCCGACGAGGCCGCCGCCGACACCGCCCGCGTCCGAGACGAACGGCAGGACGCCGCACAGCGCGCCCGCCGTGTCGCCGACGCCCTCGCGGGCCTCGCCTTCCGGCTGCGCGAGCGCGCCGGTTGGCAGAGCAGGCTGCGCGAACTGGCCGACGAGGCCGCCGAGTCGGAAGCCCGCGCGGCCGTGTGCCTGGACCGGGCAAGGGCCGCGGACGAGGACCGCCGCGCCGCCCAGCGCGCCGCCGACGACGCCCGCCGCACCGCCCGCGCGCTGCGCGCCGAGCGCGCCGAGATCGCGGGCGCACCGGACTATCAGCCAGACAGCCGGCACGAGTCGGGCGGCGACGCCCCCCGTGCCGCCCTGCCCGACCTCCGCGAGGCCTACCGCGCCGCGTCCCAGCTGTACGAGAAGGTCGGCGTCGGCGCCGACCTCCGCGCAGAACAGGCCCGCGCGGAGAGCGACGAGAGCGCCGCCCTCGCCGAGCTGGACCGGCTCACCAACAGGGTCCGCACGCGCGCCGCCCAGCTGCTGGAGGGCACGGACGGGGCGGACGGCCCCTCCCGCCAGGCCGCAGCGGCCCGCGCGGAATCCCACGTCCAGCTGCTGGAGTCACGCGCCTCCGCCGCCAGCGAGCAACTGGGCCGGCTGCGCGGCGAGGCCGAACGGCACGCCCCGCAGGACGGCGAGGCACACACCGAGCTGCCCGAGGAGCTGGTCCCGGCGGACGTGGAACAGGCGCAGTCGCTGCTGCGCACCGCCACCGCCGAACTGGCCGCCCGTACCGACGCGCTCGACGCCGCCCGGGCCGCTCATACCGAACTGCTGCACGCCCATCGCGCCGCCGAGGACGCGGCCGGCGGCTTCGACGAGACCGCCACGCTGCTGCGTGACCTGCTGCGGGAAGGCCAGCAGGATACGGACGAGGCCGGCCCCGACCCCTTCCCGGGCGCCCTGGCGGAGGCCCGGCAGTCGGCCGCCGAGGCCCGTCGGTCACTGCGCGGCTGCGCGGCCGATCTGTCCGCGGCCGAGGCGGCCGTACGCGAGGCAAGCGACACCCTCGTACGGCACGCCAACGCCACCCGCTACGAACAGGTCCGCACCCCCGCCCGCCAGCAGATCCGCGAACTCCCGGCGGCCGCCCTGCCGGAGCACGCCGCGAAGTGGGCGCAGGCCTTCGCGCCCAGGCTGCGCGTGCTCACCGACGAGCTGGCGCAGTTGGAGCGCAACCGCGACAGCATCGTCGACCGGCTGCGCGGACTGGTGGAGTCCGCGCTGGCGACGCTGCGTTCCGCGCAGCGGCTCTCCCAGCTCCCGGAGGGGCTCGGCGAGTGGTCGGGGCAGGAGTTCCTGCGCATCCGGTTCGAGGAGCCCGACCAGTCGACGCTGACCGAGCGGCTCGGCGAGGTGATCGACGAGGCGACCCGCGCCGCCGTCAAGAAGAACAGCACGGCGTCCTTCGGGGAGGGGCGCCGTGACGGCATGTCCCTGCTGCTGCGTGGTGTCCAGGCCGCACTGGAGCCCCGCGGCGTCTCCGTCGAGATCCTCAAGCCGGACGCCGTACTGCGCGCCGAGCGCGTCCCGGTCGGGCAGATGGGCGACGTGTTCTCCGGCGGTCAGCTGCTCACCGCGGCCATCGCGCTGTACTGCACCATGGCCGCGCTCCGCAGCAACGACCGGGGCCGCGCCAAGCACCGGCACGCCGGCACGCTCTTCCTCGACAACCCCATCGGCCGCGCCAACGCGACGTATCTGCTGGAGCTGCAGCGGGCCGTCTCGGACGCGCTGGGGGTCCAACTGCTCTACACGACCGGCCTCTTCGACACCACCGCACTCGCCGAGTTCCCCCTCGTCATCCGGCTGCGCAACGACGCCGACCTGCGGGCCGGGCTGAAGTACATCAGCGTCGAGGAGCACCTGCGGCCCGGCCTGCCGCAGCAGGACCCGGACGGCGAGACGGTGCACGGCGAGATCACCGCGACCCGGATGTTCAGGCGCCGTCAGATCCCGGGACAGAACACCTAGGGGCTGTCCGGCGGGTCAGGGCCGGACAGGCCACGACGTCTGGCACGGCACCTCGCCGCGTTGCCGAAATGCCCGAATAGCTCCGCTATTAGGGCACTCCGGCGC
>NZ_JBSOPZ010000043.1:0-57110 GCF_053763515.1 Streptomyces mabaensis
CGGGTTCTTCCGAACGCTGGCGGTCCGCAAGTACAGATCGGCGACCGCCCGACCGCAAGGGCGTACGTACCCGCAAAGGAGCCCCCGGCCACACATGTGCGGCCGGGGGCTCCTGCGTGTTCGTGCGTACGGTGGTGCGTCAGCCGGAGTAGGGCTTGGCCTCGAGGATCTTCACCGAGGCCTTCTTGCCGTTCGGCAGCTCGTACTCCGCGTCCTCGCCGATCTTCTTGCCGTTCACACCGGTCCCCAGCGGGGACTGCGGCGAGTACGTCTCGATGCCCGAGGACGCGTACTCGCGCGAGGCCAGCAGGAACGTCATCGTGTCGTCCTCGTCGCCGTCGAAGGCGATCGTGACCACCGTGCCGGGCGCCACCACTCCGGCGGTCGCGGGGGCCTCGCCGACCTTCGCGTGCTCGAGCAGCTGGGTCAGCTGGCGCACCCGGAGCTCCTGCTTGCCCTGCTCCTCCTTGGCCGCGTGGTAACCGCCGTTCTCCCGCAGGTCACCCTCCTCACGGGCCGCCGCGATCTTGGCTGCGATCTCCGTGCGTGCGGGACCCGACAGGTACTCCAGCTCGGCCTTGAGCTGGTCGTACGCCTCCTGGGTCAGCCAGGTGACGCTCTCGGTCGTCTGGGTCACAGGTGCTCCTCGTCGGTACTGGGATACAAAGCATCGCCCTACCCAAAGGATGTGCCTTCATGGGAGGGCGAAACCACGAGCCTAACAATTCAGGCGGAAAAGGGGGAGGACGCCGGGCGCCCGAAGTGTGCCGCCGGGTGGGTCAGCGGCCGGTGCCGGACTGGCATCCGACCAGTTCCACCATGGTCGCGCGGCCTGTCGTACGCAGCTTGACGATCTCGTCGACTCGGTCGGCGCGCTGGTCGAACCGCACATCCTTGCGGCCCACTTCGGCATGCTGCTCGTCCTGCGAGCTGAGCGTGCAGACGCCGCTCGCGTCGGTGTCCTTGCGGACCTCGAGATGCACCTGCACCTCTGTGTCCGACACCACCTTGAACTTGATCAGCTCGGCGCTGATGTCCTTGGCGACGACGTGGCTGTAACCGAACCAGCCGAGCAGCGCGATCAGGCCGGTCCCCAGGACCGCGCCCACGATCTTGAGCTGGCGGTCGGCGCGCGCGTCCGCGGAACGGCCGTACCGGCCCTCGGGCACCTGCTGCTCGCGAACCATGCTCATGATCATCCTTCCGGTCGGGGGCTGGGGTCTGAGGCTGGGTCTGAACCCAGGTCTGGACTCAGGAATTTTCCGCCCACCGATTCGGTCACTATAGAAGCCGCCCATCGCGACGAATCACTGAGGATCGAGTCTTGACTGAGCAGCTTCGACTGATGGCCGTTCACGCCCACCCCGACGACGAGTCGAGCAAGGGCGCGGCCACCATGGCCAAGTACGTGTCCGAGGGGGTGGACGTGCTGGTCGCGACCTGCACCGGCGGTGAGCGCGGCTCCATCCTCAACCCCAAGCTCCAGGGCGACATCTACATCGAGGAGAACATCCACGAGGTCCGGGCCCGCGAGATGGACCAGGCCCGCGAGATCCTCGGCGTCAAGCAGGAGTGGCTCGGCTTCGTCGACTCCGGCCTTCCCGAGGGCGACCCGCTGCCGCCGCTGCCGCAGGGCTGCTTCGCGCTCCAGGACGTGGAGGCGGCCGCCGAGCCGCTGGTGAAGCTGATCCGCGAGTTCCGGCCGCAGGTCATCACGACGTACGACGAGAACGGCGGCTACCCGCACCCCGACCACATCATGACCCACAAGATCTCGATGGTGGCCTTCGACGCCGCGGGCGACGCGACGAAGTACCCCGGGGCCGGCCCGGCGTGGCAGCCGCAGAAGCTGTACTACAACCAGGGCTTCAACCGGCCGCGTACGGTCGCCCTGCACGAGGCGCTGCTCTCGCGCGGCATGGACTCCCCGTACGGGGAGTGGCTGGAGCGCTGGAAGGAGTTCCAGCGCGCGGAGCGGACCCTGACCACGTACGTGCCGTGCGGGGAGTTCTTCGAGATCCGCGACAAGGCGCTGCTCGCGCACGCGACGCAGATCGACCCCGACGGGGGCTGGTTCCGGGTGCCGCTGGACCTCCAGAAGGAGGTCTGGCCGACCGAGGAGTACGAGCTCGTCAAGTCGCTCGTGGACACTTCCCTCCCCGAGGACGACCTGTTCGCGGGCATCCGGGACAATGCCTGACATGAGCGCTACTCACGCTACGCACGCACTGACCCAGCTCGTCCCGCTCGCCGCGGACTTCGACAAGAACAAGGTCACCCCGGGTGTCCTCGGCTTCCTCGTCTTCGCAGCGCTGGCGGTTGGCGTGTGGCTGCTGATGAAGTCGATGAACCGGCACATGGGCCGGGTCAACTTCGAGGAAGCGCCGGACGCGGCGGAGCCGCGGGAGTCGGCGGCGTCGGCCCCGGCCAAGCCAGAGCGGGGCTGACCCGGGGGCGGGCCGCCGCTGCGCGGGCCTCTCCCCGCCCCGCCCCTTCCCGAAACCGGGGGCAAGCCCCCGGCCCCCCGAGGCACGGCTGCGCTGGCGCGCCGACCGCCGCGGACGCTGCGTGCCGGACAGGCCCGGTCCCCGGGGCCGGCGACCGCGCCCCCTGAACCGGAGGCAAGCCCCCGGCCCCCGAAGCGGCCCCGCATGTGCGCCGGGCCGCCGCGGCCCCGGGGCCGGTGATGCCGATCATGCCCCGAAACCGGGGCAAGCCCCCGCCCCCCAAGGCACGGCTGCGCATCCGCGCCGACCGCCAGCGGCCCCAGGGGCGGTCGCTGCCAGCCGCGCCCCTGAACCGGGGGCAAGCCCCCGGCCCCTGAAGCGCGGCTGCGCCCCGCGGCCCCGGGGCCGCGGCGGCCGACCGCGTTCCGAAACCGCGGGCAAGCCCCCCTCGCCCCCCCGAAGCGCGGCCCCGCATGCGCGGCGGACCGCCGTGGGGACGCTGCGTGCCGGCCGGCGCCAGCGGTCCCCGGGGCCCGGGGGCCGAAACCGGGGCAAGCCTTCCGGCCCGGTCCCCGCGCCGCGCGCCGTTACGCCGCCGGGACTCGGACTCCCATGACCTCCCGTGCGTGGCGGTTCGGGATCATGGACAGGTGCCAGGCCTGCCAGCCTTCCTCCAGCTTCACGCCACGCTCCAGGATCAGCGCGTACGCCTCCGCGCAGTCCTCCAGCTTGCCGTCCCGCGCCGGGTGCGGGGTGCGCAGGAGCTGGGCCAGTTCCTCCTGCGCCACCGCGACGCCGACCTCCGAGCCGCCCGCCGAGGCGTACGGCAGCAGCGTGCAGCGCAGGAAGCGGGCCCAGTCGCCGCCGCGGTGGTCGCCGTACGACGCGAACAGCCGCGCCGCTTCGTCGCACAGCTCCAGCGCCTGCGGGGCGCGGTGGTTTCCCGCGTCGATCACCGCCAGCTCCAGGCAGGTCCACGCCTCCCCGTGCGCCACCCCGATCCGCTGGAAGTCCTGGCGGGCGTCGACCAGGAGCTGCCGGGCGAAACCCGAGTTCCGCAGGTTCCCCGTCTGCGCCGCCCGCTGGTCACGGGTCACCCGGCCCGAGTGGTGCCGCGCGCACGCCAGCCCGTACACGTCCCGCATCCGGGAGAACATCGTCCGCGACCGCTCCAGCTCCCGCACCGCCTGATCCGTCTCCCCGCGCTCCTCCAGCGCCTGCCCCAGGTAGTACAGCGTCCACGCCTCCCCGCGCGCGTCCTCCGCCTCCCGGTGCCGGGACAGCGCCTGCCGCAGCTGGTCCACCGCCGGCGCCGGGTCGCCGTCCACCAGCCGGGCCCGCGCCAGCTGCGTCAGCGCCCACGCCTCGCCACGGCCGTCGCGCGTACGGCCGTACAGATCGAGCGCCTCGCGCAGCTCCGACTCCGCCCGCGGTACGTCACCCACCCGCAGATACAGCTGCCCCAGCTGGAAGTGCGCCCACCCCTGCCCGTGCAGACTCTCGCTGTCCCGGTGCAGCGTCAGCGCCGTCGTCAGCAGCGTCAGCGCCTCCGCCAGCTGCGCCCGGTCCCGCTCCACCGCCGCCAGCGCGTGCAGCGTCCACGCCCGGTCCGCCGCCAGCTCGTCGCCGGACTGCAGCCGCAGCGCCTCCCGCAGCTTGGCCGACGCCTCCGTGAGGTTGCCCTGATGGTGCAGCGTGATCCCGAGTGAACACAGCGCCCGCGCCGCGCCCGCCTCGTGGTGGGCCTCGAAGTAGAGGTCCACCACCGACGACAGCGTGGTACGCGCCTTGTCCAGCTCACCCAGCTGCCGGGCCGCGATGCCCGTACGCCACTGCACCGACCGCACCAGCAGCCCCTGGTCCACCGCCTGCGTCAGCTCACTGATCTCGCCCAGCCGGTACAGATCACCGCGCAGCAGGCAGTAGTCACACAGCGCGCCCAGCAGATCCAGGACCGCCCGCTGGTCCACCCCCTCCGCGTGCCGCAGCGCCGCCGTGATGAAGCTCGACTCGTCGTCCAGCCAGCGCAGGGCCGCGTCCAGCGACGTGAACCCATGCCCGCCGAACTGATCCGCACGCGTCGACGTCTTGCCGTCCACCAGCCGGATCACCGAGTCCGCCAGCTCCGCGTAGCTGCGGATCAGCCGCTCCTGCGCGGCCGACCGCTCGGCCGGGTCCTCCTCGTCGACCAGCCGCGCGTGCGCGAACGCCCGTACCGCGTCGTGCAGCCGGTAGCGGCTGCCCCGCACCCGGTCCAGCAGCCCCGCACCCGCCAGCGCCGACAGCTGCCGCTCCGCCTCCTGCTCGTCCGTGGCGAGCAGCGCCGCCGCCGCGGCCGTACCCAGACTCGCCCGCCCGGCCAGCGCGAGCCGCCGCACCAGCCGGCGCGCCTGCTCCGGCTGGTCCGTGTAACGCAGCCACAGGGCCCGCTCCACCGGCTCCACCGGCCCGTACGCACCGAGGTCCGTCGCCAGCGCCCGCGGCGTACGCGGCCCCAGCGACGACCCCGCGATCCGCAGCGCGAGCGGCAGCCCGCCGCACAACTCCCGTACCAGCGAAGCCGCCTCCCCGTCGTACGGGGCATCCGCGTACGCGGCGTCCTCCGCCACCGCCCGCAGCAGCTCCTCCGCGCCGGCCTCGTCGATCGCCTCCACCGGCAGCTGGTACACCCACGCCGGCAGGTCCGCCGGCAGCTCCAGCGGCTCCCGCGCGGTCACCAGCACCAGGCTCTCCGAACGCTCCGGCACCAGCGTCCGCACCTGCGCCGCGTCCCGCACGTCGTCCAGCACCACCGCCACCGGCAGGCCGGTCAGCTGCTGGTGGTACAACTCGCCCAGCCGGCGGACCTGCTGCTCCGCCGAGGACCGCTCCCGGAACAGCAACTGCTCACGCGGCGCGCCCAGCCGGTTCAGCAGATGCAGCAGGGCGTCCCGCGTCGGCAGCGGCGCCTCGTCCCGGCTGTCGCCGCGCATGTCGACCAGACACGCCCCCCGGAACTGGTCCTTCAGGTGGTGCGCCGCCCGTACCGCGAGCGTCGTCCGCCCCACCCCCGGCGCACCGTGCAGCACCACGACCACCGGCTTTGTCTCGGTGCTCGCCCGTGCCGCCTGCACCCACTGCACGATCCGCGCCATCTCCTGGCGCCGGCCCGTGAACGGCCCGGCCGGCTCCGGCAGATGCCCGAACGACTGCTCCAGCACACTGCGCCGCCGGGCCGCCGCGCTCCGGTCGGTGCCGCGCAGCGACGGCCCGGCCACGGCCTTCTGCTGCGCCGCCCGCCCGCCGCCGGTACGGGTCGCCGCGGCCACCATCCGCTGCTGGTCCAGGAACGGGCGGATGCCCCGTACCTCCAGCGCCGTCAGCCACTGCAGCCGCAGCTGTTCGGCCCCGCCCGGCTGGGCCAGCGCGCCGGCCCGGCGATGGGCGGCCGGCCAGTGCGAGGCGGTCGCCTTCAGTACGGTCGTCGCCGCCCCGGCGACGGCCACCACGGCCCCGGCCCCGAGCGCCGGCCCGGCCCCGGTACCGAGCGCCAGGTCCGCCCCGACGGCGGCGGCCGCCGCAACCGCCGTGACCAGCACGGGTGTTCCCAGCGACTCCCGGCTGAGCCGCTCGCCGAGCGGCTGCTGCCCGGCGGCCGCCTCGTCGAGCGCGTGCAGGTACGCGGTGTACTCCTCGGCCGCCGCGGCGGCCATGGCGTCCAGCCCTTCCCGGCCCCGCGCGAGCAGCACGGCCCGGTCGGCCCGCCCGCCGGTCCGCCGCACCTCTTCCTCCACGGCCCGTGCCAACAGCCTCTCGGCTTCCGCCCGATGGCCGTCCCGCATGTGGATCCCCCTCCGAGAGCTTCGGTTCGACGACCAGTGTCGTGCGTGGGGCGCGCGAGCGCGAGGGAGTCAGGAGATCACGTGACAGGTCGTGAGGCTCAGGGCTCCAGAAGCCGTGTACGCAACTGTGCCGCCGGGGGGTTCAGACCTTGGTGACCTTGATCCCGGTGTCAGCCAGGAGCTTGTCCATGTCGTCCTTGTCCGACGTGAGGACGCGATGTGCGCGGATACGAATCGCCATCGCCGCTATGGCGGCGTCGATCGCGTACTTTTGGCCGTGCAGGTTTTCGCCCAGCAGCTCGACGCCCTTGAACCCGTCTTCGGGGAGGACCGCCTGCACATAAACTCCGGACAGGTAGTGTCGGAGCGCGGGGACGCTCGTCTTCCCGTTGGTGGCTTCCAGGATCGTCAGTGCCGACACGGCGAATGCCCGCCCTTCGTCTTTGAGGCTCTGGAGATAGGCGGCGAAGGTGCGGTCTTTGGACAAGGCGAGGGACACGGCCTGACAGTCGAGCACCACCGCACCCGGTGGGACGGTGGCGCCGGTCCTGCCCTTGTTGCGGCTCACGCGCTCTCATACCTCGCTCGGGCTGCCGCCTTCTCCTCGTCAGTGATGGGTCCGCCTTCGGCCTCCACCTCGGCGATCAACGCGCCGAAGGGGTCCGGCGCGGGACGGCGGCGGGTGAGGCGGTAGGCGAAGGGTCCCTTCTTCCCCCGTCGCTTTATGAGGGAGACGACGACGTCATAGGCGGCGGGAGGTCCGGCGTGGGCGTGGTGCGCGTGCTGGCTGCTCATGGCGGGTTCTCCTTTGATCCTCTCCGAGGTTAGCGGGGATGCGGTGCGGCCGTGTGTGTACGTCACACCGTGGCCCCGAGGGACGGGTCGTGGGGCCGGTGCCGTGAGGCAGGATGGGAGTATGCCGAATCGCCTGGCTCACGAGACGTCTCCATACCTGCTCCAGCATGCCGACAACCCGGTCGACTGGTGGCCTTGGTCGCCCGAGGCCTTCGAGGAGGCGCGGCGGCGAGGGGTTCCGATTCTGCTCAGTGTTGGGTACAGCAGTTGCCATTGGTGCCATGTCTTGAGCGCCGAAAGTTTCGAAGATGAACAAACCGCGGCCTTCATGAACGAGCACTTCGTCAACGTCAAGGTCGACCGCGAGGAGCGGCCCGACGTCGATGCTGTGTACATGGAGGCCGTGCAGGCCGCCACCGGGCAGGGTGGGTGGCCCATGACCGTTTTTCTGACGGCCGACGCCGAGCCGTTCTACTTCGGTACCTACTTCCCGCCCGAGCCCCGCCACGGCATGCCCTCCTTCCCGCAGATCCTGGAGGGCATCCGGGCCGCCTGGGCCGACCGGCGCGACGAGGTCGGCGAGGTCGCCGGGAAGATCGTGCGGGATCTGGCCGGGCGGACGCTGTCGTACGGCGGGGCCGGGGTGCCCGGTGAGGAGGAGCTGGCGCAGGCGCTGCTCGGGCTGACCCGGGAGTACGACGCCAACCATGCCGGTTTCGGCGGCGCGCCCAAGTTCCCGCCGTCGATGACCGTCGAGTTCCTGCTGCGGCACCACGCGCGCACCGGCGCCGAGGGCGCGTTGCAGATGGCGGCCGACACCTGCGAGGCGATGGCGCGCGGCGGGATCTACGACCAGCTCGGCGGCGGGTTCGCGCGGTACTCGGTGGACCGGAAGTGGGTCGTGCCGCACTTCGAGAAGATGCTGTATGACAATGCGCTGCTCTGCCGGGTCTATGCGCACCTGTGGCGGGCCACCGGTTCGGATCTGGCCCGGCGCGTGGCGCTGGAGACCGCCGACTTCATGGTGCGGGAGCTGCGCACGCGCGAGGGCGGGTACGCCTCGGCGCTGGACGCCGATAGTGACGACGGTAGCGGCAAGCATGTCGAGGGCGCGTTCTACGCGTGGACGCCGGCCCAGCTGGGCGAGGTGCTGGGGGAGGAGGACGCCGCGTTCGCCGCGCGGTACTTCGGGGTGACCGAGGAGGGCACCTTCGAGGAGGGGGCCTCCGTGCTTCAGCTGCCGCAGGGCGACGGTGTCGTGGACGCGGCCAGGGTCGCGTCGGTACGGGAGCGGCTGCTGGCCGCCCGTGAGGAGCGGCCGCGCCCGGGCCGGGACGACAAGATCGTGGCCGCCTGGAACGGGCTGGCGATCGCCGCGCTCGCCGAGACGGGGGCGTACTTCGGCCGGCCGGACCTGGTGGAGCGGGCGACCGAGGCCGCCGATCTGCTGGTGCGGGTGCACATGGACAGCAGGGCCCGGCTGGCCCGGACCTCCAAGGACGGTCACGTCGGCGCGAACGCCGGCGTGCTGGAGGACTACGCGAACGTCGCCGAGGGGTTCCTCGCGCTGGCCGCGGTCTCCGGCGAGGGCGTGTGGCTGGAGTTCGCCGGGTTCCTGACGGACATCGTGCTGGACCAGTTCACCGGGGACGGCGGGGTCCTGTTCGACACCGCGCACGATGCCGAGCAGCTCATCCGCCGGCCGCAGGACCCGACCGACAGTGCCACGCCGTCGGGGTGGACGGCGGCGGCGGGCGCGCTGCTGTCGTACGCCGCGCACACCGGTTCGGAGGCGCATCGCACCGCCGCCGAGCGGGCGTTGGGTGTGGTGAAGGCGCTGGGGCCGCGTGCGCCGAGGTTCATCGGCTGGGGGCTGGCGGTCGCCGAGGCGCTGCTCGACGGGCCGCGCGAGGTGGCCGTGGTGGGTGCGCCCGACGACGTACGGACGCGGGAACTGCACCGGACGGCGCTGCTGGGGACGGCGCCGGGCGCGGTGGTCGCCATGGGGGAGCCGGGGAGCGACGAGATGCCGCTGCTGGCAGACCGGCCGCTGGCCGAGGGGCGGCCCGCGGCGTTCGTCTGCCGGCATTTCGTGTGTGCCGCGCCGACGTCGGACCACGACGCTCTGGCGGGGCAGTTGGGGGCGCGTTCGGGCGCGTGAGCCGGCGGGTGTGGTGCGCGGGCGTGTGCGGGGGCACCGTACACGCCGTCAACGTTTCTTGATCGCACGCCAGTTCAGAAACACGCTTTTTATCTGTTCAGTGTCTGAGTTTCACCTTCTCCCCCTATTCTCTCCACGAGAGACTCGGACGCGCGTACTGGGGAGTGCGCGGAGGGGGAAGACAGGGGCAGCGCCGGACAGGGGGTCCGGCCGCGATCCGCCCCTTGGGGGATTTACGCGATGTTGCGGCGCGAGGCGCCTCAGCAGGTCCAAGGGGGGGCCTTTTGTTCACTTCTGTGTTTATTGCTGCCGTTTCGCTGGCGCTGTTCTGGATGGCGGCATTCACGCTCTGGTGGCAGATGCATGCCTGGCGCACGCCCGAGACGCTCGCCAGCACCAGCTTCGCCCGCCCGCACGGCGGCACCGGACTCTCCTTCTCCCTGCTGCTGCCGGCCCGGCACGAGCAGGCGGTGCTCCAGCACACGATCGAGCGCCTGCTGGAGTCCACCCACAGCAACTTCGAGATCATCGTGATCGTCGGGCACGACGATCCGGAGACCGCCGCCGTCGCCGAGCGCGCCGCGGCCGGCGACCCGCTCCGGGTGCGGGTCATCACCGACACCCACGAGGTCAAGAACAAGCCCAAGGCCCTCAACACCGCGCTCCCGCACTGCCGCGGCGACATCGTGGGCGTCTTCGACGCCGAGGACCAGGTCCACCCCGAACTGCTCGCGCATGTGGACCACGCCTTCACTTCCACCGGCGCCGATGTCGTCCAGGGCGGCGTCCAGCTGATCAACTTCCACTCCAGCTGGTACAGCCTGCGCAACTGCCTGGAGTACTTCTTCTGGTTCCGCTCCCGCCTCCACCTGCACGCGCAGAAAGGCTTCATCCCGCTCGGCGGCAACACCGTCTTCGTCCGTACGGACGTGCTGCGCGAGGCGGACGGCTGGGACCCCAACTGCCTCGCCGAGGACTGCGACCTGGGCGTGCGGCTGTCGAGCGTCGGCAAGAAGGTCGTCGTCGCGTACGACAGCGACATGGTCACCCGCGAGGAGACCCCCGGCAGCCTGGTGAGCCTGCTCAAGCAGCGCACCCGCTGGAACCAGGGCTTCCTCCAGGTCTACCGGAAGAAGGACTGGAAGCAACTCCCGGGCCTCGGCCAGCGGTTGCTGGCCCGCTACACCCTGATGACGCCGTTTCTCCAGGCGTTCTCCGGTGTGATCATCCCGCTCAACGCGGGTATCGCGCTCTTCCTCGACGTCCCCGTCGGCATCGCCATCGTGACCTTCCTGCCCCTGGTCACGGCCATGGTCACGTTCGTCTTCGAGATCGTCGGACTGCACGACTTCGGCAAGCAGTACGGCCTCCGCGTCCGCTTCGTCCACTACCTCAAGCTCATCATCGGCGGCCCCTTCTACCAGATCCTCCTGGCCGGCGCCGCGATGCGCGCCGTCTGGCGGGAGCAGCGGGGCCGCAACGAGTGGGAGCTGACCAGCCACGTCGGCGCGCACCTCACCGAGACCCGAGAGGACGTCCACCGGTGACCGCAACTCTGCCCACGGCCACTGACACCGACATCGCCACCCTCCCCGCACAGCGGCCGGCCGCGGAGGCGGTGACCCCCGGATACCTCCGGCCCGTCGTACGCTTCCGCAGCTCGAAGCCCGACCTGCTGCTCTGCTTCGGTCTGCTGGCCGTGATCATGCTCGTCCAGGGCTGGAACATCACCCACTTCCCGACGCTCAGCGACGACGAGGGCACCTACCTCGCACAGGCCTGGGCCGTGCAGCAGGGCGACGGCCTCGCCCACTACACGTACTGGTACGACCACCCGCCGCTCGGCTGGATCCAGATAGCCGGCCTCACCTGGATCCCGTCACTGATCGCGCCCGAGTCGATGACCGTGGCCACCATGCGCTTCGCGATGCTGCTGGTCAGCGCCGCGTGCGCGGTGATGCTGTACGTCCTGGCGCGCCGGCTGTTCCTGCCGCGCTGGGCGGCCGCGCTGGCGATGGTGCTGTTCGGGCTGTCGCCGCTCTCGGTCGTCCTCCAGCGCGAGATCTTCCTCGACAACATCGCGGTCATGTGGATGCTGCTGGCGTTCTGCCTGGCCGCGTCCCCCAACCGTCACCTGTGGCACCACTTCGGTGCCGGGCTCGCCGCCGCGGTCGGCGTGCTCACCAAGGAGACGATGCTGGTGGTGCTGCCCGCGCTGCTGGTGACGATGTGGCGGCACAGCCACAAGGACACCCGCAAGTTCGCGGTGACCGGCGCGATCACCGCCTGCGCCCTGATCGGCCTGTCGTACCCGCTGTTCGCGCTGCTGAACAACGAGCTGTTCCCGGGGCCCGGCCATGTGTCGCTGATCGACGGCATCACGTACCAGATGGGCCGCGAGGGCTCGGGCTCCATCTTCGACTCCGGCTCCGGCTCGCACGGCGTCTTCCAGTCCTGGCTGTACTACGACCGGGTGCTGCCGCTCGGCGGACTGGCCGGCGCGACCCTGCTGCTGCTCACCACCCGCTGGTCGGTCACCGCGCGGGCGCTCGCCGGGCCCGCGCTGGTGGTGGCCATCCTCGCCGTCGTCGCGATGCGCCCGTCCGGCTACCTGCCCGCGATGTACGTCATCCAGGCGCTGCCGTTCCTGGCGCTGGTGCTGGCCGGCGGCGCGGCGAGCGTGGCCCACGCGGTACTGCGCAGGCGGCGGCGCGAGAACGAGCGGAAGGCGACGGTGTACGGGCGCTGGGCGGTGGCCGTCGTACTGGCGGCTTCCGCGGCCGTGTACGTCGTACCGCGCTGGTACGAGGGCAACCAGGCGGCGCTGACCGAGGACGCCAACGGCCCCTACCGGGAGGCAGCCGCCTGGCTCGGCACGGAGGTTCCGAAGCCGGCGGACGCCCGGGTGCTGGTGGACGACGCGCTCTGGCTCGACCTGGTGCACCACGGGTACGAGCCGGGGCTCGGCGCGATCTGGTTCTACAAGGCCGACCTCGACCCCGCGGTGACGAAGACGATGCCGAACGGCTGGCAGGACATCGATTTCGTGGTCTCGTCCCCGACCGTTCGCCGGGACGCCGTCGATCTGCCCAACGTCAAGGCCGCACTGGAGCATTCGACGCCGGTCGCCGTCTTCGGCGAGGGCGAGGACCGGATCGAGATCCGGAAGATCACGGGAGCTGATGACCAGTGAGCGTGTATCCGACAGGATCGACAGGCGCCGAGGAGCTGGGTGATCCGGAACTCCGGGCCGCCGAGGTGGCCGAGCCCGGTGCCGTCACCATCATCATCCCGACCTTCAACGAGTCTGCCAACGTACGGGAGTTGCTGAGCCGGCTCACCGAGTCGGTGCCCTCCCGGCTGCCCTGCGAGGTCGTCTTCGTCGACGACTCCACCGACGACACCCCGGAGGTGATCGGCAAGGCGGCGCCGGACTGCCCCTTTCCGGTCTCGGTCATCCACCGCGACAGCCCGGTCGGCGGCCTCGGCGGCGCGGTCGTCGAGGGCATCCGGGCGGCCGGCTCGGACTGGATCGTCGTCATGGACGCCGATCTCCAGCACCCGCCCGCCCTCGTACCCGACCTGGTCGCGGCCGGCGAGCGGTCGGACGCCGAACTCGTCGTCGCCAGCCGCTACATCCGTGGCGGCAGCCGGGCCGGACTGGCCGGCGGCTACCGTATCGCCGTCTCGCGCGGCGCCACCTGGCTGGCCAAGGCGCTCTTCCCGCGCCGGCTGCACGGCATCAGCGACCCGATGAGCGGTTTCTTCGCGATCCGGCGGTCCGCGGTGACCGCGGACGCGCTGCGCCCGCTGGGCTACAAGATCCTGCTGGAACTCGCGGTGCGCTGCCGGCCGGAGAAGGTCGCCGAGGTGCCGTTCGTCTTCCAGGACCGGTTCGCCGGCGAGTCCAAGTCGACGGCGAAGGAGGGCCTGCGCTTCCTGGGGCACCTGTCCGCGCTGCGTACGGCCTCGCCACTCGCCCGGATGCTGGCCTTCGGGCTGATCGGGCTCACCGGGTTCGTACCGAACCTGGTCGCTCTCTCCCTCCTCGTCTCCGCCGGAATGCACTACCTGCCGGCGGAGATCGTGGCCAACCAGTTCGGCGTCGTGTGGAACTTCCTCCTCATCGAGGTGCTGCTGTTCCGCGACCGCCGTGCGCACCGGCACTGGGCGGACCGGGTGGGCCGGTTCGCGCTGCTGGCCAACGCCGATCTGCTGCTGCGGATCCCGTTGATCGCCCTGTTCGTGGGCCAGTTCCACTTGGCGGTTCTGCCCGCCACCACGCTCGCGCTGCTGACCACCTTCGTGCTGCGGTTCGCGGCCACCGAAGCCCTGGTCTATCTGCCGCGCAAGAGCAGCCGCAGTAGCAGAGGGAGCCGCACAGAAAGGACCGCGTAATGCCACCATCCACGATCCCGAAGGGCCGCAGGCGCCGCAGACAGGCGATGCTGGCCGTCGGCGCCATGACGGCGGGGCTGCTGATCTCCGTACCGCAGCAGGCCTCGGCCGGGCCGCCCAACCTGATCTCCAATCCGGGCTTCGAGACGGCGGGCACCGGTGACATGCCGGCCTGCTGGTCGAAGTCCGGCTGGGGGAACAACGACTTCACCTTCGCCACCGTCGCCGACGCGCACTCCGGCACCAAGGCGATGAAGGTGACACTGACCCGGCGGGTGGACGGTGACCGCAAGGCGCTGATCACCGAGAACACGGCATGCGCGCCCAAGGTGACGCCGGACCGCCAGTACGACCTGTCGCTCTGGTACAAGAGCGACACCCCCGACACCTCGGTCACCCTCTTCCGGCGCGACACCACGGCCGGCTGGCAGTACTGGACCGACCTGAAGACCCTCCCGGTCAGCCCGGCCTACCAGCGGACCGAGGTCCGTACGCCCGTAGTGCCGCCCGGCACCGAGCAGATCGCGTGGGGCGTGTCGGTGTACGGCACGGGCAGTGTCACCACCGACGACTACGTGATGGAGGAAGTCACCCCGCCGGCGCCCGAGCCGACGTGCACGGCGACGCCCGTGGAGTGTGAGAAGGGCCGCTGGGACGTCCTGCCGGTGAAGAACCCGGTGCGGTCCATGCACTCGGTGGTGCTGCACAACGGCAAGGTGCTGCTGATCGCGGGCTCCGGCAACGACCCGACGATGTTCGCGGCCGGCACGTTCACCTCCGCGGTGTACGACCCGGCGAACGGCAGCTTCAAGACCATCCCCACGCCCGTCGACATGTTCTGCGCCGGCCATGTGCAGCTCGCGGACGGCCGGGTGCTGGTGATGAGCGGCAACAAGGGCTACCCGTCCGCCGACGGCAAGATCGGCTACCAGGGGCTGAAGGACTCGTACACCTTCGACCCGGCGACCGAGACGTACACGAAGACGAACGACATGAACGGCGGGCACTGGTACCCGTCGGCGACGATCCTCGGCAACGGCGACGTCATCTCCTTCGGCGGTCTGAAGGAGGACTCCACCGGCAATGTGACGGCGGAGAAGTTCTCCGCGGCGCAGAACAAGTGGCTGCCGCTGAACGAGGTCAAGCAGACCTGGTCCTTCTGGGGCCTGTACCCGTCGATGATCCTGATGCAGGACGGCCGGCTCTTCTACTCCGGCAGCCACACCTTCGGCAACGGCACGCCGGGGACGGGCGCCTCCATCTACGACTACGACGCCAACACCATCACCGACGTGCCCGGTCTGCAGAGCAAGGACCAGCGCGACGAGTCGGCGAGCGTGCTGCTGCCCCCGGCCCAGGACCAGCGGGTCCTGACCGTCGGCGGCGGCAACAACGAG
This sequence comes from Streptomyces mabaensis, assembly GCF_053763515.1. NCBI lineage: Bacteria > Bacillati > Actinomycetota > Actinomycetes > Kitasatosporales > Streptomycetaceae > Streptomyces > Streptomyces mabaensis. The sequence goes on from NZ_JBSOPZ010000043.1 coordinate 15,020, forward strand.
ACCAACCCGGTCGCGAACCGGTACACGGACATCATCGACCTCAAGGAGCCCAACCCGGTCTACACGCCGGGGCCGCTGATCCCGCAGGGCCAGGTCGACCAGGGCCTGGGCAAGCGTCCGCAGACGGGCGCCGAGGGCAAGATGTACGTCTCCGCGGTCCTGCTGCCGGACGGCAAGGTGTTGGAGACCGGCGGTGGTATGCACGACCGGGCCGACCCGGTGTACGAGGCGTCGTTCTTCGACCCGGCGACGAACACCTACCAGGCGGGCCTGGCCACGGACCCGATCCCGCGGACGTACCACTCGTCGGCGTTCCTGCTGCCGGACGGCCGCGTGATGGCGGTCGGTGACAACCCCGGCAACGGCACCTTCAACCACAACGTGTCGGTCTACACGCCGCCGTACCTGCTCAAGGGCGCGCGCCCGCAGATCACGTCGGTCATCGACACGCAGTGGACGTACGGCGACACCCAGCGGATCACGGTCGACCGGCCCATCGCCAAGGCGGAGCTGATCCGTCCGGCCGCGGTGACCCACTCCTCCGACCCCAACCAGCGGTTCGTGGACCTGCCGCTGACGGTCGACGGGAACAACATCGACCTCAATGTCACCAGCAACCCGAACCTGGCTCCGCCCGGCTGGTACATGCTCTACGCGGTCGACGCCAACGGCATCCCGTCGGTGGCGAAGTGGGTGCACCTCGGCGGCCCGGCGGCGCTGGCCGCGGACGCCCCGTCGGCGCACGTCCACGCGTTCGCCGACGATCCGGAGCTGGCGCCGAAGAAGCGGCTGAAGAAGCGCGGTTCGGCTCCGGTCGCGCCGACGATCGCGGGCTGCGACCGGCACTACGGCACGGCCAACGTCTGTGTCCCGACCGTCTTCCCGAAGTCGGTCAAGGCGACGACGAAGGCCCGCTGCGACTGGCTCGCGACCCACGACTACGGCCGGCTGAAGGTCAACGGCAAGGACGACCCGCTGCGGCTGGACCCGGACCGGGACGGGCGTACCTGCGGGAAGGGGGACCTGCGCAGGCGGTGACCCGCTGAGGTGACGTACGGGTGGAGGGCGGCCGGTGCTCAGAGCGCCAGGCCGCCCTTCATCGTGTCCAGGGCCCGGTCGACCAGCGTCGGCAGGTCGTCCCGGAAGCCGCGCTCGCCCCAGTAGACCGTCACCTCGCGCAGCGCGCCCAGCACCGCGGCGGTGAAGACCCGCAGCTCCAGGTCGTCGGGGGCGCGCCCGGTGCGGTCGGCGAGCGCGCGGGTCAGCAGGACCGCTGTCGTGGACATCGTGTCGGTCATCCGGGCCCGGACGGCGGGCACCTCCACCAGCAGCCTGGTGCGCCGGATCATCTCCTCGCGCCCGTCGCGTTCGTCGAGCGCGGTCCGGAGCACCTCGGCGATGACGAACCGCAGCGACTCCAGGGGCGGCTCACCGGCCGGGCGGCCGCGCAGTACCGCTTCCAGCACCGGGTCGTAGGCGTCGGTGAGGACGATGTCCTCCTTGGTGGGGAAGTACCGGAAGACGGTGGAGGGGGAGACCTCGGCCGCCTCCGCGATCTGCTCGACGGTGGTCGCGTCGTACCCGTGCTCGGCGATCAGCGCGTACGTGGCCCGCCGGATCGCGGTCCGGGTCCTGAGCTTCTTTCGCTCGCGCAGCCCGGGCCTGGGGGAGTCGTCGGCGAGACCGGCGAGTCCGTCGAGGCCTGCGGGGGTACGTGGGGGCGCCATGGGCTCATTGTCGCGGCTCACGCGTGCTGGTAGGCCACCAGTGAGATGCCGACGTAGTGCACGACGAAGGCGGCGAGGGTCAGCGAGTGGAACACCTCGTGGAAGCCGAACCACCGCGGCGAGGGGTTGGGTCGCTTGATCCCGTAGATCACGCCGCCGGCGCTGTAGAGCAGCCCGCCGACGATCACGCAGACGAGTACGGCGATCCCGCCCGTGCGCATGAAGTCGGGCAGGAAGAAGACGGCGGCCCAGCCCATCGCGATGTAACAGGGGGTGTAGAGCCAGCGCGGGGCGCCGACCCAGAAGACCCGGAAGGCGATCCCCGCCAGCGCCGCCGCCCAGACCGCCCACAGCAGCGTGCGTCCCGTGGATTCGGGCAGGAGCAGCATGGTCAGCGGGGTGTAGGTGCCCGCGATGATCAGGAAGATGTTGGCGTGGTCGAGTCTGCGCAGGATCGCTTCGCCGCGCGGGCCCCAGGTGCCGCGGTGGTAGAGGGCGCTCACGCCGAAGAGCAGGCACGCGGTCAGGATGTAGATCCCGCACGCGACCCGGGCGCGCGTGGAGTCGGTGAGCGCGAGCAGCACCACCCCCGCGACCAGGACGGCCGGGAACATGCCGGCGTGCAGCCAGCCGCGCAGCTTCGGTTTGACCAGAGCGGGCAGGGGAATCTCCACCGGACCCCCCGGCCCGCGATCCCCGGAGGAATCGTCGGATGCGGCTGAATTCATGGGCCCATGCTACCTACGCGACCGTAGGTTACGCACGGGTACTCGGTTGTCGAGTGGCAATGCTCACGTGAGAGGTCCTCTGGACATATGGGCGAAGTGCACCGATGATCAGATGAGTGCGGTCGGCACCGGATGAGCGGGCTACGAAGTATCCGGGTCGCAGCCCCCAAGGGGCATACATACAAAAACCCCTCATCAAGGAGCAATCGTGGCGCGCGACATCGCGGCTCCCACCCTTCCCACCAACCACCAGGAGCTGATCTCCTGGGTTGACGAGATCGCTGCCCTCACCGAGCCCGACCAGGTGGTCTGGTGCAACGGTTCCGAGGCCGAGTACGAGCGCCTGTGCGACGAGCTCGTCGCCAAGGGCACCTTCAAGAAGCTCGACCCGATCAAGCGCCCGAACTCGTACTACGCCGCCTCCGACCCGACCGACGTCGCGCGCGTCGAGGACCGGACCTTCATCTGCTCCGAGAAGGAGGAGGACGCGGGCCCGACCAACCACTGGAAGGCCCCGGCGGAGATGAAGGACATCTTCGCGGGTGAGAAGGGCATCTTCCGCGGCTCGATGAAGGGCCGGACGATGTACGTCGTGCCCTTCTGCATGGGCCCGGTCGGCTCGCCGCTCTCCGCCATAGGCGTCGAGATCACCGACTCCGCCTACGTGGCCGTCGCCATGCGCACCATGACCCGCATGGGACAGCAGGTCCTCGACGAACTCGGCTCCGACGGCTTCTTCGTCAAGGCCGTCCACACGCTCGGCGCGCCGCTCGCCGAGGGTGAGGCGGACGTGTCGTGGCCCTGCAACTCCACCAAGTACATCTCGCACTTCCCCGAGGCGCGCGAGATCTGGTCGTACGGCTCCGGCTACGGCGGTAACGCCCTGCTCGGCAAGAAGTGCTACGCCCTGCGCATCGCGTCCGTCATGGCGCGCGACGAGGGCTGGCTGGCCGAGCACATGCTGATCCTCAAGCTCACCCCGCCGCAGGGTGAGTCGAAGTACGTCGCCGCCGCCTTCCCGTCGGCCTGTGGCAAGACGAACCTCGCCATGCTGGAGCCCACGATCTCCGGCTGGACGGTCGAGACCATCGGCGACGACATCGCCTGGATGCGGTTCGGCGAGGACGGCCGCCTCTACGCGATCAACCCCGAGGCCGGCTTCTTCGGCGTCGCGCCCGGCACCGGTGAGCACACCAACGCCAACGCCATGAAGACCATGTGGGGCAACTCGGTCTTCACCAACGTCGCGCTCACCGACGACAACGACGTGTGGTGGGAGGGCATGACCGAGGAGCTGCCCGCGCACCTGATCGACTGGAAGGGCAACGACTGGACGCCGGAGTCCGGCACCCCGGCCGCCCACCCCAACGCCCGCTTCACCGTGCCGGCCGGCCAGTGCCCGATCATCGCCCCCGAGTGGGAGGACCCGAAGGGTGTGCCGATCTCGGCGATCCTCTTCGGCGGCCGCCGCGCCACCGCCGTACCGCTGGTGACCGAGTCCTTCGACTGGCAGCACGGTGTCTTCCTCGGCGCGAACGTCGCGTCCGAGAAGACCGCCGCCGCCGAGGGCAAGGTCGGCGAGCTGCGCCGCGACCCGTTCGCCATGCTGCCGTTCTGCGGCTACAACATGGGCGACTACATGGGCCACTGGGTCAAGGTCGGCGCGAACGCCGATGCCGCGAAGCTCCCGAAGATCTACTACGTGAACTGGTTCCGCAAGAACGACGCGGGCAAGTTCGTGTGGCCCGGCTTCGGCGAGAACAGCCGCGTCCTGAAGTGGATCGTCGAGCGCCTGGAGGGCAAGGCCGAGGGCGTCGAGACCCCCATAGGCATCCTGCCGACCAAGGAGTCCCTGGACACCGACGGCCTCGACCTCTCCGAGGCCGAGCTCGACTTCCTGCTCACGGTCGACAAGGAGGTCTGGCGCGAGGAGGCGGCGCTGGTCCCCGAGCACCTCAACACCTTCGGTGACCACACCCCGAAGGAGCTGTGGGACGAGTACCGCGCCCTGGTGAAGCGCCTGGGCTAGTCGCTCTTGCGCGGCTGTTGACCTGACGGCGGGCTTCCTTCTGGGGAGGCCCGCCGTCGGCGCGTCCGCACACAGCACTCGGCCATGCGCGCCGCAGGCGAGTGGCACCCGGTCCGCGCGCCTCCGCGGCACGCGGACCGGGGCCGTCAGTGGGCGCCGGCCAGTTCCAGCGCGGCGGCGTGTACGTCCATCCGCTCGGCCGCGAGGATCGCGGCGGCGGTGTCCGCACGGGACGCGGCGACGACCAGCGCGCGGCCCGCGATGTCGTGGGCGCGGCGGTGCAGGGCGTCGGTGCCGGCGGAGGTGAGGCCCGCGTGCCGGGCGGGCGGGGCGCCCCGGAGCCGGGCCACCTGCCGGGCGATGTGTTCGGCGGCGTCGTCGAGACCCAGCTCGTCGGTGACGGCGAGGAGCGCGGCCAGATGGCCCGCGAGCTGGATGTCCAGCTCCTCCTCGCGGCTGCGGTGCGGATAGTCGGCGGCCGCGGCACGGTCCATGCGGTGGACCGACTTGGTGCGGATCGGCTCGTACATGGGGATGGCCTCCTGCGCGGGTCGTCAGGAGACCATCCTAGCTTGGATCGAGTCTAAAGTTGAGTCGGGTCGGACTGTCGGACTATGGCTGGCTGTAACCGTCCAGGAAGTTCCCGATCCGGGTCACCGCGTCCGCGAGGTCCTCGGTGTTCGGCAGGGTGACGATCCGGAAGTGGTCCGGCTCCGGCCAGTTGAAGCCCGTACCGTGCACGACCATGATCTTCTCGGCGCGGAGGAGGTCCAGGACCATGGCCCGGTCGTCCTTGATCTTGTAGACCGTCGGGTCGAGCCGCGGGAAGAGGTACAGCGCGCCCTTCGGCTTCACGCACGTCACCCCTGGGATCTGGGTGAGCAGCTCGTACGCGGTGTTCCGCTGCTCCAGGATCCGTCCGCCCGGCAGTACCAGGTCCTCGATCGACTGGCGCCCGCCGAGCGCCGTGGCCACCGCGTGCTGCGAGGGCATGTTGGCGCAGAGCCGCATATTGGCCAGGATCGTCAGACCCTCGATGTACGACGAGGCGTGCGCCTTCGGGCCGCAGACCGCCAGCCAGCCACTGCGGTAGCCGGCCACCCGGTAGTTCTTGGACAGCCCGTTGAACGTCAGCGTCAGCAGGTCCGGCGCGATGGCGGCGGTCGGGGTGTGCGTGGTGCCGTCGTAGAGGATCTTGTCGTAGATCTCGTCGGAGCAGACGACCAGGTTGTGCCGGCGCGCGATCTCCGTCAGGGAGCGCAGCATCTCGTCGTCGTACACCGCACCCGTCGGGTTGTTCGGGTTGATGATGACGATCGCCTTGGTGCGGTCGGTGATCTTCCGCTCGATGTCGGCGAGGTCGGGCATCCAGTCGGACTGCTCGTCGCAGCGGTAGTGCACGGCCGTACCGCCGGCGAGCGAGACCGACGCGGTCCACAGCGGATAGTCCGGGGCCGGTACGAGCACCTCGTCGCCGTCGTCCAGCAGCGCCTGCATCGACATCTGGATCAGCTCGGAGACACCGTTGCCGAGGTAGATGTCCTCGACGTCCAGCTCGATGCCCTTGGTCTGGTAGTGCTGCATGACCGCGCGCCGCGCGGACAGCAGCCCCTTCGCGTCGCCGTACCCGTGCGCGCTGCCGAGGTTGCGCAGCATGTCCTCGAGGATCTCGGGAGGGCACTCGAAACCGAAGGCGGCCGGGTTGCCGGTGTTGAGCTTGAGGATGCGGTGACCTGCTGCCTCGAGCCGCATCGCCTCCTCGAGCACAGGGCCCCGGATCTCGTAACAGACGTTGGCGAGCTTCGTTGACTGGATCACCTGCATGCGGGGAGCTTACGGGGCCGCCGGGGCGCTCGCCTCACGATTTGTGCCACAAGCTCGCGACAAGAATGTCCCGATTGGTGCATCGCTCGGCGGGAGCGGCCCGAGCCCTTCGAAAGCGCCACCGTAACGCGACCGCAACCTACGGATTCCGTTGCCGAACGCTGTTGGCGGCGGATCGGTGTTGTCCACATCACCCCCGGGGGGAATCGTGGACGCGTCGAAGGAGTTGAAAGGGCACAGACAGTCCGATCGCGAAGGAGAGTCCCGTGGCCCTTTCCCGTGAAGAACGTGAGCAGTTCCTCGCCGAGCCGCACATTGCCGCGCTCGCGGTCGACGCGGGCAAGGGGGACGAGCGAGCGCCCCTCACGGTGCCGATCTGGTACCAGTACGCACCGGGCGGCGACATCTGGATCATGACCGGACGCGACTCCCGCAAGGCCGGGATGATCGAGGCGGCGGGCAGGTTCAGTCTGATGGTGGACCGGCACGAGCCCACCATCCGCTATGTGTCGGTGGAGGGGCCGGTCGTGTCGTCGCGAGCCGCCACGAGGGAGGAGCTGGTGGAGCTCTCCGCGCGTTACCTGCCGCCGGAGAAGGTCGAAGGCTATGTCGACTTCGCCTGGGAGAACCACGGCGAGCAGCTGGTGATCCATATGCGACCGCAGCGCTGGGTGAGCTCGGACCTCGGACAGGTCTGAGCGACCACCCCTGCCTCTGCCTCAGAAGGGGCGCTCGGGTTCCGAGTACCGGATCTCGGTCAGGAACGCGGTCCAGGCGGCGGCGCGAACAGCGAACTGCGGGCCGCGCTCACCGAGCTTCGAGTCACGGACGTGGATGGTGTGAGGGCAGGCGGCGACCTCGACGCAGGCGCTGCCCTCGCTGTCACTGTGCGTGGACTTCCGCCAGTCCAGGGCGACTTCGATGCAGTTGGAGCCCTCGCTGTCGCTGTAGCTGGACTTGAACCACCTGAGTCGTTCGCTCATAGCTCTTCCGCCACCTTCCCGATGAACTCCGCCGATTCCGCGATGCTGAGGGCGTTCATGCGGATCATGCCATGTGCCTGCGTCAGGGCACTGACCTTGCCGGGTTCGGCGTAGAGCGCACTCGTCTTCTGGCCTTCGGCCCAGGCCCATTGTTCGTGGTCGGGGGTCTCCAGCAGGACCAACGGGCCGTTGAGTGCCACGCCGCTGCACCGGCCCATGGGCAGCACCTGGATCGAGACGTTGCGCAGCTCGCCCACCTCCACCAGGTGCCGTAGCTGCCTCCGCATGACGTCCCGTCCGCCGACCATCGTGCGCAGCGTGGCCTCGTACACCACGAACCCGTAGACCGTGCTCCTCCTGCGGGTCAGCGCGTCCTGTCTCCGCAGCCGTGCGCCCACCCGTTCCTCCACCGTTTCGTCGTCCAGTGGCGGGCAACTCTCGCTGATCAACGCCCGTGCGTAGTCCTCGGTCTGGAGCAATCCGGGGATCAGTAGTGGCTCGTACGAATGCAGAGAGATCGCTTCCGCCTCCGCCGCCATGAACTCCTGCGAACGCGCCGGGAACGGCTCCGGTTTCAGGAACTCCTGGGCCGCGACGAGCTTCCCCGTCGCCCCGCACATCTGGTCCGCGATCTGGAGCAGCCGGACCGTCGGGCGTCTGCGGCCCTGTTCCATCGACTTGACCGTCTCGTACTCGTAGCCCGCCTCCCGGCCCAGCTCCTCGCGGCTGACCCCCGCCTGCGTGCGCCACAGCTTGACCTGGTTGCCGCAGTACCGCCACGTCTCCGTCACGGCCACCTCCCCTGGTACCCGCCGGGTACAAGCACCGTGCGTACCCACGTCGTTACTCCAGAGGCTATGCCCGCACCAGCACCGTATGAGCCATGAACGAGCACATGGACCAGCCCATCGAGTGGCGGCTCCCGCGTACGCCCCGCAGTGTCGGCCGCGCACGGGCGTTTCTCGCCGGGCAGGCGCGCGAGTGGAAGGTTCCTGACGACGTGTCCGACACGGCCGTCCTGCTGCTGAGCGAGCTGGTGAGCAACGCCTGCCGGCACGCCCGCGTCCCGCCCGGCCGCGAGGTGTGGGTGCGGTGCGTCCTGCGCGAGGGCGCCCTGCGCGTCGAGGTGTCCGACGCCAACGGCACGCTTCCGCAGCTGCGTCACGCGGGGCCGGACGACGAGTCGGGGCGCGGCCTGGCGCTAGTGGCCGCGCTCGCCGCCGCGTGGGGCGCGTTTCCGCGCGCGTGCGGGATCGGCAAGACGGTCTGGTTCGAGGTGCAGGGGCTGTGACCCCGGCATGGTCAGCTCCCGAACAGGCCCGCCGGTACGGCGATGCCGAAGTCGGCCGTCAGGACGTCCACGACCTCGTCCGGTCCGGACAACTCCCGCTCCTTGCGGGAGCCGTCCGGGCTCGTCTCGACGAAGTGCTGGCCGTGGAGCGCGAGATGGGCGTCCGGCGTGGTGCGCTGGACGTAGAGAGTCTGGGAGAAGGGCGAGCGGGGGTTCGTCGCGACGTGCCAGTTGATGACGTCGAAGTCCGGTGCCTCGTAAGGCTCCAGGGTGAACTCGTACTGATCCGTCCACGCCCCGCCCTCGTACGCCTGGAGCACCCACAGCTCCAGCGGCCCGCGGTGCGGCCGGTGGACGAGGCGGTGGCGCCGGTACCCGTCGCGGAACTCGGTGTCCGCGACCAGCGGGACCGCTTCGAGCAGCGCGCCGCCCGCGCCGAAGCCGACATCGGCGAGATACGGCCCGGCCTCGCCCGGCACGTCGACCAGCAGCAGCATGTGCGTACGCGGCCGGATCGCCCCGTCGGCGCCCAGCACGACGCGCGCGGCCAGGCGCGTGACACCGAAACCGAACGCCTCCAGCACGGTGGCGAAGAGGGTGTTGTGCTCGTAGCAGTACCCGCCCCGGCCGCCGCGGATCAGCTTCGCCACCAGGTCGGAGGGAGCGAGGGAGGGGGCCGCCCCGCCGAGCGGCTCCAGGTTCTCGAACGGGATGCCGTACATGTGGGCGAGGTGCAGGGAGCGCAGTGTCCCGGCGTCCGCGCGCCGCTCCCCGGACCAGCCGGTCCGGCCGAGGTAGGCGTCGAGGTCGAACTGCGGGGGATTCTCTGTATCGGCCATGTGGTCGACCTTACGCAGTCCGCCCGGGCGCGGCATCGGCCCGCGCGGGGACCGGTCTACCTCCTTCGGTCCTAGGCTTTGGTCCTAGGCCGTCCGCTCCCCCACTTGGTCCGGACCTTCTTATTGCCGCCACGCTCCACGGGGCCCAAGCTCAGTGCATGGACTTGGAGTTGCGGCATCTGAAGACGATCCGGGCCATAGCCGACGCGGGCAGCCTCACCAAGGCGGCCACCGTGCTCGGACTCGCCCAGCCCGCTCTCAGCGCCCAGCTGAAGCGCATCGAACGGTCTCTGGGCGGCCTGCTCTTCGAGCGCGGGCGTGACGGCGTACGCGCTACCGCCCTCGGGGACCTCGTGCTGGACCGCGCCCGCGTCCTCCTGCCAGCCGTTCACGAACTGCAGGAGGAGGCACTGCTTTTCGCGCGCACCCGGGTGCAGAAGCCGGGTTTCCGGCTCGGTGGAACGCACGGTCCCCTCCTCGGCGGGCTGGTCGACCGGCTGGCCGCCGCCGAGCCCGGCGCCCCGGTCGCGACCCACACCTCCTGGTCCGAGCGGGAGATCGCCGCCTGCGCCGCCGAAGGACGGCTGGACTACGCGCTCATCGGCACCTGCGGGGAGAGCGTGCCGCCCGAACCAGACCGGCTGGTGTGGAGCGAGGTCGCGAGAGACCCGGTCTTCGTCATGCTCGCCGTGGACCACCCGCTGGCCGCGCGCACCGAGATCGGGCTTGCGGAGCTGGCGGCCGAGGCGTGGACGGACGTACCGGGCGACGGCTGTTTCGCGGACTGCTTCGCTGCCGCATGCGCCGACGCCGGATTCACGCCGTCCTGTGTGTACGAGACCGACACGGCGTCCTGCGTCCACCTGGTCCAGGTCAGCCGGGCGGTAGGACTGTGCCGGGCGACGTTCCCCGCCACGCCCGGAATGGTGACCAGGCCACTCGCCGGTACGCCGTTGATCTGGCGGCACCTGCTGGGCTGGCACCCCAAGGGGCGGGCGGCCGCCACCGCCCCCGCGGTGCTCGCACACGTCCGTGCCGCGCACACCGACGCCGTCGGGCGCAGTACGAGCTACGCGGCCTGGCTGGCCTCCCGGGAGCCGACCGCCATAACGCGGTGAGAGGGGTCAACTGAAGTCTGCTGTCAGGGGGTTCGCGCTCCTAGGGTTTCGGCACATCCCCACCCGAGACCGAGGAGACTCCCCATGCTCCACAGACACGCCAGGGCGGCGTGCGTCGCCATCGCCGCTGCCGGAGGGCTGGTCCTGACCGCGTTGCAGGGCGCCGCCACCGCGCAGCAGACCCCCGCCGCCGACCCCGCCGGCACCCTCGCCGTCGGCGCCGCGCAGCCGGAACTGCTCCGGGCGATGCAGCGCGACCTCGGCCTCACCCCAGCCGAGGCAGCGGACCGGCTGGTGAACGAGGCGGAGGCGGGCGCGACAGCGGGCCGGCTCCAACACCGGCTGGCCGGCTCGTACGCCGGCGCCTGGGTGGACGGGGCCGACTCGGCCACCCTCACGGTGGCCACCACCCGGGCCGCGGACGCCGCCGCGATCAACGCCAAGGGCGCGCGTGCCAAGGTCGTTCCGCACACGCTGGACGAACTCGACGGTGTCAAGGCCGCGTTGGACCGTGCGGCGGCCCGTAACGGGTCGACCAGCGCGCCGGTCTGGTACGTCGACGTCCGCGCCAACACCGTGGTGGTCCGCGCGGCCGAGTCGGCGGCGGCCGAGAAGCTGATCGCCGCGAGCCGCGCCGACCGGGCGCTCGTCACGGTGGAGAGGTCCACCGAACAGCCGCGCCCGCTCTACGACATCCGGGGCGGCGAGGCGTACTACATGGGTGGCAGCGGGCGTTGCTCGGTCGGCTTCGCCGTCACCCGCGGCACCACGCAGGGCTTCGCCACCGCGGGCCACTGCGGCCGGGCCGGCACCACCACCAGCGGGTACAACCAGGTCGCCCAGGGCAGTTTCCAGGCGTCGACCTTCCCCGGCCGGGACATGGCCTGGGTGGCGACCAACAGCAGCTGGACCGCGACCCCGCACGTCAAGGGCCAGGGCGGTCAGAATGTGCAGGTCACCGGCTCGGTCCAGGCACCGGTCGGTGCCTCGGTCTGCCGTTCCGGCTCCACCACCGGCTGGCACTGCGGGACCATCCAGCAGCACAACACCAGCGTCACCTACCCCGAGGGCACCATCAGCGGCGTGACTCGGACGACGGTGTGCGCCGAGCCGGGCGACTCGGGTGGTTCCTACATATCCGGCAGCCAGGCGCAGGGCGTGACCTCCGGCGGGTCGGGGAACTGCCGCAGCGGCGGTACGACGTACCACCAGCCGATCAACCCGCTGATCCAGGCGTACGGGCTGACGCTGAAGACGACCAGCGGTGACCCGGGCGACCCGGGCGACCCCGGCGACCCGGGCGACCCGGGCGAGCCCGGCGGTACGTGGGCCGCGGGAACCGTCTACCAGGCGGGTGCCCAGGTCACGTACGGCGGAGCGGCCTACCGCTGCGTCCAGGGCCACCAGGCGCAGACCGGCTGGGAGCCGCCCAACGTGCCGGCGCTCTGGCAGCGGCTCTGAGCGTTCCGGGCACTGAGCGTCGCGTGCCACGGCTCCCGGGGGGTAGCCGTGGCACGCACGTGCTCAGGCGTGCTCAGGCCGTACGCCGGACCGACCGGCCCGCCAGGACGTCCGTCCGCTTTCCGTCCTCGATCACGAAGCGGCCGTCGATCAGGACGTGCGGGATACCGGTCGGCAGGGTGCGCGGGTGGTCGAACGTCGAGCCCGCCGCCACCGTTTCCGGGTCGAAGAGGACCAGGTCGGCGCGGTAGCCCTCGCGTACGAGACCCCGGTCCGGCAGCCGGAGCCGGGCGGCCGGGCGGGAGGTGAGGTGCGCGACGCACTCCTCCAGGGTGAGGACGCCGAGTTCGCGTGCGTACCGGCCGAGGTACTGCGGGAAGGTGCCGTACGCGCGCGGATGCGGCTTGAAGCCTTGCAGGATTCCGTCGCTGCCGCCGGTGTGCACGCGGTGCCGCATGATCGCGCGGACGTTCTCCTCGTGGCCGACGTGCTGGAGGATCGTCGACCCCAGCCGGTCGTCGATCAGTAGGCGGCGGGCGGTGACCCAGGGGGCCTCGTTCCGTTCCGCCGCGCTGTGCGCGATCGTCCTGCCGACCCAGCCGGCCAGCCCGGGGTCGGAGACGCCGGAGATCTCGATGGTGTCCCATTCGATGGGCACCCCGTGGCAGCCGTCGGCGCCGACCTCCTCCAGTACGTACCGGATCCGCTCCGCCGTCTCGTCGTCCCGCAGCCGGGCGAGGACCGCCTCCGGACCGCCCTCGCTCGCCCAGCTGGGCAGCATCGCGACGAGTGTCGTGCAGCCCGGGGTGTAGGGGTAGGTGTCCAGGGAGATGTCCGCGCCGCCGGCCAGCGCGTCGTCCAGCAGCGCGAGCAGGTCCGGCGCCTTTCCCTTGTTCACGCCGAAGTTCATGGTGGCGTGGGCGAGATGGAGGGCGCAGCCCGCCTCCCGGGTGAGGCCGACCATCTCCTCGTACGCCTGGAGTGCGCCCGCCCCGTACGAGCGGTGGTGCGGGCAGTAGTAGCCGTCGTACTGCGCGACGACCCGGCACAGCTCGGTCAGCTCGGTGTCGCCCGCGTACATGCCGGGCGTGTAGGTGAGGCCGGACGACATGCCGACCGCGCCCTGTTCCAGGCCCTGTGCGACGAGTTGCTTCATCCGGCCCATCTCGGCGGGGGTGGCGGGCCGGTCCTCCCAGCCGACCGCGTACATCCGGACCGTGCCCTGGGGGACGAGGTAGGCGGCGTTGACCGCGATGCCCTGCCCGCCGAAGTTCCGGTCGAGCCGGTCCAGGTACTCGCCGACCGTGCGCCAGTCGAAGTCGATGTCGGAGCCGTCCCCGTTCCAGCCGGTGATCTGCCTGCGCACCTCGGCGAGCGTGCGGTCGTCGACCGGCGCGTACGACAGGCCGTCCTGGCCCAGCACTTCGAGGGTCACGCCCTGCGCGGCCTTCGCGGAGTGGTCCGGATCGCGCAGCAGGGCGAGGTCGCTGTGCGCGTGCATGTCGATAAAGCCGGGGGCGAGGGCGAGGCCGGCCGCGTCCAGGGTCCGTCGGCCGGTCGGGCGCGGGCCGCCGTCCCCCTCGTGCCGGACGGCCACGATCCGGCCGCCGTCGAGGGCGACGTCGGCGCGGGAGGAGGGGCCGCCGGTGCCGTCGATGAGGCGTGCGTCGCGGATGACGAGTTCCATGGCGGGCGCCCCTAGAAGAACGTACGGACGAAGTCGGTGACCGTGCCGTCCGCGTCGACGACGGGGATCAGCTGCCACTTGTCGAAGACCGTGCACGGGTGGGACAGACCGAGGCCCACCCAGTCGCCGACTTCGAGCGCGGCCGACGCGTCCGTCCGTACCCAGGTGTGCTGGTCGGACAGGCCGCTGACGGTGAGGCCGGTGGCCGGGCGGACGTCGCCGGTCCGGGCGTCGCGTACGACCTGCGCCTCGGGCAGACCGAGGTCGTACGCGGCGTCGCGCTTGCCCGCGTTGAGGAACGCCTGCTCGGGGCTGGGGCGGGAGACGACCTGGGCCCAGAGCCGGAAGGCGGGCTGGAGGGCGCCCTCTTCGGGGATCCGGTTGAAGGGGGTGAGGTGCTTGTAGTGGCCGTCGTCGTGGGAGACGTACGCGCCGGAGCGCAGCAGCTTGAGTACGGGGCGGGAGAGCGCGGGGATGCCGGCGAACACGTCGGCCACCGCGTCGAACCAGGCGCTGCCGCCGGCGCTGACGACGATCTCGTCGACGCCGGTGAAGCGGCCGGCCTTGTCGAAGTCGGCCGCCAGCGCGGTGAGGCGGCGCAGCCAGGCGTGGACGCGGTCGCTGTCGGCGTCCGGGACCTCGCCCTCGTACCCGGCAACGCCGGCCAGGCGCAGGGTGGTGGCGGCGGCGACCGCGTCGGCGACCGCGGTGCAGTCGGCGTCGGTGCGGGCGCCGGTACGGGCACCCTCGCCGGCGGCGAGCTCGACGACGACGTCGACGGGGCGGCGGGCGGCCGCGTCGCGCAGGGCGGCGTCCATCAGCTCGACGCCGCGCACGGAGTCGGCGTAACAGATGAACCGGAAGCCGGGGTCGGTGTCGAGCTGCCCGGCGACCCAGCGCAGGGCGGCCGCGTCGACGAGTTCGTTGGCGAGGAAGATCCGCTGGACGCCGAACGCGCGGTAGACGCGCGCCTGGTGGGGGACGGCGGCGGTGATGCCCCAGGCGCCGCGCTCCAGCTGGCGTTCGAAGAGCTGCGGGGACATGGAGGTCTTGCCGTGCGGGGCGAAGGCGAGGCCGTGCTGCTCGGCGTACGTCTCCAGGAGCGCGAGGTTGTGGGCGAGCGATTCGGCGGAGAGGGCGAGGACGGGGGTGGTGAACCCGCCGGTGAACAGGTTGCGGCGCTCGGCGGCGAGGGCGCCGACGGTGAGCCCGGCGGCCTCGGCGTCCGGCGGGAGGGCCTTGAAGCGGTGGTCGGCCGGTTCGAGGGCGAGTCGCCCGACGGGGTTGTCGGCAGCCATGGGTTCCTCCGGAGTCCTGCGTTGCCTGCGTTGCATTCCTTGCAACGCCCATTGCGTGTTTCGCTTACCGCTGTCTAACATCCGAGCCAACGGCGGGTCAATGGTGCCCGCGACCGACCGAAGTACCGGAAGAGGAGGCTGAGCGATCGTGACCGCCCCCGTACTGGCAGACGTCGTCGCACTCGGCGAGTCCATGGTCACGTTCCTGCCCACGCGACCCGGCCGCCTCGCCGACGTGCCGTCGTTCGAGCGCGGCATCGGCGGCGCGGAATCGAACGTCGCCTGCTGCGTCGCGGCCTCCGGCCACACGGCGAGGTGGATCAGCCGGGTGGGCGCGGATGCCTTCGGCGACCACCTGGTGGCGGCGATCGCGGCATACGGAGTGGACACGACCGCGGTCCACCGCGACCCGCGCCGCCCGACGGGCATCTACTTCCGCACAGCAGGAGAACGCGCGACGTCGCCTCCGGCGGGGGGCGCGGATGTGACGGCGGCGCGGGGTGCGCGTGCGGTGGGTGCGCCGGATGCGCGTACGGCGGCGGCGCCGGGTACGGTCGCCGGGCCGACGGCCGGCGGCGGGCCTGTGACTGCCGAGGCCGTGGCTACGCCGGGTGCGCCCGCAGCCGCGGCTCCCGCCGTGCGGGACGCTGTCGTGCCCGCCACGCCTGCGCCTGCGGCGGGCACGGATGCGACGGTGGCGCCGGGTGCGGTCGCCGGGCCGGCGGACGGCGGCAATGGTCCGCGGGGCGGGCTTGCCGAGGTGGCCTATTACCGGGCCGGGTCCGCCGCCTCCGCGATGTCCTCGCGGAAGATGCCGTACGAGGACCTCTGGTCCGGCCGGATCCTGCACCTCTCCGGTATCACCGCCGCCCTCTCCGACGACTGCCTCGCCCTGATGCGCGAGCTCACCACACGTCGCCCCGGCCGGCCCCTCGTCTCGTTCGACGTCAACCACCGCGCGAACCTGTGGCGCGACGCCGCCGGCCCCCGCGCCCTGCTCGACCTCGCGCGCGGCGCGGACATCGTGTTCGTCGGCGAGGACGAGGCGGAGGCGGCCTGGGGCCTGACGAACGGCGACGCGATCCGCGCGGCCCTCCCGGAACCGGCGGTCCTGGTGGTCAAGCAGGGCGCGCAGGGAGCGACGGCCTACACCCGCGAGCCCCTCGCACCGGCCGGCACCGCGCCCGCCACGCCCGGCCCGGGGGGCGGGGGGCCCGCGGCCCTCGGACTCAGGGCGGGTGGGTGGGGAGAGCAGCCCCGCGACACCGTCACCTTCGTGCCCGGCGTCCGCGTCGACGTCGTCGCTTCCGTCGGCGCCGGCGACGCCTTCGCCGCCGGGTTCCTCTCCGCCACCCTCCGGGAACTCGCTCCGCGCGAGCGGCTGCGGCACGGGCATCTCATGGCCGCCGCCGCCCTCACCGTCCCCGGCGACCTCGGTACCCCGCCCTCCCGTGCCCACGCCGACCGCCTTGCCGGCCTTGACGACGCGGCCTGGGGGACACTGCACCTCGGCCCCGGCTGGACCGCGGCAGGGGCAGGGGAGGACCAGGTGGAGGTACGTACCGCATGAGCCAGACAGTCGACCGCGCGCTGAGCATCCTGCCGCTGCTCGCGGAAGGACCCGCAGACCTCGGGCAGGTCGCCGACCGCCTCGGCGTGCACAAGTCAACCGCGCTGCGGCTGCTGCGCACCCTGCACGAGCACGGCTTCGTCTACCGCCAGCAGGACCAGCGCTACCGCCTCGGCGCGCGCCTCTTCGCGCTCGCCCAGGAAGCCGTCGAGAACCTCGACGTACGGGAGATCGCGCACCCGCACCTCGCCGCGCTCAACGAGCAGTGCGGTCACACCGTCCATCTCGCGGTGTACGAGGAGAAGGAGGTCCTGTACATCGACAAGGTCGAGAGCCGCTACCCGGTCCGGATGTACTCCCGGATCGGCAAGCCCGTCGCGATCACCGTCGCCGCCGTGGCCAAGCTGCTGCTCGCCGACCTCCCGGAGGCCGAGCGGCGCGCGCTCGCCGACAAGCTCGACTACCCCATGTACACGCCCCGTTCGATCCCCAACGCCGGCGCCTTCCTCAAGGAGCTGGCGACCGTACGCGAACAGGGCTGGGCCACCGACCTCGGCGGCCACGAGGAGTCCATCAACTGCATCGGCGCCCCCATCCGCGGTGCGGACGGCCGGGTCGTCGCCGCCATGTCGGTCTCCGCGCCGAACGTCGTCGTCACCGCCGAGGAACTCCTCACCCTGCTCCCGCTGGTCCGCCGCACCGCCGACGCGATCAGCCGGGAGTACTCAGGACGTACCCCACCCAAGGAAGCCTCATGACCGAGAACACCGCGAAGACCGAGTACCACCAGAAAACCGCGCTCACCCCGCCCACCCACACCGCCCCGCCGGCCAAGTTCTCGCACGGCGTGCGCAAGGGCAACCTCCTCCAGGTCGCCGGCCAGGTCGGCTTCCTGCCCGCCGTGCCGGGCCAGGCCCCGACCCCGGCCGGGCCGACCCTGCGCGAGCAGACCCTCCAGACCTTCGCCAACGTCAAGGCGATCCTGGAGGAGGGCGGCGCGAGCTGGGACGACGTGATGATGATGCGCGTCTACCTCACCGACGTCGGCCACTTCGCCGAGATGAACGCGATCTACAACGCGTACTTCGAGGAGCAGGGCCTCAAGGAGGCCCCCGCCGCCCGTACGACCGTGTACGTCGGCCTCCCCAAGGGCCTCCTCATCGAGATCGACGCCCTGGCCGTCCTCGGCTGACCCCTCTCTGCCGTACCCGCGGCACGGCGCCCCGCAGCGCGCCGTGCCGTGATCTCCCCTGCCCGGAAGCAGTTCCATACCACCGGAGTCCCCCCGTGATCCTCGCCGCCGCTCCCGCCCCCGCCGTACCCCCGCCAACTCCCCACACCGGCGGCCTCCTCACCCTCATCGACGGCACCGCCGGTCTGCTGACCGTCGCCGCCCTCGGCATCGCCCTGCTGCTCGTGCTGATCATCAAGGTCCGGCTCCAGCCCTTCGTCGCGCTGCTCGCCGTCTCCATAGCCGTCGGTCTCGCGGCCGGCCTCTCCGTCACCGAACTCTTCGGCACCGTCCAGAAGTCCGCCGTCGTCTCCGTCATCGAGTCCGGCATGGGCGGCATCCTCGGCCATGTGGCGATCATCATCGGCCTCGGCACGATGCTCGGCGCGATCCTCGAAGTCTCGGGCGGCGCCGAAGTCCTGAGCAGCCGTCTGCTGGGCCTCTTCGGCGAGAAGCGCGCCCCGCTCGCCATGGGCCTCACCGGCCTGATCTTCGGCATCCCGGTCTTCTTCGACGTCGGCATCTTCGTCCTCGCGCCGATCGTGTACGCGGCCGCCAAGCGGTCCGGCAGGTCGATCCTGCTCTACGCGATGCCGCTGCTGGCCGGTCTCTCCATGACCCACGCCTTCCTGCCCCCGCACCCCGGCCCGGTCGCCGCCGCCGGCCTGTTCAAGGTCTCCCTCGGCTGGGTCATCCTGATGGGCATCGTCGTCGGCATCCCGGCCGTCCTCGCCGCCTGGGCGTACGCCGCCTGGATCGGAAAGCGCCTCTTCGTCGAGGTCCCGCACGACATGGTCGAGGCGGCCGAAGAGGCCAAGGCCAAGGTGCTCGCCGAGCAGCAGGCCGCCGGCCGCACGACCCAGGAGGCGCCGGTCTCCCTCGCCACGGTCCTCCTCATCATCGGCACCCCGCTGGTCCTGATCCTCGCCGCGACGTTCTCCTCGATCGCCCTGGACCCGTCCACCCTGCGCTCGGTCATCGAGTTCTTCGGCAGCCCCTTCGTGGCGCTGACCATCGCGCTGCTGATGGCGTACTACCTGCTGGGCATCCGGCGCGGCTGGTCCCGCAAGTCCCTGGAGTCCGTCTCGACCTCCTCGCTGAAGCCGGTCGGCAACATCCTGCTGGTCGTCGGCGCGGGAGGAGTCTTCGGCGCGGTCCTGAAGGCCAGCGGTGTCGCCCAGGCCCTCTCCGACACCTTCGACGGCATCGGCCTGCCGGTCATCGTCCTCGCCTACCTGATCTCCCTGGTGCTGCGGGTGGCCCAGGGTTCGGCGACGGTCGCCATCGTCACCACGGCCGGCATCGTCCTGCCGCTGGTGGAGGGCGGCGGCCACTCGCAGGCCTTCCTGGCCCTGGTCATCATGGCGATCTCGGCCGGTTCGATCTTCGCCTCGCACGTCAACGACGGCGGGTTCTGGATCGTGGCCAAGTACTTCGGCATCTCCGAGCGGGACACGCTGAAGTCCTGGACCGTTCTGGAGTCCGTCCTCTCGGTCGCCGGCTTCGCGGTCGCGGCGGCACTGAGCCTGGCCCTCTAGGGCCTCTCGTCCGCTCACTGGGACGGTGCCACCAGGCCCGCCTCATAGGCCAGGATCACGAGCTGCACCCGGTCACGGGCGTCGAGCTTGGCGAGCAGCCGGGTCAGGTAGGTCTTGGCGGTGGCGACGCTGATGCAGAGCTGGTCGGCGATCTCAGCGTTGGACCGGCCTTGGCCGACCAGGGTGAGCACCTCGCGTTCCCGGGCGGTGATGCCGCCGAGCTCTGCTCGCCGTGGCGGCGTCGCCGTGGGGCGGCCGGCGAACTCCTTGATCAGCCGACGGGTGACGCTCGGCGCGATCAGCGCGTCTCCGGCGGCGACGATCCGCACCGCGGCGAGGATGTCGTCCAAGGCCATGTCCTTGACGAGGAAGCCGGACGCGCCGGCGTGCAGCGCCCCGTAGACGTAATCGTCGTCGTCGAAGGTCGTCAGGACGACGACGCGCGCGGAGCCGGCGCCCGTGGTGATCAGCCGGGTGGCCTCGATGCCGTCCATGCCGGGCATCCGGAGGTCCATCACCACGATGTCGGGGGCGAGTTCGTCGGTCAGTCGGACCGCTTCGGCGCCGTTTCCGGCCTCGCCCACGACCTCGATGTCCGCGGTATCGGTGATGACCATCTGCAGGGCGGCGCGGATCAGGGGCTGGTCGTCGGCTAGTACGACGCGGATGGTCATCTGGCTCCAGTCTTTGTTTCTGCCTCGGTCCCTGCCGCTGCCGGTACGGGCAGTCGGGCCGCTACCAGGAAGCCGCCCCCGGGACGCGGCCCGGCGGTGAAATCGCCGTGCAGCAGGGCGGTCCGCTCGCGCATGCCGGCCAGGCCGTACCCGTTGTTCGTACGGGTGCCGCCGCCCTTCCCGCGGTCGGAGACCTCGATGGTGAGTTCGTCCTCGCCGTAATGGACGCTCACCCGGCAGGAATCGGCACCTGAGTGACGTGCGACATTGGTCACCGACTCCTGGATGATCCGGAACGCCGCGAGGTCGATGTCCGCGGGCAGCGGGCGGCGCCTGCCCTGCCACCACACTTCCACGCGGACTCCGACAGCCGTGGTCGTCGCGGCGAGCCTCTCCACGTCCGCCAGGCCGGCGGCCGGTTGCAGAGGTGCTTGTGTACGCCCCTGGTCGTGTTCCTCGTCGGCCTCGCGCAGCGCGCCGAGCAGCCGCCGCAGCCCGGACAGCGTCTCGCGCCCCGCTTGCTCCACGGTGAGCATCGCCTCGCGGGCCCTGGCCGGCTGGGTCTCGACGACCCGGGCCGCGGCGCCGGCCTGCAGGGCGATGATGCCGATGCTGTGGGCGACCGTGTCGTGCATCTCGCGGGCGATGCGCAGCCGTTCGGCGGTGACGGCCTGGGCGGCGGCCCGGGCGTGCAGCTCTTCGGTGTGGGCACGGGCCTGATGCACCGAGTTGCCGATGAGCCAGGCGATGACCACGGTCAGGGCCACGAACGGCTCGGGGGAGGTACCGGAGTCGTCCCCCGTGATCAGCCGCAGGACGAGGTAACCGGCGAGCACGCCGAGCGCCCCGGCGGCCGCGGTGAGCGAGCTGTGCCGGGGCCGGGTGGCCGCGACGTAGCAGAGGGCGACGTCCACTCCAAGGAACTGCAGGGGCGGGATCTCGTCCTGGCGCCAGGCCACCGTTGAGACGACCGTTCCGGCGACCATCAGGCCGTACGCCACCGAAGTCCTGCGGCGCAGCACCGCGCTGCCGGCCAGGACCAGCACAAAGGCGAGGGCAAGCAACGCCTGAGCTCCGGGCGAGTCCAGGCCGTCCCGGGGATAGCTGAGCGAGTACTTCCGCTGTGGCGGCATCAGGACGTACTCGACGATGGGCTGCACTGCCGCCGTGAACCACACAAGTGCCGTCCACAGGCCCGGCGGTATGCGCTTGAGCAACGGCAGGGGCGGTGAGGCGGACATGCCGCGATCGTATGCGCGTGCTCGCAGGGCGGTCGTCGGCCTGTGGTTGTACAACCCGGGTCGACATCCGCGCCCGCAATTGTCAGCGACGGTCCGAAGACGGGCGGGGCCACCGATCGGCACGGTTGTTCCCGTGATCGAAGTCAATGAGCTCACCAAGCGATACGGCAGCACGACGGCCGTCAAAGACCTGACTTTCACCGTGCGGCCCGGCCAGGTGACCGGGTTCCTCGGGCCGAACGGTGCCGGCAAGAGCACTACGCTGCGGATGATCCTCGGCCTGCACGCGCCGACCAGCGGCATGGTCACCGTCGACGGCCGCTCCTTCCGCGACCGCCCCCGCGGCCTGCGTCATGTCGGCTCCCTTCTCGACGCGCACGATGTGCACGGCGGGCGCAGCGCGGTGGCGCAGCTGTCCGCCCTGGCCCGCAGCAACCGCATCCCGCACCGCCGGGTGGAGGAGGTGCTGCAGGAGGTCGGCCTCGCCGAGGTCGCCCGGCGCCGCATCGGCGGATTCTCGCTCGGCATGAAACAGCGGCTCGGCATCGCATCCGCCCTGCTCGGCGATCCGCCGGTGCTGCTCTTCGACGAACCGCTCAACGGCCTCGATCCGGAGGGCGTGAAGTGGGTGCGTGACCTGTTCAGGCGGCTCGCGGCCGAGGGCCGCACCGTGTTCGTCTCCAGCCATCTGATGTCCGAGATGGAGCACACCGCCGACCAGCTGATCGTCATTGGCCGGGGCGAGCTGATCGCGGCGGAGAGCCTCGCGCAGTTCTCGGCCCGCGGTGCCCGGCAGAGCGTCACGGTGGGTACGCCTGCCGCCACCGTTCTGAGGGACCTGCTGACAGCCGAAGGCGCGGCCGTACACGCGGAGGGCGAGCTGCTCACCGTGACCGGTCTGACCGCGCTCCGGATCGGCGAGATCGCGCTGGAGCGCCGCATCCCGCTGCACCACCTCAGCACCCGGTCCGCGTCCCTGGAAGAGGCGTTCATGGAACTCACCGCCGGCAGCGTCCAGTACCTCGCAGGAGAGTCCCGATGACCGCGACCGAGACCACATCGGCGACGGCTGTACCCGTCGGCGGACCCGGCGCCACCGAACCCCGTGCCCGCTTCCGCGACCTTGTCGCCGCCGAGTGGATCAAGCTCCGGTCCCTGCGCTCGACCTGGATCGCGTACGGGGCCACCGCCCTGGCCGTCATCGCCTTCAACGGGGGCACCGCCTACGACACGTACAGCCACTGGACGGAGCGGAACGCGGCGGACCGGGCCGACTTCATCGCGGACGGGATCCCGCTGCAGGAGGCCTTCACCGGGAACGCCGCCGTGGTCATGATGCTCGCACTCGGTGTCATCGGCGCCCTCACGATCATCGGCGAGTACAGCACGGGCACCATTCGTACGACGTTCGCCGCCGTTCCGGCCCGCCGTTCGGTGATGGCGGCCAAGGCCGTTGTCGTCACGGCGGTCACGACCGTCTTCGGCGCGTTCGTCGCGGGGGCCTCGTTCGGTCTGACCCAGGCGATTCTCGACGGCCGGGACGCGGGTATCTCGATCGGCCACCCGGGCGCCCTGCGCGTCGTGCTGGCGTCCGCCCTCCTTGCGCCGGTGTGCGCGCTCGCCGGCCTGGCGCTCGGCGCCGTCATCCGCCACACCGCGGCCACCATGACCGCCTCTGTTGTGGTCATCTTCGTACTGCCCATGGTCCTCACCGACGGCCGCCACTGGTCGGCAGTCGCCGGGCACGCCATGCCCCAGCAGGCGTGGCTCCGGCTGGTAGCGGTCGACCACTCGCCGACCGCGTTCCCGTGGACGACAAGCGGAGCCTGGACCGTCTACGCGGTGTGGGCGCTCGCCGCAGCCGCACTCGCCGTGACCAGCGTGCGCCGTCGCGACCAGTGACAGGGCCGGTCGGCCAACTACCGAGTACAGACGGGCGCCCCAGGATGAACAGCATCCCGGGGCGCCCTTCACGCACGTACGGACATCAACCGGCGCAGTACTGCTGCTCCTTGCCGATGGACCGGTACATGCAGTCCGCGTTCTCGACCAGTTGCAGCACCGCGTCGCGGTTGCGGCTGGTCTCGCGCTCGATCACCTCGTCGGGCGGGTAGAAGCCGCCGCCCCCGAAGCCCTCCGGGTACATCTCGAAGGTGTAGCCGAAGATCTTCTGGCTGCCCCACAGCCAGTCGTCTATCGACCCGTCCGTGATGTAGAGGTCGCTCGACTGCTCGGGCGTGTAGCCGTTGCTCGCGGCCATCTTCTGGCCGACGGCGGCGAAGGCGTTGCGGTCGTCCTGAGTCAGGCCGGGGGCCGTGTCGGCGGTCGTGTAGCCGTACGGCCAGAGCACCAGCTCGCTGTACGTGTGGAAGTCGATGCCCGCCTTGATCTGCTGCTTGCCGCCGACGACCCGGCTGCGGACGAAGTCGGCGACGACCTTCACCTCGGGCGCCGACTCGGGGGCGGCGCCCCGGTAGGTGTCGGAGCCCTTGCTGCCGGAGGAGCCGCCGCAGCAGCCCCACTTGTAGTTCCAGTTGCGGTTCTCGTCCGTACCGATGGCGGAGGAGTTGGCGTTGGGCTGCCGGTTCTTGCGCCAGCTGCGGTACGAGCCCGAGGCGATGTCGTACTCCCCGCCGTCCGGGTTGAGATCCGGCACGATCCAGATCTCACGGCCGTTGACGGCGTTCTTGATCCGTGAGTCGGTCGCGTAGTCCTCGCCGAACTCGCGCAGCAGGTACAGCGCCATCTCGACGGTGAGGTGCTCGCGCGCGTGCTGGTGGTGGGTGAAGAGGACCTCGGGCTCGTTCTCGTCCGTCGCGACGTTGTCGCTGATCTTGATCGCGACGATGTCCCGGCCCTGGTACGACTTGCCGATCACCCGCTTGCTCATGATGGACGGGTACTGCGCGACGCGCTGGTTGATCTCCGCCGACATCTCGGCGTAGTTGTGGTACTTCGAGTCGGCCGGCGGGAAGTCCAGCGGCCGTACGGCGAGTCCGGCGCTGCGCTCGGGCGGGCCGGGCAGGACCTTGAGCGCGTACCCGAGCGCGCGCAGCTTCCTGGCCTCGGCGCCGTCGGCGCTGACGACGACCGAGTGGTCGTCCACCTCGTCGATGGAGACTCCGGTTGCGGCCAGCGCCGTGCGGGCGGCGACGGTGGACGGGCCGTGGATCTCGTACTGCCTGATGTTCTCGTCGACGGTCGCCGCGGACGGCCGGGACGGGGGAGAGGCGGTGGCGGTCGCGGTGAGCGGTGCGGCAACCGCGAGCGCCAGGAGGGCCGTTAAGGTGGCGGCCTTTCTGCCTCTGATGCGAAGTCGCATGGGTTCTCCTGGAGTGTGGGGGTGGCTCCGCGCACAGCGTGCGCGCATGGCATGCTCCGGTCAATAGGGCGCGGGGGCCCTCTTGCGCGCCGAGCCGTGGGGCGCTTGGGTGACGTGAGTCACACGAGGGGGCGAGCGGGAAGGCGACGGCCGGATATGACAGGCATCACGGACGGCAGCGCGGGCGGCGGGCCGGGCAGCGCACCAGACGGGGCATCAGGCAGCCCATCAGACGGCGCATCGGGCGGGGCGGCAGCAAACACAACGGGCACGGGGAAGATCCTCCCCCCACCGCGCGCCTCCAGCTGGAAGTACATCGGTCCCGGCATCGTCGTGGCGGCGACGGGCGTCGGGGCGGGAGACCTGGTCGCCACCCTCATCGCCGGCAGCAAGTTCGGCTACACCCTCATGTGGGCCGCCGTCATCGGATGCCTCGTCAAGATCTCCCTCGCGGAGGCGGCGGGCCGCTGGCATCTGGCCACCGGCCGCACGCTCTTCGAGGGCTGGCACAGCATCGGCAGGTGGACCACGGTCTACTTCGCGATCTACGTCGTCATCTGGGGCTTCGTGTACGGCGCGACGGCGATGTCGTCCAGCGCCCTGCCCATCGTCGCGCTGTTCCCGGACGGCCCGGGGCTCAAGACCTGGGCGATCATCACCGGCCTGATCGGGCTCGTCTTCGTCTGGTTCAACCAGTACGCCGTCTTCGAGAAGGTCATGACGGTGCTGATCGGCGTGATGTTCGTGGTCGTCGTGTACGTCGCGATCCGCGTCGGCCCGGACCTGGGCGCCACGTTCGCCGGCCTGGTCCCCGTCCTGCCGGACGGCTCGCTGTTCTACACCCTCGGTCTGATCGGCGGGGTGGGCGGCACGATCACCATGGCGGCGTACGGGTACTGGGTGAACGCCAAGGGATGGACCGACTCCGGCTGGATGAAGGTCATGCGCCTGGACAACCGGGTCGCCTACCTCACCACCGGCATCTTCGTCGTCGCGATGCTCATCGTCGGCGCGGAACTGCTGCACTCGTCCGGCCTCGCGCTCACCAAGGGCGACCGCGGCCTGATCGACCTCGGCACGATCCTGGAGGACCGCTACGGCACGGTTACGGCCAAGCTCTTCCTGGTCGGCTTCTTCGCCACGTCCTTCTCCTCGCTCATCGGCGTCTGGCACGGCGTGAGCCTGCTGTTCGCGGACTTCGTGGAGCGGGTCCAGCGGGACCGCCGGGGCGTCCCCGCCGACGCGGGCACGGTGGCGGAGGTGGCGGCCGGCGCGAAGGAGCGCTCGCTGCCCTTCCGGGCGTACCTGCTCTGGCTGACCTTCCCGCCGATGGCCCTGCTCTGGCTGGACCAGCCCTTCGGCCTGGTCGTGGTCTACGGCGTACTGGGCGCGTTCTTCATGCCGTTCCTGGCGCTCACGCTGATCTGGCTGCTCAACTCCACCCGGACTCCGCCGGAATGGCGCAACGGCATCCTGAGCAACGTGATGCTCGCGGCGGCGGGCCTGCTGTTCATCGTGCTCTGCGTCCAGCAGGTCCGGGAGCTGCCCTGGTGACCGGCGCCCCGTAGGCGATGCGGGACAGATCCTCCGCACTGGGCAGCAGGGCCCGCATCTCCGCGGGCAGGGCGGCGTACGTACTGATGGCCAGGGGCGCGTTGTTGCTCTGCAGGGCGTACTCCGCCATGCCCGGGTGGCGGCTCTTCGCGATGAGGATCCCGAGGGTCGGATCGTCACGCTCCTTGTCGCGGACCAGGTCGTCGACCACGGTGACGTAGAAGCCGAGCTTGCCGATGTGCTCGGGCTGGGCCGCCTTGGTCTTGAGCTCGATCACGACGTAGCGGTGCAGCCTGCAGTGGTAGAAGAGCAGGTCGATCCGGTACTCCTGATCGCCGACCTTGAGGGGGTACTGACGGCCGACGAAGGCGAAGCCGACCCCCAGCTCGGTGAGGAACCGGACAAGGTTGGCGACAAGCGCGTCTTCGAGGTCCCGCTCTGAGTGATCGTCGGCGAGCCGGGTGAAGTCAAGCCGATACGGGTCCTTGACCACCTCGGTGACCGCCTGGGACTGCTCCGGCAGGGTGACGCCGAAGTTGTTGGCCGCCGCGCCCTCGGCGAGATGCAGACGGCCGCGGATCTCGGTGTCCAGGCGGTCTCGGGACCAGCCGAAGTGCACCGCGTGCTGAGCATAGAAGTCCAGCTCGAAGCGGGCTTTGCACTTGTCCATCAGCAGCTGGAGGTGGCCCCAGGGCAATTGGCCAGCAGCTTGCTGGCCAATTGGCTCGGGCCAGAGCCGGGCCAGCTGCTGCATGTACTTCAGATTGGTGCGGGAGAAGCCGCGTTGATTGGGGAACTCCGTCCTGAGCTCCGCCGATACCCGGTCGATGATCTTTGCGCCCCACCCCTCCCTCTCTCGTCGATCGAGCAGGGTTCGTCCGATCTCCCAGTACATGGCCAGCATCTCGGTATTCACCTTGAGCTGTGCGCGTACCTGTGCGCCCCTGACGATGTCCTTGAGTTCGTCGATCAGCTCGAAGAAGCCGGCTGGCAGCTCAGCAGCGGGGGAGGGAATGGCGACGGGCGTGTTGTCATGTGCGTCTGTCACATGCGCAGGCTTGCAGCAGTGCCCGGCCGGTGCGGTCCATCAGTGGATCATTTCCACCGGACGGGTGATCGCGAGGCGTCGCGCTGACGCGGCAGCGCCGCCGGACGGAACAGTTCGCTACGGGAGGTTGTCGTCCTGGAGGCGGTCCAGCGCGCAGCCCGCGACGCAGCCCACCACGAGCACGGCATTCGACAGCAGCAGCCCTTCGGCCGCCAGGTCGTCCCACTGCACGGCCATGTTGAGCAACTGCGCCGAGACCGGGACGGCGACGGCCGCGCTCACATGCTGCACGGGCGCAGTCCGGAACGGCTCCCGATGCACCCGGGCCGCTGCCCAGGCGGCGAGAGCGATGCACACCGCGTTCGGGAGATGTACGAGCATCAGGCGGCCACCGAACGACTCGAGCCGCGCAACGGAAGCGAGGGGCTCGTACACCAGAGTGACCTGAAGGTATTCGGTCAGGACGAGCACGACGATGCCGGCGGCCCACGCGCGCATCAGCGCGAAAGCCGCGCCTCGGCGCCTGTCGTCCTGTCGGACCGATGCCCTCGGGTAGTCGTACCGCATCATCGCCGCCCTCTGTGTCGCCCGTATCGCCCGTGTCGCCTGTATCGCCGTCACCGACGCGAGCGTACGCAGCCGAGGCCGCTGTGACGTGGGCCCGGGGACCCAGCCCGGGCCCAAAGGTGAGGTGTCGCCAAGGGTACGAAACCTTCACGTTCGGGCTGTCCGATTTCGGCCGCGCTGGGCGGGTATTGGCCGCCGCGTGGTCAATGGCTGCTGTTCTCTGACGAGTTGGGCGCGGATAAAGTGCTGAGGCAGTTGGACTAAGCAGTAACGATCTGCGGTCACCGGGCGCCCGGCGACCGGAGTGGACGGGGATCTTGACGTGCCGACAGCGATTGTGGTGACCAGCGCTGACCTGGTGCTGCCGCCGACCGATCAGCAAACTCCTCCCGCGGCGGTGCTGCAGTCCCCGGGTGACCAGCCCCTGGAAGCCGCCCTCGTCGACATGCGCGTCATGCTCGAACAGCACGGATATGCCGTCGTGGTCTACCCGTCCTCCATCCCGGCCGCTTTCGAGCAGCGCCTGTACACCATCCGCTCGGTCATGGAGAGCGACCGTATCGCTCTCCTCAAACTCGATCTGCCGCCGCTCGGACTCGCCGTACTGGTCCGCCAGTTGAGACAGCTCTCGATCTGCGACTTCAGCGCAGGTGTGGTCGCCTCCGCGGCCCGGCTCCTTTCGTACTACGTCTATGCGGGTGCCGTGCTCAACACGGTGGCCAAGCTCGACCGGGTGCCGGTGAGCCTCAAGTCGCACGCCAAGTCCTGGGTTCCGGGAACCCAGTTCGGCGTGCTGGCCAACCCCAGCCCGCAGCTGATCAAGATCGGCGCCGGCTCGCTGGCGGGCCCCGAGTTCGCCACCCAGCTCCTGGTGGCCAAGGGGCAGTTGCAGTCCGACTGGGTGACGGAGACTCTCGCCCCCGGCTGGCAGGTGCAGGGTCTCCAGGAGGCCGCGCTGCCCGCGGACTCCTCGCGCTGGTGGGGGACGGGCAAGCTGATCGAGTTCGCCGCCCACCTTCCGGACATCTCCGTGCTCTACCAGCTGGTGTCGTCGGTACGGCGCGAGCACTGCCACTGGTGTGGGATGGAACTCATCGGCGACCGCTGCGGATTCTGTACCTCTCCGCTCGCCCCGCGCGAGAACCAAACTCACACCCCGGGTGTCCTGAACCAAGGGGCACCCACGTACCGGGGGACGTAGCCGACGACCGGGTCCGTCGCGGACCGTGAGGACCGTTCGCCTCGCAGTACCGCCGCACGGACCGGCCCCTCGCGTACCTCCCCGCAGCACCACGCGCCCGTACCATCCGCTCCCTGTCCGCTTCGTCTACGTCCCTGAACGAGGTTGTCCCTCCCATGAACTCACGCCAGCGCCGCGGCGTCATACTCCTGCTTCTGTCGGTCCTCTGCGCCTTCGGTGTGTTCGCCGGTGTGCTTTCGGTGATGAGCGACGTCAACTCGAAGGTCGGGCCCGAGACGGCCGCGTACCGGGTGAAGACCGACATCGCTCCGTACACGGCGCTGAGTTCCGCGCAGTTCGAGAAGATTTCGATGCCCAAGCGCTGGCTGTCCGAGAATGCGGTGACCGACCTCAATCAGCTGAAGGGCAGGATCGCCGTGACCCAGCTGCGCAAGGGCTCGCTGCTGCAGAACGACATGATCGTGAAGCGTCCGGAACTGAAGGCCGGACAGCAGGAGATCGCCATCATGATCGACGCCGCGACCGGTGTCGCCGGAAAGATCCAGCCGGGCTCATCGGTCAACATCTTCGCCACCTTCGCCGGCGGTAAGGAGAAGGAGCTGAACTCGTCGAAGATCATCGTGGCGAACGCTCAGGTGATCGCGGTAGGCAGGCTCACGTCCCTGGAGCCGGACAAGGACGACAAGGGCGGCCCGGCCGAGGCGGTGCCGATCACCTTCGCGCTCACTACCCTGGACGCCCAGCGCGTCGCGTACGCGGAGTCCTTCGCGGAGCATGTCCGTCTGGCCCTCGTCGCTCCGGGCTCCGACACCACGATCCGTCCCGGCGAGCGCACCTATGAGCTCGAAAAGGACCAGTGAGGTCGAATGACCACCAGAATCCTCCCGGCCGTCGGTGACACCGATGCCGCCCGGTCCATCACCACTCTGCTGAGCCAGCTTCCCGACGCGGAACCTGCCACACCGGTCGGCGACTCGACCACACTGATCGACATGCTGGCCCGGCTGGCCGGCGAGTCGATCGACGAGCTGCCCGAGGTCGTGCTGGTTCATGAGCGGATCGGCCCGGTGCCGGCGCTGGAGCTGATCCGGGAGGTGGCCCTGCGCTTCCCGGCGGTCGGGGTCGTCCTCATCACCGCCGATGCGAGCCCGGGTCTGTTCTCGGCCGCCATGGATTCGGGCGCGCGGGGACTGATAGGTCTTCCGCTCAGCTACGAGGAACTGGTCACCCGCGTCCAGGCGGCGGCCGCCTGGTCGCTGGGCGTACGCCGCCACCTCGGACACGGCGGCGACGTGTTCACCGGACCCGGCGGTACGGTCGTCGCCGTCGCCGGCGGCAAGGGCGGGGTCGGTACCACGGTCACGGCGGTCCAACTCGCCCTGGCGGCACGGGCCTCGGGCCAGAACACCGCGCTGGTCGACATGGACCTCCAGTCCGGAGACATCGCCTCGTACCTGGACGTCCAGTACCGCCGTTCGATCGTGGACCTGGCCGGCATCCAGGACATCTCGCCGCGCGTGCTCCAGGACGTGGTCTTCACCCACCAGACCGGGATCGGGCTGCTGCTCGCGCCCGGGGAGGGGGAGCGCGGCGAGGAGGTGACCGACCGGGTGGCCCGCCAGATCGTCAGCGCACTCCGCCAGCGGTACCAGGTGGTCGTCATCGACTGCGGAAGCCAGATGAGCAGCGCCAACGCCACGGCCGTCGAGATGGCCGACCTGGCCGTACTGGTGACGACCCCGGACGTCGTGGCGGTCCGGGGTGCCAAGCGCATGGTGCGGCTGTGGGACCGGCTCCAGATCCGTAAGGCCGAGGAGACCATCACGCTCGTCAACCGCTACACCCGCAACACCGAGATCCAGCCTCCGCTCATCGAGCGGATCACCGGCACCCGGGTGGCGCGCGTCGCCGTCCCGTCGAACTTCAAGGAACTGCAGGGAGCCGTCGATGCCGGCCGGATGCAGGACCTGGAGGCCAGAAGCACGGTCAAGCAGGCGCTGTGGGGCTTCGCCGGGGAGCTCGGCCTGGTGAAGACGGCGGACAACGAAGGCAAGGGCGGCAAGCCGGCGAACGACCGCGGCTCGATCGCCTTCGGGCGCCGGACAAGGGGGACAGGGGGATGAGAACGCTTCTCGGGCCTCTCCGGCTCAGGAGGGTGAACAGCCGTCACGGCGACCGGGGCCAGACCGCGGTCGAGTTCGTCGGCATGCTGCCGATCATTCTCGCCACGTGCATCATGATCTGGCAGGCCGTACTGGTGGGGTACGCGTACACGCTCGCCGGAAACGGCGCGGACCAGGCCGCGCACGAGGTCGCCGTCATGCGCGGCGATCAGGACTGGACCGACGAGTGCAACGAGGGCGCACGCCTCGGCGTCGCCGACAGGGACTACGAGTTCACGGCGGAATGCGACCCCGATCCTGTGCACGAGCTGGTCAGGGCGAAGGTCAAAGTCTCGGTTCCCGTGCTCTTTCCCGGCTTTGTCAATTTTCCGTTCACCGTGACCGGCGAAGCCAGTTCGCCGCAGGAGGGCTGATCCGATGTCCGGAGGCGCCGCACGTGTCGGGGGCACTGAGCGCAGGCGGAGTGGAGACCGCGGCCAGACCGCGGTCGAGTACATCGGTTTCCTGCCGTTCCTGATTCTGATCGGGATCGTCGTGATCCAGCTCGGCATCGCGGCCTACGCCATCCAGCAGGCCGGTACGGCGGCGCGCGCCGCTGCCCGTATCGCCTCCCACGACAACGCGGGCGATCCGGAAGCGGCGGGCAGAGCGGCGGTGAGCGACTGGATCGCCGACGGGACCGACATCGACGTCGGCTTCGGTGACCGGTTCGACGAGGCGGAGGCGACCGCCACCGTGGAGATCCCGTCGATCGTGCCGGGCCTCGACTTCGCTCCGGTGCAGCGCACCAGCACCATGCCCCGCGACTGACCAGCGGACGAACGAGCCAGCACAGCCAGCACAGCAAGCAATGCCGAGGAGTTACGCAGATGAGCCTTCTGGAGCGCCGGGGCGTCCCCGAGGACAACAGCGGGAACCGTGAAGACGGTCATCTCGTCGCCACCTACCGGGCGAAGCTGCTCCAGGAGATCGACCTCGCGGAGATGTCCGCGCTGGCGGCGGCCGAACGCCGGGTCCGGCTCGAACGGGTCCTCGGTCACATCATCAGCCGCGAAGGCCCGGTCCTCTCCACGGTCGAGCGTGCGCAGCTGATCCGCCGGGTCGTCGACGAGGCCCTCGGTCTTGGCATCCTGGAGCCGCTGCTCGAAGACGCGTCCGTCTCCGAGATCATGGTGAACGGGCCGGACCAGATCTTCGTCGAGCGCGGCGGCCGGGTGGAACTCCTCCCGATGCGCTTCGCCTCGAACGAACAGCTCATGCAGACCATCGAGCGCATCGTTTCCACGGTCAACCGCCGGGTGGACGAGGCGAATCCCATGGTCGACGCCCGGCTCCCGAGTGGCGAACGCGTCAACGTGATCATTCCGCCGCTGTCGTTGACCGGCGCGACGCTGACCATCCGGCGGTTCCCCCGCGCCTTCACGCTCCGCGAGATGATCGGCCTCGGCTCGCTGGACGAGCACATGCTGTATCTGCTCTCCGGACTCGTCCAGGCCAAGATGAACATCATCGTGTCGGGCGCCACCGGTACCGGTAAGACCACGCTGCTCAACGCTCTCTCCGGGCTGATCCCCGAGGGCGAGCGCATCATCACCATCGAGGACTCCGCCGAGCTGCAGCTCCAGCAGTCCCACGTGATCCGTCTGGAGACCCGCCCGCCCAACGTGGAGGGCAAGGGCCAGATCACCATTCGCGATCTGGTCCGCAACTCACTGCGTATGCGCCCCGACCGCATCATCGTCGGTGAGGTCCGCGGCGGCGAGACCCTTGACATGCTCCAGGCGATGTCGACCGGTCACGACGGTTCCCTGGCCACGGTGCACGCCAACAACGCCGAGGACGCGCTGATGCGTCTGCAGACGCTGGCATCGATGTCCGAGGTGGAGGTCCCGTTCGAGGCGCTTCAGGACCAGATCAACAGCGCGCTCGACGTGATCGTCCAGCTGACCCGGCACGCCGACGGCTCCCGCCGGATCACCGAGATCGCGATCATCGACTCGCACGGCCGTGAGCCCTTCAAGATCGTCTCGGTGTGCCGCTTCCTCGCGCAGCCCATGGCCGCCGACGGCAGGATTCACGGCCACTTCGAGTACTACCCGATCCCGCGCCGGATCGCCGACCGCTTCTTCATGGCGAGTCAGCCGGTCCCGCAGGCCTTCGGTGTAGCGATGTCCGACGCACAGCTCGCCACCCGAGAAGCCAAGTAGCAGGTAGGTAGCCGGAAATGGATAATCTCGCACCGCTGACGATCGGCGCCACGCTGCTGTTCTGTGTGCTCTCGGTCGCGGGCGTGCATGTGTACGCGTCGGGCAAGGCCCAGCGCGAAGCCCTGTACCAACGACTCTCGTCGACCCAGCAGATACCCGTGGTGGGGCGGCGTCGCCGCTTCCGTGGCGTGGACCGCAAACTGCGGACGACGAAGTTCGGCAAGAAGGTCGAACTCAGGCTCTCGGCCACCGGCCTCGATCTCACTCCCGGCGAGTTCTTCGTATACATGGTGGCGGCTGTCGCCGGCTTCTGGCTGGTCGCCAGCTCGCTTCTGGCCTCCTTCTTCGGGCCCATCGCCGCCGTCATTGCCCTGTGGTCGGCCTTCGCCTTCCTCAACTGGCAGCGTCAGAAGCGCATTGAGAAGTTCATCAACCAGCTGCCCGAACTGTCCCGCATTCTGGCCAACGCCACCCAGGCCGGACTCGCGTTGCGTATGGCACTCGCCATGGCCGCCGAGGAGCTTGAGGAGCCGGCCGGCGAGGAACTGGGCAAGGTCGCCAACGCGCTCGCCGTCGGCCATTCCATCGACGACGCCCTTGGCGAGCTGGCCGAACGCCTGCCCTCCCGTGAGCTGGTCGTCCTCGTCACCACCCTCGTTCTTTCGAACCGCTCCGGTGGCACGATCGTCAGCTCCCTGCGCAACCTCACCGAGACCCTGGAGGAGCGCAAGGAAACCCGGCGCGAGGTGCGTACGCAGCTCTCCCAGGTCACCATGACCGCCTACATCGTCCCCGCCATGGGCCTCGGCTGTCTGCTGTTCATCGACAACCTGTACCCGGGTGCTCTCGACAAGATCACCGGCTCCGCCTTCGGCCAGGTCGTCGTGCTGATGTCCCTGTCCCTGTACGGGCTCGGGTTCTTCCTCGTCCGCCGCCTCGCCAAGATCGAAGTCTGAGAGAGGGCACCCCATGGATCTGCTGTTCGCACTCGCCGCGGGCCTGTGCACCGCGGGCGCCTTCTACGGCATCAGGCTCTACCGGGCCGACGCCAAGCTGCCGAGCGACCTCGCCGTCGCCCTCGAAGTGGGCTCCACCCGCACCAGCGCCGTCGGCGGCGGGATCGACCGTCTGGGTATGCGCTACGCCCCCGCGGTGCTCCGCATGATGGGCCCCAAGCAGGTCAACAAGCTCCGCAAGAAACTCGACATGGCGGGCAACCCCGGTGGTCTCACGGTGGACCGCTATGCCGCCCGGCGCGCGGTCTACGGCTTCATCGGCGGCCTGGGCGCGCTCGCCATGCTGAGCAACGGCCGCCCGTTCTTCGCCCTCGGGATGGCGGCGTTCGGTATCTGGTGGGTCGACGTGGCCATCTGGTCGGCCATGCGGGAACGCAAGGCGGCCATCGAGCGGACGCTGCCCGACTTCCTCGACGTCCTGGCCGTCGTCGTGTCCGCCGGTCTCGGCTTCCGTCAGGCCCTGGACCGGGTGTCCGAGAAGTACGTCGGTCCCTGGGCCGACGAACTCAAGATCACCCTGCGTCAGATGGACATGGGCGTCAGCCGCCGGGACGCCTTCGAGGAGCTGCGCAAGCGCAACGCGTCCGACCAGGTCGCCCAGTTCGTCACGGCACTCCAGCAGGGCGAGGAACTCGGGGCGCCGATCGTCGACACGTTGATCGCGATCGCCAACGACATGCGCCGTACGGACGCGCAGAACGCACGCCGCAAGGCGGCCAAGGCCGTCCCCCAGGCCACCGGCATCGTCACCATGCTGATGGTCCCGGCCACCATCCTGCTCATCGGCGTCGGCATGTTCCTGGGATCCGGCATGAACATCTGATGAGTACGCCCGGACACCAGGCTGACGAACCACTGAAGGAACCAGCGAGGGAGGGAAGAACATGGCGACACACCCGCTTTTCCAGGGCCGGTCGGCGCTGATCACCAGCACCGGCGTCGCGGGCCTTGCGACTGCCGGCCAAGCCGAGCCCGTACTCCAGATCCAGCTCAGCGCTCTGCAGGCGATGTGCCGTCAGGTCTTCGGCTTCCGGCTGGCGATGATCGCGCTGGCCACGCCCTTCGCGTTCCGCGGGACCGCCCCCGGCTGGCCCACCTGGCTCGTCGGTCTGGCGATCCTGGTCACTTTCATGGGCTCGTACCTGCTCTTCCGCGACTGGGAGCGTTTCGGGCCGCTGCTGCTCAAGCACCCCGCGCTGCTCGGCGTCGATGCCCTGTTCGGGGCGCTCCTGCTGTTCACGGCATCGCCGGCGAGCCCGCTGAGCTATGTCACCATCTGCACCCCTCTGCTGGCCGGACTCGTCTACGGCTGGCGGGGCGCCGGCTTCTTCACCGCTCTCACCGTCCTGGTCATGGCTCTGGCCTACGCGGCCAACACCCACCTCGATGCCTCCCTCGCCGACTCCAGTCTCCTTCCCGGGCTCAGCGTCATCCTCGGAGCGGTGGGGGTGGCCCTGCGTGGCATGATGCTCCGCTTCGGAACCGCCACCCAGGCGCTCAGCGATGTCCACTCCCGGCTCGCCGTCACGGAAGCGGTCGAGGGCGAACGCGCGCGCCTGGCCCGCGAGATGCACGACTCGGTAGCGAAGACCCTGCACGGCGTGGCATTGGCCGCAGAAGGGCTGGCCACCTCCGCGGACCGGATGGACCCGCGGACCGTGAAGCACCAGGCCGAGCTGGTGGCCCGCTCGGCCCGCCGCGCGGCCACCGAGTCCCGGGAGCTCCTCTCCGACCTCCGTCGTCAGAGCGATCTGGTTTCCACGGGCGTTGACGTCGCCAGTGAACTCTCGGCAAAGGTCGGCGACTTCACGCGCAGGACCGGGCTCCGGTCCTCCTGGCGCACGCTGGGCACCGAACCGGTCCCCGCCGTCCCGCACGCCGTCGCCAGGCAGCTGCTGACCGTTGCCACCGAGGCGATGGAGAACGCTCATCGTCATGCCCGCCCCTCGCGCGTGGATGTGGCCGCCGGGGTCGTCGACGGCGTACTGCGCATCAGCGTGTACGACGACGGCCGAGGCCTGCCCCCGGGCACGTCGCTCGACGAGCTGAAGCGGGCGGGCCACTTCGGCCTCGTCGGCATGGTCGAGCGTGCCGCCGGTATCGGAGCCCGCAT
This sequence comes from Streptomyces mabaensis, assembly GCF_053763515.1. NCBI lineage: Bacteria > Bacillati > Actinomycetota > Actinomycetes > Kitasatosporales > Streptomycetaceae > Streptomyces > Streptomyces mabaensis. The sequence goes on from NZ_JBSOPZ010000043.1 coordinate 51,410, forward strand.
CCGCATCGGCCGGGGGCGGGCGGCCGGCGGGACCGAAGTCCGTCTCGATCTCCCCGTCTCGGCCCTGCTCCCCGCCGGCAGGTCGGCAACGGCACCACCTGTCGCGCACTGAATTTTCCCCCCACTCTCCCCCCAACACCCAGAGAGGAGGCCGCACCATGCCGGACGATTCTTCGTACCCTCGCAGTTCTTCGTACCCACCCAGTCATGTCCCCGTTCCCCCGCCGGCGGCGGCATCCGGAGGCTTCCCCGACCTCCCCAGCCCCGCGGCACCCGCGCCGCTTCGTGTCGTCGTGGCCGACGACAACCCCGTCGTACGCGCCGGACTCGGCGTTCTGCTGTCCGGCCGAGCGGACATCGAGGTGGTCGCGGAAGCGGCCGACGGACGAGAGGCATACGAGGAGGCGCAGCAGCACCGTCCCGATGTCGTACTGCTCGACGTCCGCATGCCCGGCGTGGACGGCATGTCGGTGCTGCCCCACCTGGTGCGCATAGCCCCGGTCATGATGCTGACCTACAGCCGGGAGAGCGAGATCGTTCAGGAGGCCCTTCGGCTCGGGGCGGGCGGCTATGTGGTCCACGGCGAGTTCACCGCAGACCAACTCGTGGGCGCGGTACGGGACATCAAGGAGGGCCGGGCCCACTTCACCGCGTCGGCGGCCAACGCCCTGCTGGCGCATATGCGCAACGGGCCAGGGCTGGTGCCGCGGCAGCCGCTCCCGGAAGGGCTCGGCGCCGTGTACACCACGGGTGTTCCGTACCAAGGCGGACCTCATGCGCCGGTTCATCCGCAAAGCGATGCAACTGCACACGGAATCCCGCAGCAAACCGGACCGTACTGGGCGCCGAACTCGGGCTCTCCCACCGGCTCGCGTGTATCAGATTCGTTGCAGCCCCCGCACATGACTTCGCATCTGCAACCGAATGTGGCACAGTCGTGGCAGGAACAGGGGCCCGCTCCGGCCCGCGCGGCGGCGCCTGCGCAGGAGCGGCGTCCCAGGGAAGAGTTCGGCCTGAGTTCGAGGGAGGTGGAAGTGATGGACCTGATCGCAGCCGGAATGACCAATCAGCAGATCGCTGCCACCTGCTTCATCAGCGAGAAGACCGTCAAGAACCACATCAACCGCATCTTCGGCAAGCTGAACAGCGCAAGCCGCAGCGAGGCCATCGCGCTCTGGCTCGGCACGGCACGTGGTCACGGCAACGGTGCAGGTACGGGAGGGGGGACGGCCGGTCATGGCTGAACGGGGGGCGGAGCGCCCGGGTCGTGAGACCCAGGCGGCCAACGGGGGGGCCCAAACGTCGCTTTGGGCCCTGGATTGGGCCCTGGGGCCCTCTTCCGGTACTCCGGTTCCGGAGTACGTTTCTCGTGTCGAAAGCGGCACCGGCAGGGAGGAAGCCGGAACCGCAGGAGACGCCAAAGAAACTTGCGAGTCGGCCGGCAATCGGTCGGCCGGACCCGGAGGGGAACACCATGTCGAAGAACATCGTTCTGAAGGCCGCCGTCGAGAGCAAGATCCGCGTCAACGGCTGGGCGAACACCACGGTCGAGCGCATGACCCGCAAGGCCGACCAGGGCCAGACCGCGGTGGAGTACATCGGCATGCTGGTCGCGGTCATCGCGATCATCGCGGTGGTGGCCAGCATGACGGACATCGGCACCACGATCGGCAACACGATCCGGACGGTCGTCGGCACCGCCGGCTGATGCAGCGAGTTCTCCACGCTCTGGCACCAAGGCACCGCGAGGCAGGGCAGGCTTTCCCCATCTACATCACGGTGGTGGCGAGTCTGCTCTTCCTCGCGTTCGCCTATTTCGCGGTCGGCCAGGCCGCGGCAACCCGCAATGGTGCCCAGGGGGCTGCAGACGCCGCCGCGCTCGCAGCCGCTCAGGAGGCACGGGACCAGCTGGGGCGAGACCTGCTCGGCTCGGTACTCAACCCGGAGAACTGGTCCGATCTCTTCAACGGAGAAGGCTTCGGCTACGGAGAGTCCTGCGCAGAGGCGGAGCGATTCGCGGAGATCAACGAGGCAAGGGTGCTCGAGTGTGACCCCTACGACGGCCACCGCGACGGGTTCACGGTGCAGGTCGAGAGCCTGGATACGTTCGGCGAGTCGGTGATTCCGGGAACCGAGGACATGAAGTCGGTGACCGAAGCCACGGCAGTCATCGAGCCGCTGTGCACCTTCGAATCGAGGCCGGAGCCGGAGCCGGGTGAGAGCGACGACCCCGAGAACGGCGAGGACGAGGACGAGCCTGTCTCTCCCGGCACCTTGACGTGCAATGGCAGGGACCTGCCCATCGATCCGGCCAACGACGACTGGCTCCCGGATGTGGCGGACCTTTTCTCAGTCCGGCTCATCGACGCCGACTGACCGAGTGAACAACTAGCAGAGGAATAGCAGTGATGAGCATGCGGCAGATCTCTCAGGTGCGTCGGACGGCGGCGGCCGTCAGCGCGGCCGTAGCGTTGACTCTTACCCTGGCAGCCTGCGGTGGTGGCGATGACAAGCCTGAAAAGGCTTCGGAATCCAAGTCCTCCTCGTCAAAGGGTGACGGAGGGAACAAGGGCAGCGCCAAGCAGGAGGAGGAAAAGGTCATCGCCACGCTCAAAGGCCAGGATGACATCACTCTCGACGTGACCTCAGCGGTTCGTGACTCCGGTGGCTTTGTCACGGTGACGGGCGTAGTCAAGAACAGTGGCAGCAAAGACTTCTACGACGCCACGTTCTGGTCCGGTCCGGACCTGGCCATCTTGAAGGGTGCTGGCGGTGCCTCCTTGGGCGGCGCGACCTTGGTGGACTCGAAGGAAAAGAAGCGCTACTACATTCTGCGTGACACGGAGAACCGTCCGCTGGCCACCACCGGAATCCCTGTCATCAAGGCCAACTCCAAGACCCCCGTCTTTATGCAGTTCCCGGCACCGCCGGAAGGCACCACCCAGGTCACGTTCATGCTGCCGACCTTCCAGTCCGTCACCCTCACGCTCGGAAGTGAGTGACGGCATGCGAACCACCACAGTTCCCTTTCGCCGGGCGCCATTCGTTGTCTCCTTCGCCCTAGCCCTGACCGGCATCGCGGCTCCAGCCCTCGCCGATGACCCCAACCCCTCCGCCACCTCGGTCTTCGAAGGCGAGATCGACGCCAACGACCCCGACCTCAAGCTGCCGGAGGGCGCAACGCTCGCTCCGGGCAAGGTCCTTGAGATCAAGCAGGTCATCGGCGATGACGGCGGTAACGAGCGTCGCGAGGACAGTAACTCCGAGGTCAAGTTCAACCTCCAGGCGGAGGTCCTCTTCGGCAAGGACAGCGCGAAGCTGAGCGGTGCGGCCAACGCGCGTATCCAGGCGATCGCCGAGGAGATCAAGAAGCAGGACGCCAACAAGGTCCGCGTCTTCGGCTTCACGGACAACCTCGGTTCCTCCGCCCACGGTGACGTGCTGTCCAAGCAGCGTGCTGATGCCGTGCACAAGGTGCTGGCCCGCGAGCTTGCCGCCGCGGATATCACCTACGAAATCCGTGGATACGGCGAGCAGTTCCCGATTGCCGAGAACAACACCGAAGAGAACCGGAAGATGAACCGTCGTGTCGAGGTGTCCTTCCCCCGCGGAGAGGGCTCCCAGAGCTGACGCTCAACCAACGGGCCGGTGTAGGGTCTCAAAACTCGCTGCATAATCTCAGCAAGAGCTGCACGGCGGCGGCATTTATGCCGCCGCCGTGAGACTCGCAGGTCGGAGCGTCACCTATCCGGGTGGCGAGAGCAGTGATCGACCCCGCCTGCGTTCGCTGCGCTGGAACCTTGGCTGCACAGGAAGTCGGTGTGTGGCTGAGGGTGTGCGGTGGGGGAATTCGCTGCGTCTGTGAGCGCCCGTGCCGAGCGGCGTGCAGCGGTGGAGGACCGGGCCTGGAGCGTGCCAGAACGCACAAGATCCCCCTACGTCCGCGCGGCAGCGCAAGCCACAACGAAAGCCTCCGCATCCGGGAACAGCCAGACAAGCACCCCGCGTGCTACGACCCGCGCTCAACGGCCTCGCCGCTGACGAGTGACTCCGACGGTTCGTGAAAGCCTCCGCCTACCCCACCCTCGGCGCGGCAGCCCGTGACATGGGCGTCAGCGGGCCCATCCTCGTCACTCAGATCAACCGCCTGGCCCGGCAACTGGGCGGCCCACTGCTCGAACGAGCCGAACGAGGCCGCCCATGCAACTCACGCCACTCGGCAAGCGGGTCGTCAGGGCCGCAACTGGTTGGCTATCCGAGCCACGACATTGACTCCTTTCGGCAAGAAGGTCGTCGCTGTTGCCAGGGCTATCCTCTGACGATTCAGAGGAGGGGACTACAGTCCATGACGGGAGAGGGTGCGGGGTGAGGTGACGCTGAACAAGAAGGGATCCCGCGGGATCACTGTCGACGGGGTCGCATACCGCTGGCGGATTCGCAGGAAGCCCTCCTACATGCAGGGCCTGTGCTGGACGCCGTTGGTTTACGCAGTCGAGCTCGGGGGCGCCGACCGTCCGGGCACGACGTTGGTAGTCACCACTGGACGGCCGCACCCCAGTAACTGGTTGGGCGTTGAGGCAGAGCCTGTTCGGCCAGCTCATGTCGCCGCGACCATCAAGGAGGCGCGGGCGCAGGGCTGGGAACCGGCCGAGGCTGGCTCTCCATTCCTGTTCGACCAGACTGCAGACTTCACACCGATGCCCTGACACGTCGGCCAACCGACGAAAAGATCACCCGGGATCGTCCAGCCGCTGAAGAACCTGCTGAAACTCACCGCTGTCGAGCAGACCAACAAGGCCATGACCCCGAGTGGCTAGCATCCGACGCGTTCGAGGAGATCTGGGACGCCGCCCGGCGGCAGATCGCGGCCGTCCGCGCTGATCCATCAGCCTGGCCCACCGCGGCCATCTGGCATCATCCCGGCATGGCTGCATCTCCTCCCCGCACCATCCGAGCCGTCGACACCGAACGTCTCCTTGACCTGGAGCAGGAGGCCGCCGCATACGGCTTCAGCCAGCGGCTTCCGGTCGAGTGGCTTCGGGAACACGTCACCGCAGGGGCAACGCACTACCTGTTCCCCGCGCTCGTGCACCAGCTCAGCCACCGCCCCGAGGTGTCACCGCATTGGAGATGTGAACTGCTGTTGACCGCCCCGAGCGGCGAACAGTTCCTGAGTCTGCTCGACGTGCTCCCCGCCACCTTCGACAAGCTTCCGGAGACCTTGGACGCGGCGTCCAAGACGGACATCGTCGGCCGCATGGAACGAGCACCGGCCCAGCGTGAGTGGGCAGAGCAGACGACCGCGAAAGCCAGTCCTGCAGAAGTGCCACGAAACTGAGACGCGAACACGTGGACAAGGACTGAGACAGCCCGAGAAGGAGTTGGTCAGCGCGACGCGCTATGACACGGAGCGTGAGATCGTACAGGGTTGTAGGATCTCAAATTTCGCTGCACAGTCTCAGATCTGACTGCATATCTGCTGCACTTATGAAGCCGTCGTGAGACGTGCAGGCTGAGGTGCGCGTGGTCCGCTGCTTCCTTGGACTTGTTGTCCTCGGCGGCGCCGTGGCGGATGTTCCGCCGGTACCAGCCGCAGAAGCCGTGTCCAAGATCCGAGGTCAAGCCCCAAGGCCGGGTAGTTAACGCATTCGTGCTGGTGGCAAGCGAGTTGGTAGGCGTTGCGACATCGAAGGGAACGTGG